>JAGQJW010000025.1 GCA_020430425.1 Nanobdellota archaeon | reverse complement strand
TTTTTATTATATTAACTTTTATTTTGTTGTTTTTATTTGTTTTGTAGTGTAGAGAAATGTTTATAAAGACTAAATGTTCAAATTTCCCTTGTGTGTGGGATGTTCTAAGAAACTTCTTGGAAGTCTCTCTTTCGAGGTTGATCGCGATAATACCAACAAAAGAAGAATTCTTGTCCTTTCTAGAAAAGAACCCTCATCAAACCTATACTTCTCTTGCCAAACATTTTGACCTTGAAATGGGAACTATCAGAGACTTGGTACGGATGTACAGGGACTCACTTACTATACTCAAAATCGGGACGGCACTCATGGTTGACCTCAAAGGAGGTGACCAATGAATCGGATCCCTTTTCTAGGAATGCTCTTGATGATTTTTGTCCTTTTCTCAAGCGTGGCTTTAGCAGTGACTAGTATCACTGTCTCTTCACCGACAAATGAGACCATCTACACTTCTTTAGACACTATTCAAGTCGACTACAACATCTCTGATGATGCAGACAATGGCAGTATCTCCTGCTCACTCTATGTTGATGGTGTTGCAGAACAGACACATTCAGTTCCCAATGGAACATCAGACACGTTTACCTTCAGCAAGTCAATCCCGGAGATATATTCTCTTATTGTCGGTTGCACTAACACGCTTGTTCAAAGCCAGAATTCATCCTCCTATACTTTCGCGATTGACGAAGGTCTTTCACCAGTCCTAGAATCACTTCCTGCCGCAACGACAACAGCATGGATTGATGTCATCGGCTACACGACAAAATCAGGAACCGTAAATGTCAGTGTCGCAAGCGATGACTATCCATCTGCACGAACGAATGCAAGTGCAACAAACTCTTCAGTCTACACTCATAGTCTTGGCAACCTGACCGTCACTCAAGTCTATAATGATTCACTTATCCGAGTGGAAAACAATCTAGGAGGAAATCTTACTGCAGGAGGCTTCATCAAGTTTGCAGGACATAATCTCTTGAACCTGTTCTACTACCAAGTGCTTGCAGCCAATCCTTTTGTCGATTACTACAAAATAAGCCTTTCACCTCTGTTATCTCAGACCGTATCTGCAGGCGAAGGTCTTGAAGTATATGATGCACAACAACCAACAGGATGGTTCAACATCTCTATTGAACTCTACCCCGGGCTCAATGATCTTTCTGTCTATGGAACACTCTTTGGTACAGCTGGAAGCGCAACCACCACGCAGATCGTCTATGATACTGCTGCACCACTCTTTGACTTGCCAAATCTTACCGGTTTGCAATCATCCTCTGCAATCGCTTTCAATATCACTGATGAATATAATATCAGTCTAGAGACTCTCTTGGTCAACATCACCAATGCAAGCAACAGCAGTGACTCACAGATATATACCTCTTCAACCACCACCTACATGGGAATCACTGCAGGAAATGTCACTTGCATCAACACCTCACTCTCGAACAGAAGCTGCTATCTCATCCCTGGTCTTGCAGATGACACCTACAATATCACTTTCACCGTCGAGGATTCTTTCGGTCACTCAAATACAACAACCGTGACTGGCTATGTGGTCCAATCAACCGTTCCAACTATCGCTCTTATACAGGATAAGGGAACGACAACAAGCGAACTTCGTATCGAAGTGAATTGGACAAGTTCGACCAATCCTTATCTGGATCATTACGAACTCTCTGTCGGTACCAGTGCAGGAAGTGCAGATGTCATCTCTTGGTTTACAGTAGCAAACACTACTACGGCCTATAATGTGACGGGCTCAAACCTTACCTATAATGAATGGTATTTTGTCAATATCCGAGCAGTAGATACTCTTGCAAGGACAAGCGCCACCACTTCAACAGATGGCATCACTGTTGAGGACAATACGCCTCCAACCAATGATTATATCCTCATCCAAGCTGATTCTGGAGTCACTTGGGTCCGGGATCCAAGCCAGCTCACTCTAGCATGGAGCTTTACTGATAACGAAACGACCATCACCTCTTATGAGTATGCGATCGGAACCAATATCTATCCACTTACAGGGTGGGATGATACCAAAAGTATCACTGCAACCATCCAGACCAATTTCACTCAGACAGGACTCTCATTAGGGGAAGGAGAAACCTATTACGTCTCTGCAAAAGCAAGAAATTCAAACCTCTTTGGAGGGAATAGGTGGAGTGCGTGGTATTCGTCAGCAGGTGTCACCCTGGATTCATTGCCACCTGCTAACGGATATCTCTATTATACTGGTGGAAGTGTCAATGTCGATTACATCGACGTCACTTTTCTTGTCGGAAACGATAGCGGTTCTGGAGTCTCCAGAGCAACACTCTTGAGCAGGAAAGCCGCACTCGTCGATGGCAGCTGCAGCTTCTCAGGTGCACCAGATTATCAAGAGGAACTCAATGCAAGTATCATCGGTTCGGGGGTTCCCCAGAACTACACGTTCACCAATCTTGAGAATGGCTATTGCTACCGTTTTGCTCTTGATGTCTATGATCATGCAGGAAACTCCGTCCGTTACGGAACCAACCAGATCAGCACCGTCCAGATGGATTATACTCCGCCAAGTGCGGTCATCATCACTGATGATGGATTCGTCACCGCAAGCACCAATCTCTACTTTGAATGGACTCCTGCAATTGACAATGAATCATCCATCGCCTATTATGAATATGCATTAGGAACCAGTGCAGGCGCATCAGATGTCATCAGCTGGACCAACAACAGTCTTTCACGAACCGTTCTTTTCGATTCGACAGATTATGCCCCTGGCCATCTTCAGGATGAACAACTCTATTACTTGACCGTGCGAGCATGGAATGCACTCAATACCTCTCTTTATTCACAGGCATCAAGTGATGGTATCCTCTACTTCGACTTTGAAGTGCCAAGTCCGTTAACCGTGCTGCAAGTAGCTAATGATACTACTGATAATGGTTGGTACGATAATTCAAGCAGCAGCAATGTCACTGTCATCCTTCAAGGAGAAACAGGACTTACTTGTGTCTGGTCACTCTATGATATCGATTATATCGATGCAAGTGCATCTTATGCTGATGCCTGTAACGAGATTCCTGGAAATGACACCTACTATAACTGCACACTTACCAACATCACTCAAGGAAGCTATGATATCAGTGTCGCCTGTCAGGATCAAGCAGGAAACAAGCAGACCTCAACAACTAATACTGATTTCACTTTCTATAAGGACAACGCACTTCCTACGGTCAACATCACCAGTCCGACACAGACCGTGGTCCCTGCGGATCTTGTCACTTTTCAGGCAACCGTCAATGAAACATCACCCTATCAGGCAAGATATGAGATCACCTACGCACTCAACGGAACCGTATTCGATTCAGTGGATCTAGGAACACTCACATCAAGCACTCTCTCCTCTGTCTATGACTTTACTGGACTTGAAGGAGAATATATCTTCACCTATGTCATTACAGACATCTACAACAATTCAGTAAATGATTCCGTCCAGTTCATCCTCAACAGCAATCAGCCGCTTGCAACAACGAACCTGACTTCAGACTATCTGACTTCAACACAAGATGTTGCTGTACAAGGATATTTCTTCAACAATATTACTATCACCTTAAGCAATGATAGCGGAATTCAGAGCACACTTACTGATACTAATATTAATCTTCAGAACAAATCAATCTACAATTTCACCATCAATACCTCTACACTCTCTGATGGCACCTATAATCTTACCATCTCTCTTAATGACGCAACACAAAATTATACCTTGTCAGAGATGATAACACTTGATACTATCTATCCTTTCTACGTATCAAACTCTTTTGAACGAAGCCCGACAGGAACCATCTATGAAGACACCGATGTCTCGCTCTATCTTGTGTGGGATGTAGATCCTTTGCAAGCAAGCATCACTCTTTCACATAATGCTACTGGCACCTTCCAGAATGTAAGTGCGACAAATGTATCCATGGGTCTGGTCGATTATCCTAATAAGACGAGATATCTAGCAACTATCGATTCCTCTTGGCTGACCACTCAAAGTACGGTCACCTACCGCTGGACTGCAACGGATCTTGCAGGAAATACCAACACGAGCATCGATAAGACTTTCATCGTTACTAACAGAGCACCAGTTCTTTTCGGAGACCAGAACTATACGGTTCTTGCAGGAGAAAACTTCGCTGCCTTTGTCAATTTCACTGATGCGGATACTAGTCAGTACAACGCCAGCTATTTCGACTGCTCAGATGATTCAGCCTTCTTTGAGTCCAACACCCTCTCAGCAGATAAATGTATGATCAACTGGAGCTCTCCTGTTGCAGGAAACTACACGTTCACTCTTACTGTCTTTGACCAGAAAAACGGGATCAATCTCTCAAATGATACAGCAACCATCTCTGTTGAAGTACTTCCTTCCACAACACAGAACATCAGTGTAGAAACAAATACGCCTTTGAGCCTCACTTATTTCCTTGGTGGAGAGATCATCACCACTAAGACGGCATCTGCTTCACAGAACATTTTTGCTCTAGTAGCAAACTCATTAGGCTACACTGTCGATCTAGACGTTGGAGATGCTGTTACCATCTCTGCAACCAATGTCTCTATCGCAACCAATGCAAGTGTGCTTGTTCGAAAACTTAACATCCAATTCATCGAAAATGAGACAGCAGATGTGGGAGCCACCCATCGTTATGTTCCTTATGGTGCATATGCTTTAGAGATGAACTATTCAACTAGCGATCCGTATGATGTACTCTTCTCTTATGAAATCTATAATCTGTCAAGACCAGAGAACCTAGAGATACTCAAGTTCTCCTATGATACTGATATGAATGAGATCGACTATGCACAAGGCGGACCGCTCACTTCAACGGTAAACACTTCGGCAAAGACGGTCCAAGCACAGACTGGTAATTTCTCAGCATTCATTCTGGCAGAGAACCAAGATGTAGATGGAGATGGCTATTATTACTCTCTTGACTGTATGGACAACAATGCAGCCGTCCATCCCGGGGCAACAGAAGTCTGCAATGATGGAATAGACAATGATTGTGACTCACAAATAGATGAAGGCTGTACCACTCAAAGTGGCGGAGGATCAGGAAGTTCTGGAAGCTCAAGCGGGGGATCATTCATCTATACTAGTTCAAGTACCTGTACTGATGGCATCCAGAATGGTGCTGAGACCGGAGTCGATTGTGGAGGAACATGCGGTGCCTGTGAAGATACGCTTTCCGTCTCAACAGATCCAAGTACCTGTTTTGACAATGTACAGGATTATGATGAGCAGGGTATTGATTGTGGTGGAAGCTGTAGTGCTCTCTGCCCTGAAGAAAACATCACCGAAAATGAGACTGAAGTTGAAGCAACCTGTTTTGATGGACTACGAAATCAGGATGAGCAAGGGGTTGATTGCGGAGGAGTCTGTCAAACAAGCTGTGAAGAAGAAACCACTACGCCAACAACTGAAACTCCAGGAACAGTTTCAAAGAATGCAGGATCATCAGCAATCCTTTTCATCTTCTTAGGACTTCTTGCTGCAGGAGGAATAGTTTTCTTTGTGGTTCGAAGCAGAGATGTGGATCTGATGGGTGCGGGAACTGCTCAAGCAGTTGCAGGAAAGATCACTTTTGGAGGACCGAGCAGTCTTGCAGATGATGATGTTGCAAGCATCGCTCGCTATGTTGAAGAACAACAGGAAAAAAGCCACAGCAATAAGATCATCAAACAGCACCTTCTTGAACACGGCTATACTGAAGCAAATGTGGATGCGGCTATAGATGCGCTTCTGAAAAAAGATTATCTTTACACGGTACAAGAATATCTTGGAAAATATGGTTCGGAAGGATTCAGCAACGAAGAACTTACCAGCTGGCTTCTCGAAAAAGGAATCGATCAAAGCGTCATAGCTATCGCTTTGGATAGACACAAACGAAAACACTAATTTCCCTCTTTTTTCTACTCGTTTGGTATTTTATAAACAAAAGAATATATTCTTAAATTTACCTACCAAAAGTATAAATACTTGTTTTCCCATAGAATATAGTGGGGGATGTGTAATGGAAAACGCACCAGACACTGGAAAACATGAATCTTTTGTGCCGTTAGGACCTCAAGAGATACCAGAAGATATCGAGGAAGACGTATATAAACGTGAATATGTCGATGATCTTCTAGAAGATGATGAACTCAGCTTTGAAGAGGCAGCGTTCATGACCGGTTATTGCGACTTTGCCTAAGCCGCAAAAAAACCTTCTCTTTTGATGTCCTCGACAACAAAATGGGTATGACACTCAATCTCTGAGAAATTTTTTTCTAAATTATTCTTAAAATGGTGAGCGTCAGCTACTTTCTGGAAAATACCTTCAACCAGAAAATCAAAACCATTCGTGATGCCAAGAACGGTATTAACTTCCTGCAACGAAGACAAATGAGATCTCAACCGATCACGGATGGTTGAAGGTGCACGGATAAGAAACTGCACTTTTGTATCATATCCTATGTGGGAGAAATCAATAATTGTTGTATGCTTGAGGATAATATCTTTCTCATGCGCCTTAAGCTTATCAAATAAAGTAGAGATAGGGATGTGGGTCTGTCGACTCATCTGAGTCAAACTTAACCTAGCATTAGTGCGCAGTGCCTGTAGCAACAAAATATCTCTTTTACCAATTTTTTTCATTTCAATCACCTTGCCAAGATCACTCTTGAACCTTTCAGAAATGACTACCTTCCCGAACCATTTAGTTCTCATCCTAAAGAATCTTAAGAGGAACTTAAGGAGAAAAACATATAACTAAGAATAAGAGAAAAACATCTTGTGTCAAGAAAAAAGAAACGATACGGACTTCTCATGTGGAAAAGAATAGGACTTGTCATTCTCTTCATGATAGGCTTGAGCTTTCTGCTCACCACCCTTGGAAAGAATGAACATCTAGGCTTAGTCGATGAGATCGGGCTTTGGCTGATCACCTCCTTCTTTCTTACTGGCATCGTTCAAATACTCTTGCAAAAGATTACAGGAAACCTTCTGGAGAGACGGCTATTCTCCTTGCGTATAGGAAAAAAGCGGCTTCCTATCACTCTTTTCATCATCGTTTCAGTAGTTCTTAAATTGTGGCTATTCAAGTTCTAAGAGCTTTTAGCACAATCTTTAAAAATTACCGTTCGATTCTCTCTTTTATGAAAATACTTGTTGTAGGAACCTGGAGACCTGAAAAAGCAAAGAAGTATGAGACACAAGCCTATGAGATAGGAAAGACTCTCGCTCAAAGAAACCACACTCTTCTAGCTTCTCCTAGTGAAGGGATTCAAGGACTCGTAGCAAAAGCCTACAAAGAGAACGGTGGCAAAGAATTCATCGGATACTATCCAAGCACCTTTCTTATGGAAGAGGTCGGAGAGAAGGTACTTGTCGAACCTGACTCAAAAATACTTACTGAAGAAGATTATCCAGTAAGAAATGTCTACCAAGTACGAGCTGCGGATGCCATTCTTGGCATATCTGGAGCATCAGGAACCTTCATGGAAATGCTTCTTGCCGTCAATGACTATCAACTGCCTGCAGCCTACTACGAAGGATCAAGCTGGGAAATCGATAACTGGCTCAAAACAGACAAACTTTTTCAGGAAAAAGTGTATGAGGGCAAGAACGTCTTAGAATTAATTACTTATCTAGAATCGTCTTTTCGATATCTAAAATCTTCCTTTTAATGAGATTAAACATATTCACCTGTTCAATTTTGACATTTCTTTATTGAGAATAAAATGCACTGGCCAGTTCATTCGTGCTCAGAAAAATATATTTTTCTGGCACCAACGCTTTGCTTAGGGAACAAGTTCGAATCACGTCGCTTCTGAAGTGGAAAGAATAAGAATGAATATGCACTGGCCGGGATTCGAACCCGGATCAATGGCTTGGAAGGCCACTATCCTAACCATTAGACTACCAGTGCGTAGCCTTGAGAACCAAGAAGGCATTTATAAACATTTTGATGCTTCTTCTCGGTCGATAGCAATATTAATAAATCTCTTCTTATAAATGAACGGGTATGGTAGAGCGTATCCTTGTAGTGGTAGCCCATTCTGATGACCAGATGATCGGTCCAGGAGGAACGCTGCGAAAATATGCACTTGAAGGAAAGGAAGTGCACACCGTCATCTTCTCATTTGGAGAACTCTCCCATCCTCATTTCAAGAAAGAAGTCATCCAACAGGTCAGAGTGGAAGAATCAGAAAAAGCCGATAGATTCATCGGAGGAAAAGGAGTGACCTTTCTTGGTCTCAAAGAAGGAAAATTCCAAGAAGAATTCAAACCGAAGGAACTTGAAGAGATCCTGCTCAAGCTCAAACCAAAAAAGATCTTTACTCATGCAGAAGATGAGAACCACCCTGATCATGTGGTGGTGAACAAACTGCTTCTTGAACTTTATGACAAGCTCCATGTACAGAAAAAACTGACTAGTGACATCTACTCCTTTGACATCTGGAGGATATTTCAGACCAAGAAACGAATCAACCCGAAAATGGTGGTCGATATCTCTGAAACCTTCTTTGACAAGCTTAAAGCAATAGAATATTTCAAAAGCCAACGAGTCGCATTGGTCATGCTCAAGTGGAGCGTGTATCTTAAGGCGTTCGTTGCAGGGTTTCTTCATAATACAAGATTTGGCGAGGTATTTGATAAGATACGATGAAACGGCTTGTCATTCTCACCGACAATTTTCTACCAAGAAAAGATGGTATCTCCCGGTTCTTGAGTGAGATCATTCCTCGAATAAAAGATTCCTATGACATTCACCTCATCTGCCCTGATTATGGTGAGATCCAAGGATTCAAATCAATACGGATCACAAAAATACCCCTTACAAAAAAAACCTATGGAGATTTCTCACCAGCGAAATTCAAACCAGGAATACTTTTTCGTGAGATCAAAAAAGCAGACATAGTCTTTACTCAAACGATCGGTCCAGTTGGTGGCTTAGGACTTTTCATTGCCAAACTTCTTGGGGAAAAAACCATCAGCTATGTGCACTCAGTCGAATGGGAACTTTTCTCGAAGGCGACGACTAACAAGACTGTCAAGCAATACGCTCCCTCCTGGACAAAACGATTGGTTCGATTCCTCTATGGGAGCTGCAAGGAACTCATCGTCCCTTCAGAACGAATCGCTGACATGCTCACTTGGCAAGGCATTGCCAAACAGAAGACCGTTATCCATCTAGGAGTCGACACGACAAAATTCAAGAAAAGAGACAATCACCAACTACGAGCAAAACTAGGATTTGAACAATCTGATGTGGTTATCGGCTATCATGGAAGAATAGCAAGAGAAAAAGATATACCTACTCTTCTTCGAGCACATATAAAACTTCGAAAACAGTATTCTCAAGTGAAGCTTCTCATTGTAGGGTCGGGTGTTTCCCGACTCATCTCTCAGATCAAGAAACAGCCGGGAGTTGTACACGTTCCTGCAGTTGATGATGTAGAGCATTACCTTAATGCAATGGATATCTATTGTCTTCCTTCACTGACTGAAACTACTTCTCTTTCTACTCTAGAAGCGATGAGCAGCGAACTACCTGTAGTCACCACTTCGGTTGGTTTTGTAAGAGATTATGTCAAGGAAGGAAAGAATGGCTATTTCTTCAAGACAGGGGATTCATATGACTTGGCACAGAAGCTAGAGCCACTTATCACTCACAAGAGCAGGCTTAGAGAATTGGGAACTCGAGGAAGAGAGCTAGTAATCAAGAACTTTGACTGGGATGTCACTGCAGAGCGTCTGATCAACTTCTTTGCTGCGAACACTTAAAAATAACTACTTATTCTTGATTTCTATGAAGAGAAAGATTATCAAGCTTGCTGAAAAGACTCTGGTCGTCTCTTTACCGACTGCTTGGGTAGAAGAACAAGGTCTTGACAAGGGAGATGAAGTCGATTGTGACGTTGAAGATCAACGCCTTATCATCATCCCTCCTCTTAAAAAAACTTCTCGGGAGACTGAAATAGATATTACAGGAACCAGTGAACGAGTCCTTCGTTGGCAAATATCCTCTCTTCACAAACAAGGCTACGACCAAATCGTCGTTAGCGGATACTCGCAAGAACAATATGATATTCTTCAAGACCTGCTCACCAACTTGTTCATCGGTTTCATAGTGAAAGACCGATCAAAACTTCGCATCGTCATCGGAGAGGTCACTGTTGTTGATGTCAGCGAATTTGATGCTATGCTTCGACGGGCATTCCGTTTGATGATCACTGCATTTGATGATCTCCATGAAGCGATACTCTCTTCATCAAGCCTAAAGAAACTCATCGATATAGAACATGATAGCAATAAAGTGACTAATTTCTGCGAGCGATTGCTCAACAGGAACCTCATCCAGAAAGAGAAAGGACACTTCTGGTATGTGGTCGCCTGGAATCTCGAGAAGATCGTCGATAATTTCAAGTATCTTGCACAAAAGTATGATAAAACACTTTCTTTAGATGAAGAGACTCTCACTCTTTTTGAGAAGACCAAAGAATTTGCCACTGGATACTATGAATGCTTCTATGATTTTGATTTTGAAACTCTCATCTCTCTTGATGCTCTCAAAAAAGAGCTGCTTGATGCATGGTCAAAACAGCTAGAAGAAGGAACTCAAAAATTATTTGCTCATTATATGCATATCATCGTTCTTCAGATAGCTGATCTCTCCGCATCGATGATTGCCTTGCAGGCGAATCAGGAATAATTCTACTCTGTGGAGAGTAAGCCATTTAAAGGGGTATCTGTTCACTAGAGAAATGGAATTTGGCCCGGATGGCAGTCTTCTTGTCAAAAAACCCGTAAAAAGGGAGCATATCACCGTATTCTCTCTGATCAGCGAGCTAGATTTTCCTGTAGGAAAAAAACTGTTAATCACTCTTCTTTTAGGCGAGCAAAGCAGCCAAGTCATCAAGCTTCGACTAGACAAACAAGTCCATTATGGAAGTCTAGGAGGATATTCTCGAGAAGAACTTGACCAATTCATTGAATATCTTCTTCTGGAAGGATTTCTTGCTAGAGAGCAACGCAACCGGTTTACCGTCATCGTCTTGTCTGACAAAGGATTACAGGAGATGGAAGAAAGAAACCTCTCTTTAAGCCCTGATATGGTTCCTTCAAGAGAGGAACAACCAGAACCTGTAGTTCCTCAACTCACTCCAAGTCCGATCACTTCTGAAGATGAAGAAGTCTTCTTGCAGCTTGATTTCTTCCTGAAAAATTTCACCCGAGAACAGAAGAAAGCAATCATCGACAAGGGGGAGAAACAATTGTGTATTGCAGGTGCAGGAAGCGGAAAGACAAGAGTGCTCACCCATAAGATAGAATTTCTTGTCAAGTATGCAGGTGTAAAACCAAAAGACATTCTTGCAATCACTTTCACTAGAAAAGCACGTCAGGAGATGATGCATCGACTAGAGCAGCTAGGTATCTCTGTTCGTGTAGAGACCTTCAACTCCTTTGCCGAAAAAGAACTTATCAGACATGGAGATACTCTTTATGGTCAAGAAAAAAGAATGGCAAGCAACCAAGAGTTTGTCACTCTGGTCATCCAGACGCTTCTTGAGATCGGCTTTGAGATCGAGACTTTCCTCGAGCATTATTTTACCTCTCGAGAACGAGCTGGAAAAGAACAACGACAACTGCTCTTCTCTTTTCTCTATGATTTTCGTGCCATCCTTGATGCCTACATCCTTTCAGGAAAAGATGATCTCTACTTCGTTTCACGAATCCAGTCAGCAAAGCTCAGTGAGAAGATCACTGCACAGAATATCGCAAAGTTGGCAAAGCTTGTCCATGAACGCCTTGAAGAGAAAGGACTTCGAACCTATGGTGACCAGCTCCTTGATGTCAACAAGCTCTATGAAAACCGGTCAGACCTGATCACTTCTTTTGGTTGGGTGCTCGTTGATGAGTATCAGGATGTCAATGAGGCACAGACCAAACTACTTTCCTTCATCTGTGAAAAACATCTTTTTGTCGTTGGTGATCCAAGACAGAGCATCTACGCTTGGCGAGGAGCAAATCCTGATACGATCTTTGAATTTGTAGATGAGAAGACTGTCATCCTTGAGCTAACTATTAACTTTCGTTCATCACAGCAGGTGGTCGATTACGCCAATAAACTCATGAAAGGATACATTCCCCTTTCAAGCAACAGCAAGGAATCAGGCTGTGTTGAGGTAAAGCAATATGCAACTGAAGATGAAGAAGTGCAATCGACTCTTGCCATGATCAAGGCGTTAGAGGTGCCTCGAAGTGAAGTCTTTATCCTTTCCCGAACGAATAAAGGTCTGGAAAAATTCGTTGAGGCATGCAACGCACAGCACATTCCTTACCTCTTGCGAACCGATGAGAGAAAAGAGACCGGTCACGCACCAGATGAAGACCAGATCACCCTCTCAACAGTCCATGCTATCAAAGGACTTGAAGCCCAAGTGGTCTTTGTTGTAGGTTCGACCAGTTCTATGTATCCCTGCCGAACAAAAGACCATCGATTCGTTGATCTCTTGGGATCGAAACAAGACTATAACCAGTACGAAGAAGAACGAAGAATATTCTATGTTGCCTGCACTCGAGCAAAACAGGCATTGTTCATCAGCTATTGCGGTGCACCTTCCCCTTTCTTAGGTATCAAAGGGGATCCTGGAATCAAAAGTGACGCACAACGAAAGGCGTTGAAGCGGTGGCGATTCCTGGAATCAAAAGAAAGGGATATTCCGGCGTACAGAATATTCACTGACAAGGTTCTTGAACAACTTCTGGAACTTCAGCCAAATACCACTGATGAACTGTATAGCATCTCA
>JAGQJW010000024.1:5360-12886 GCA_020430425.1 Nanobdellota archaeon | reverse complement strand
TACTTACCGAGTCATCCATCCAGTGACTCTTCTTGAAAAAGAACAGCACGTCTTTGTGAAAGGAGAACTCGTTCGTTACGCGATGGCAAAAGGAAGAGGATACGAACACTATCTTCCTCCAGTCGTCACCACCTATCTGGAAGAGAAAGGATTGATACGACGATTCCAGCAGGAGTTCGGTCTACAGACTCTTATGAGACCTCCAGAACTCTATGAGACAGTCGAGTCAGAGAAAAAGAAGGTGAGAGCAGGATGACAACCCTTGGAAACTATGAATTGAAAGCACAGATTGCGCAAGGCGGTTTTGCGAGAATCTATCAGGCATCACATCGATTCCTTGATGAACCTGCATGCATCAAGCACACCCGCATCGCCGGAAAAGAATACAATGATCTACTGCTGCAAGAAGCAAAGATACTCTGGCAGCTCAATGAACATCACAGCATCCCTCATTCAAAGGATTATTTTCCTCTGCCGGATGGATCAAGCGCGATGGTCATGGATTACATCGATGGAAAACCTTTGGATGAATTCCTGCCAAAAGGAAAAAGGATGCATTCAGAAGATGCTTCCTGGATCATGGAACGGCTCTTGAGCGCACTGCATTACGCACATTACAAAGGAGTCATCCATGGAGATCTCAAACCATCGCAAGTGCTTATCGAACCAAAGAAACATGATATCAAGCTCATCGACTTCGGCCTTTCTGTCGTGAAGCCCACTTCAGGAACGAAGCCACTAGGATATACAGAAGCCTATGTCTCACCAGAAGTCATCGAAGGAAAGACACCTCTTCCCCAGACTGATCTCTACGGTGCAGGAGTCGTCTTCATGTATGCTCTAGGAGGAGATGTAGCAAGAAAGACTTTACCAGCAGATGTGCCAGAACCACTGGCAGAATTCTGCATGTCCCTGCTTCGGTATGATCCTATCAAGAGACCGAGCTGGGAAAAGGAGAACTTGCTTGACAAGTTTTCAGATCTAAGAGAACAGGCATTTGGAAGAAGACATTCCAGTGCCAGGAGGAAATAAAAATGTATAGTTGGGGATCCGCAGATACGGATGGTTGGGCAAAAGGAGGATATTCCTATGACTCAGCAAAGAAAGACTACATGGATGACCTGAAAGGTGACTCTGATGCAAAAGGAGGAAGAGCATATCTTCATCGAAGTGAACCTGGAGCAGATGCGACACCGAAAAAGAACATCCAGACAGACAGCAAGAATGCTATCGTCATCGGCATTGATGTGACAGGATCGATGAGCGATTGGCCAGGTGAGATATTTGATCGACTGCCATTACTCTATCAGACCCTTTCACAATATCGACCAGATGTTGAGATATCCTTTGCAGCAATCGGAGATGCAACAAGCGATCGATATCCTCTGCAAGTGACTGACTTCACGAAAGGAGTGGAACTTGAAGATAAAGTAAACTCTCTCTACGGTGAAGGTGGAGGAGGTGGAGGACTCCATGAAAGCTATGAGCTCTTTGGACACTACATGCTTAACCACGCTGATGTAGGTAAGGCAACCTCGCCTTTCCTTCTTATTTTCGGAGATGAGAAGCACTACCAAACCATCGATCCAAAACAAGTGGAATACTACATGGGGGAGACTTTGCAGGATGAGATAAAAAGCAAGGATATGTGGCAGAAACTCGGACAGAAGTTCAATGTGTTCTATCTACAGAAACCTTATGGTGGCTATGGTCGAGATTCAACAACTCAAGAAGTCAAGGAACAATGGAGTGATGCACTCGGTCATCAAAAAGTCATCGATCTTCCAGACAAGACTCGGGCAGTTGATGTGGCCATGGCTATCATTGCTCGACATTGGGGAATGTACGATGACTTCAAAGATAATATCGGCGCACGACACGATGCGAGTGTCATCGACAAGGTTGAACATTCTGTACGGTTCATACCAAAAGATGTTGATGGTGTAGCAACAGGATCAAAACTGTTAGGAGAAGGAGGAGGTGAAGCAAGTAAGCCACTCATCTGATCTCCAAAAGGGAGAAGAGAATTCTTTCTCTTCTCTTTTTGTGGCTTTGCATTCCTATGATCGACGCAATAGTAACGGTACCACCTTACGCACCCTACCTTCGACAGGTAGTCAACCATCCGATAGTCAGCGGCATCCGACTCAATACTGTCATGCCCATCCAAGGAAAACTAGAAGATACCCTCAAGAACCTGAAAAGTCTTGGAAAAGATCTCTGGATCGATCTTAAGTACCGTCAATTACGAGTAACGGGCTATTGGGTGCCACCTTTTACTGAGATAGAGCTCAGCCATGAGATAGAACTGGATACGACAAAACCAGTAACTGCCTATTTCAGTGATGGAAGACAGAAAGCTACCATCCTTCGACAGGAGAAGAACAAACTCTTTATGCAAGAAGGACCAAGACGGGTCATCGGACCAGGAGAATCACTCAACATCAAGGATCCAAGCCTGAAGATCCTTGGAGGGCTCACTGAAACGGACAAGGAGTATCTGCGAGTAGGAAAGAAATTAGGGATTGATACTTATATGCTCTCATATGTAGAAGCACAGAAGGATCTCTATGATGTCTTGACCTATCATCCACAAGCCATCATTGCTGAAAAAATAGAATCGAGGAAAGGATTGCAGTATGTCGATTCAGGATGGAAAGGACAACGGCTCATGGCTGCACGAGGAGATCTCTATGTGGAACTTGAACGACCGCATCAGATCATCGGCGCGATGAAAGATATCATCAAGCAGGACCCTAAAGCAATCGCTGCGTCAAGGATTTTTCCTAGTCTAGCCTACACACTAGAACCGGCCTGTGAAGATATTGGAGATGTCGATAGCCTGATGCAGATGGGCTATAAGACCTTCATGCTCGGTGACGATGTCGCTATGAAAGAATCATCGGTGATGAGTGCACTCAATCTCTTAGAAGAGATGGCACGAAGCTATGAACGAAAGTAGGTGGATATGATGAAACTTTTTGCTTTGACGGGAACGACAACCTTTGCAAAACGAGTAGCTGCATCACTCCATCAAGAACTCTCTTTTCTTGATGTGAGAAGTTTTGCAGACAAGGAACTCAAGGTGACGGTCGGTGAGACCGTGAGAAATGAATCAGTCTATCTGATAGGGCAGCTTGCAAATGAACAGCAGGATGTCAACACAGGATTGATGGAACTTGTCTTAGTCAGTGATGCGATGAGACGGGCAGGAGCAGCAAAGATCGTTGCCGTACTCCCCTATCTTCCTTATTCCAGGCAGGATAAGAAGATAAGCCGTGAACCTATCGGTGCAAAAGTAGTGGCTGATATCCTTCGTGCAAGCGGAGTCGACCAAGTAGTCACTATGGATATCCATGCGGAGCAGATAGCGGGATTCTACGATCACCTAGACAATCTCAAGGCACGATCGCTCTTTGTCAATGAACTGAAAGGCCATCCTTTCGATGTGGTGGTAAGCCCTGATGCAGGAGGTGTGAAGCGAGTCGAACGGTACGCAAAAGAACTAGGAGTCGACATGGCCTTCATGCACAAGCATCGAAACTATGAACAGACTAATGTAGTGGAACAAGTCCAATTGGTCGGAGATGTCAAAGGCGCACACTGCCTGCTCATTGACGATATGATCGACACTGGAGGAACTATCATCAAAGCAATCGAAGAACTGCACCAAAAAGGGGCTAAACAAGTTGATATCCTCTGCACTCATGCACTCCTGAATGGATCAGCACCTGATAGCCTGAAACAGCTGCAGCAATCAGGACGATTAGGAACAATCTATCATGCTGACACCATACAAAAGGATGAACCTCTCAAGAATGCTTTTGTCATCTCAACAGCACCTTTGTTTGCGCAAGCCATCAAAGCAATAGATGAAGGGAAATCATTAAATAAGTTCGTACAATAACAGAGGATTGGATGATGGCCATAAAGAATATACTCTGCGTGCTCAAGACCACTGGCTTTGAACATTATCAGAACAGAAAAGATGTCTTCAACAGGTTTGAAGAATCAAGAAAAAAAATAATCGAAGAGAGCCATCACCAGCAAAAAGAATTGGAGAAAACATTTCGGGAACTCTGCGAACTTCACTCTTTCTCTTTGACAACTGTCTCTGACAGGAAGATGCATGAGCACTCAGGAGACTCCTTTGATCTTATCATCACTCTGGGTGGAGACGGTACCTTTCTCAATGCTGCACAGCAATTCAAGAACTCACTTCTGATGGGAATCAATTCCGATGAAAATCTTGACCCTTCAAAAGGAAGTATGGGAGCACTCACTAGCGCAACTGCACAGACCATCGAGCAGGCTTTTGCAAGACTGGAAAAAGGAGATTATACAATTGAACATTGGAAACGACTCTACGGCAAGATCAATGGAAAACGACTCCCTGACCTTGCAACCAATGATATCTTCTTTGGAGCGCAAGAGGCATACAAGACCAGCAGCTTTGAGATCTATTGGGATAAGAAGATCGAAGCGTTTCGAGGATGTTCAGGAATCGTCTTCACTACAGGAATGGGAAGCACTTCCTGGTACAAGAACTTAGGAGGAACCTCTTTTGCCAATGATCTTCCGATCTATGGTTTTGTCATCAGGGATCCCCAGCTTGCACGACAACCTCATTTTGTTCGAGGAATCGTTGATGGTGAAGAAGAGATGATTATCAAACCGCTTCGCACAGGATACATCCTTTCTTTTGATTCAAAGGATAACCCTTATGTTCTCAAAGAGACTGATGAACTCAGGATTGGACTCTCGAAAAAAGAAGCAGTACGAGTCATCCGTTTTGAATGATCATTCACATAACTGTCGAATCTTCAACCGCTGATAAAGCTCTTCATTCTTTTCTGAGAGCAATGATTCCAACTCAAGAAACTCTTTTACTCGCTGCTTTGGTGAACCGACATGAGCTACTTGATAGCACCTGATTATTTTTGAGAGGAGCTCTGGTTGAGGATTGTCTAGGCAATCGTAGAGATTATCTGCAGCCGTCCCTTTGAGTTCCCATTTATTCGATCCTTTATTGAAATAACCTTCTAGCATCTTTGTTGCAACTGGACGGACTCCCTTCTGATCAAGAGTGATGGGTCTCTTACCATACTGATTAAAACTCTGCCACTCGAAAAAATAGTAAAATTGTCCTTTGAAGAGATATTCCTGAAACTCATTTATCATACTCATCTGCTTCCCCTCTTGATTCTTTTCACTCTCTTAATAAAGACTACGAAATCCTTAAATATAACCAGCTTGAGAAGTTCGGAGTATGTATGAGGAAAACGATTTCGAAGAAGTGTATAATGGGGATGGCCGTGAGGACCTTGTCGACAACGATGAGATAAGCGCTGAAGAAGAAGCGTTCATGAAAGGCTATGATGAAGACCTTGATCATACCAACAAGCAAGGTCTTGGCGATCAAGCCTATGAAGATGCTTTTGAGAAAAAGACTCGGCGAAGCAAACGAAGCAAAGAAAGCTTTGATGAAGAAGAACTGGAAGCAGAAGTATTGATGCAGTAAAATCATCCGGTCAGGATGGTTATGCACCGAAATGCGCAGTTACATTTTTTGCGCAATGCAGTTTAGTCTTCACGAACTTTTATAAATCCCTTCCTGTTCACTTGGCTCCATGCAGTACATCACCACGCAGAAAGAGCTCCTTGAAGCGACAAAGCACATGGGTGAACAGCAGGTTCTTGCCGTCGACCTTGAGTGTGAGAACAATCTCCACCACTACGGCACCTATATTTCTCTTATCCAAGTAAGCTGTCAGGATACTGACTGGATCGTTGACGTGCTTGAACTGAAAACTATCGATCCTCTTCTGGAAGTATTTGCCAATCCCTCAATCAAGAAAGTCTTTCACGACGTCAGTTTTGACCTTCGAATCCTTCATCTCCAATTCGGCTGCCGACCGAAGAACCTTTTTGATACCCAACTGGGAGCCCTCTTTCTTGGCAAGACAGAAATCGGTCTGGGGGCATTGCTCAAGGAATACTATGGGGTGCAAAAGGAACGGAAATATCAGATGGCAGACTGGACAAAACGACCTTTGGATCAGGGTATGCTCTCTTATGCAACCAAAGACACTAAACACCTCCTTCCTCTCTATTTTGATATCAAGAAGGAACTAGAAGAGAAGGAACGGTTTGATTGGGTGCTAGAAGAATGCCAGTTCATCGAAGAAAGTGAGATGACCTACAAGGAAAATGAATATACTGATTTCAAGGGATTCCGGTTCCTGCCAAAAAAGAAGCAGGCAATTCTTAAGAATCTTTTTGAACTACGAGAGGAAGTTGCACAGAAAGTCGACATGCCAAACTATTTCGTGATGAGCAATGCACGAATACAAGAGATCCTTGATCGGCCACCGCTTAAAATCGAACAATGGAAACACCTCAAAGCAGTGCACCCAGCAGTGAAAAGGAATGCAAAACGATTCCTTGAAGCAGTCACCAAGTTTGATGTCTCACAATTACCTGAAACAAAGAAACATCCAAAATATACTCCTGAACAGAAGGAGAAAACCTATGAACTGGGAGTGAAAGCACAGTCTGTAGCAGAACGATTAGGTATTCGAAAACATCTGGTCATGAACAAGGATCAGATACAGGACATAGTCCTCAACAACAATTATGATTCTCTGAGAGATTGGCAGAAAAAGCTAGTCCTCTAGACTGTTTAGATACTCTTTGAGAGTCCCTTTCTCCAGAGCTTTGGCAACTTCTTGAGTGATGTATGCTCCTGAAATGAATGTGGTAGTTTCATTATATTCATCCAGAAGAAATTCTTCTATTGTCTCTGGCTTGACTGCATAAAGCTCTTGGTAATGCGGTATACTATATAATTCTTCGATACTGAACTCACTTGGAACCGGATTGATATGGACCAATAGCTTTCCGATACCAAGAAGCGTATTTCCTTTCTTGAAGACGCCCGCACTCTTATACTCCGTCTCTTCAGCGACCATGTCAGGAACAAAGAGATGAAAAATATTTCTGGTTCTTGTGGAAAGGGCAATCCTGTCCTGATACGTAGCTGCAAGCAGCTCAACTAAATTGCTTTCACAACCATAAGGAACAACCGTAAGTACGTCAGTGACCTCAATGAATTTTTGAGTATCTTTGAAGAAGAAGTCAGTCTCATCATTTTTCTGCTCCAACTGGATGTGCACAGAAAGATCTGGATGCTGATTGATAACGTTCTCTAAAATCGTGTTCCCATCCACTTTAACAAGTACCTTTACTAGTATCTTAAGAGCAAAACTATTTTCTGTTCTTTATAATCTTTTCAGGTCTGGCAACATATGATTTATAAAGGATAAGCTCTTCTTGAAGAATTATATGGATGCACAAGAAAAATTTGGTCTGATCACCAGAAACCTCCAAGAAGTCGTCGGAGAAGAGGAGCTTCTCACCTTACTGCAGGAACGGGACCTGAATGTCTATTGGGGAACCGCACCAACCGGAAAACCGCACGTAGGCTACTTCGTCCCTATCTTTAAGATCAGAGATTTCTTGAATGC
>JAGQJW010000024.1:0-5339 GCA_020430425.1 Nanobdellota archaeon | reverse complement strand
TTGAATGCAGGCTGCAAGATCACTATCCTTGTCGCAGACATCCATGCCTTTCTTGACAGCATGAAAAGCACTTGGGAACAACTGGAAGCAAGAACCCAGTACTATACGTTCATCATCACTGAGATGCTCAAGAGTGTCGGAGCTGATGTGACTAGACTGCATTTTGTGACCGGTCGAGACTATCAGATAAAGGAAGATTTCTGTCTTGATCTCTACAAGCTCTCCGCTCTCACCAGCACTCGAGACACTACCCGTGCAGGAGCAGAAGTAGTCAAGCAATCAGACAACCCTAAGATGTCAAGCCTTCTCTATCCTCTCCTTCAGGCACTTGATGAAGAATACCTTCACGTCGATGCACAGTTCGGTGGAGTTGATCAGCGAAAGATCTTTGTGCTGGCACGAGAATTCCTTCCAAAGATCGGCTATCAGAAAAGAATCCACCTGATGAATCCTATGATCGGTGGATTGACTGGAGACAAGATGAGTTCCAGTGAAGAGAATTCCAAGATCGACATTCTGGACGAAGAGAAACAGGTACAGAAGAAGATCAACAAGGCACACTGCGTTGAAGGTGAAGTCGATGGTAATTTCCTTATCGATTTCTCAAAAATCGTACTCTTTCCTTGGCTTGGAGATCTGGGAGAAACTTTTATCATCGATCGACCGGAAAAATTCGGTGGACAGATCACTTATGCTACTTTTGAAGAACTCAAGTCGGCCTTTGAGGGAAAAAAGCTACATCCTCTTGACCTGAAGATGGGGGTTGCAGCCTATATCAACCGATTGCTAGAACCTATCAGGCAGGCGGCAGCACAAAAGGACATCTCAGGGCTCCTTGAGAACGGCTATAGCTGAACCTTTCGTAACCTTTAAGAAATTCTTCCTATTTTTCTCTGCTATGGGGGATGGATCTACACAGGCAGGGACTTCTTTTCTTAAGAAACGCAAGCGAGCATTCTTCAATTTCTTCCTTGCATCAGTCATCGCTCTAGGAGGACCGTCAGCAGGGAATATTATCTTCAACGACCTATTTCCTTCACAACAGCGAAAAGATTTCAAGAAGGAATTCGGTTTCGACCTTCATGGTTGGAGAAAGGATATTGAAGAACAGCCGACAAACCTTCGCACACTTGTCCTCTCTCTCCAGAAAGAGCGGTTGATAAAACCATTTTCAAATATGAAAGAAGCAAGGATAGTTCCTCGAGAGTTCTGGAAGCAGAGCCTTTGGGAAAAGATCCCTTTCCATTTTGTCACTGGACAATATTTCTCTGGGAATTTGCTGCTCTTACCAAATAAAGTACTTACTTTTCATCAAGTCTTCCACGAGCTCAGCCATGAGAAATACAATTATTCTACTCTTGACTATTTCGCTCAAGGATGGCCTGCAACCGACAATAATCTGACACGTCCTGATTTCATGAAATATTTTGAACATTATATCATCTCAGAATATATCCTCCATAAACTCGATTCAAAAGAATCACAACAATGGCTTGAGGAGACCGGTTTCTCTTTCGTCTCCAAATATGCAACGACCAGTTTCTATGAGGATGTTGCAGAGACCGCAAAGACTGCTTTAAGCGACCCTCTTCTTATCGGAAAGCTAGTCCGAGAACAGCCAGAGAGTGACCTTTCCAAAAAATATGAGATACTTGTAAAAGACAGCCTAGTCTCTGGCGATCTAGTCGACCTCTCTTTAACCATGAAGTTATATGATGCTTCTCTAGTACAAAAAGTGAGGGATCTTGAGACGGGGGCCGCAACTGGAATCTCTCCTCAGCATGAGTATCTTAGAACTTTCTTTGTGAAAGCGAAGTCTTTTCTTATTGAAAACCCTCAATCAGTATACACAGGGACCATCGCAACCCTTGCAGGCCTAGCCTATGAGAAAATGTGTCTTGAAGACGCTGCGATCACGTACTATCATCTTGCACTTGAAGCACCCTACAAGGATGCAGAATATTATGCCCTTGCTCTTAAACGTCTAGGAGTTCTTGAAGATGAGAGCTACACTGAGGCATATCAACGTTACGTGGAAGGATATGAAGCTGCAGACATTCCTACTCTTATCTATGGTACTCACTAAAACCTTAAAAACTCCTTCTTCTTCTCTTTTTCTATGTTTATCAAGTCCCTTGAACTACGAAATATCCGAAGCTATCAGCACCAGACCATAGAGTTCAAGGAAGGGACAACACTTCTTAGCGGGGATATCGGAAGCGGAAAAACGACACTTCTTCTTGCCATTGAATTCGCCTTGTTCGGGTTGCTTCGGGGAAAGACTCAGCCAAGCGAGCTTCTTCGTCACGACTGCAAGGAAGGAAGCATCAGTCTCCATCTCGAATTGGCAGGTCATGATGTGCGTATCACTCGGGGACTCAAAAGAGGATCAGGAGCAATAGCGCAGACTACTGGAACACTCCTTGTTGATGGAACAGAAGAAAGCTATGTCGCAACAGAACTCAAGGCACGGATCCTTGAACTAATGGGATATCCTGAAAGCCTTCTCTCTAAATCAACGAACCTCTTTCGCTATACAGTCTACACTCCTCAAGAACAGGTCAAGCAAATCCTGCATGAGACGGTTGACGAACGAAAAGACATCATCAGAAATATCTTTGGTATCGACAAGTATAAACGGGTAGTTGAGAACACGACACCTTATGTTGCTGATCTACGTGAACGGATTGCACGAAATAAAGGGCAGACCGATGACGTAAAGATCCTTGAAGAACAGTTGGCAAGCCAGGAAAAAGAACTTATCCATCTTATCGAGCAGAAAAAACCAGTACAAGAATCCTATGAACAAGCAAAAGAGAAGACTCTTGTCACAAAAAAAGTGCTAGAAGAGAAGAGAAAGGAACAGGATGCACAAAAAAGAGAGCAGCTCAAGCAAGAGCTAACAAAACAACGACTTCTCTCAGAGCAGAATATCATCAAGATGCTTGAGGAACAACGGATCACTCTTGAGAAACGGTTGGGGGAAGACTCGCTTAAGGAAGTCATCTTTGAGAAAGAGAAAAAGCAGCAGGTGCAGGATGTGCTTGTCCAGCTCTCAACCAAACGGTCACTGCTCCAGAAAAAATATGGTGAACTGGATGCGAGACGACGGCAATCGCAGGAACTTCAGCAACAGATCCTTGATCTGACTACCTGTCCGACCTGCCAGCAGGATGTAGGAAGCGACCATAAGACTCACATCAGAACACAGCAAGAACAAATCATCTTGGCTGTTGAGAAGAAACGAGCAGAATATGACTTGCTTGCAGAAAAGATAACCGAAAAAGAAGAACACCTCCAGAAACGACTCAAAGAACTTGATGGAGAAGAACGACAATACCTTCTCTTTCTTGAACGAAAGAAACAGCAGGAACAGGACAGAAAATCACTCTTACATCTTAAAGAACAGATCGTCCAGAAAAAAGAATCCTTGATGGAACTTGAGAAAGAACAGCATCAAGAACAGAAGAAACCTCTTGATACCAGACTAGAGGAAGATGCCTATGAGAAAGCAAGAGTGCAAGAACAGCAACTCGCACTGACCCTTCGAGAACAGACCACCAAAGAACAGGGAGCACAACAGCTCATCGCTCAGCTCAAACGAACCATTGAAGAGAAGAAACAGATCGCTATACAGATTGCCAAACTCACTTCACTTCGGACCTGGGTACAGGAACTTTTTGTCCCTTTGGTCAAGACGATCGAGAAGCGGGTACTCTTGCAGATCTATCAGGAATTCAACAACCATTTCACCCAATGGTTCTCGCAGCTCATGGATGATGAATCATTATCCGTTCGACTGGACGAGGATTTTACGCCACTGGTTGAACAGCATGGTTATGATACGAATGTCAATAATCTTTCTGGAGGAGAGAAGACCAGTCTTGCCCTTGCCTACCGGCTTGCCCTGAACAAGGTACTCAATGATTATTTCAGCTCACTTCACACGAAAGGACTCCTCATTCTTGACGAACCAACTGATGGTTTTTCCAGCCAGCAATTAGACAAACTACGGGATGTCCTTGACCAGATCGGAGTCAAACAAGTCATCATCGTCAGCCATGAACAGAAGCTAGAAAGCGTTGCCGAGCACCTCATCCATGTCTTCAAAGAACATCAAGTAAGCAGGATTGTTCACTCCTAAGGAACACCTTTAAATAGCAGACGAAATGTTTATAAACAAGGCCTCTTCCTAAGTTATTGAGGGTATAGGTGATGAAACGATTACTATTATTAACATTATTTCTCCTGTGTGCACCGCTAGTTTTTGCTTCAAGCGCATACGTCACACCGACGAACACGTCAACGAACAGTATCTATTATGATGAGACGGCATCCTTTGTTCTGACCATCACCAATCCAGATACTGTCGATCGAGTCTATTCCTGGAGCATCAATCCATTGGAATGGATCGTTGAGAGTGCAACCGGTGGAAAAGTACCTGCAGGAACCACCAGACAATTTGAACTTCTTATCAGACCACGACCCTCAAGCTATCGAGGACCGGGATCCTATGTCTTACCTCTTACCATAGAAAGTGGAGATGAGACATTACAGGCACAGGTCTCTATCTTCATCAAGAGCATCGATGACCGACTAGGAAACTATAATCCAAGCGTTGCTTTAGGAGCAAGCCTACCTGATCAGGTCGACCCTCGAGATGTACTCTCATCACAGGTCCTTATCAGGAACCGGAACAACCGGCAGATCGACGGACTCCAGCTCCAGCTCTCAAGCGAGAACTTCTATCAGGAACACACCTTCAACCTTTCAGGACTTGAAGAACAATCATTGCAGTACCGATTCGACCTAGATCCTCTGGTCAAACCAGGAACCTATACGTTCGATGCAAAACTCGTCTTTGAAGGAGAGACTCTCTCAGCAGTACAGCGATACTATGATGTCGTTCCCTACTCAGTCATCAACCGGGATACGTCAACCCAGAAAAAATTCCTTTCAAGCATTCAGGTAACTGAACTGCAGAATGAAGGAAACGTCCAGAAGACGGTCTCCACCAATCTGAACATCCCCTTCTACAAACGACTCTTCACCTCAATCGAAGTGGAAGCAGACAATATCGAACTGGTGACGGGAAACTCCTGGGTCATCATCCTTGATCCCTACCAGAAGGCAACCGTCTATGTGACTCAGAACTATATTCCTCTAATTATTGTCATCTTCTTGGCAATCCTTGGAGCAATCGCTTACTTTGTCTTTAGAAACCCTATCATCCTCCAGAAACAGATCATCGTGACCGGAAAGGATGAGGAAGGAATCAGTGAGATGAAAGTACGGATCTATCTACGGAACCGGACTGAACACGCCTTCTATAACTTGCG
>JAGQJW010000023.1 GCA_020430425.1 Nanobdellota archaeon | reverse complement strand
ACAGCAATTCTACTCTTCTTTGCCTTCCCGAACTAAAATATATCCCTCAACTCATTAGCTTTTTCAGGTCTGTTTCGTTTTTTCCTTCTTGCCCAAAGTTTATAAATGTGGATTTGTTCTGTTTTGCCTATGATCTGCCCATTCTGTTCCCATCCAGACATCAAGGTTCTTGAGACTCGCGAGACGAGTGAGACGGAGACTCGTCGTAGAAGGGAATGTCTCAAATGTGAGAAGCGTTTCACTACGTATGAACGGGTGGAACTGAAGCCCTTGCAGGTCATAAAAAAGGATGGTCATCAGGAGTTATTTGACAGGGAGAAAATCATTCGAGGTATCGTACGAAGCTGCCAGAAGCGCCCTATTACTGTTTCAGATATTGAGCACCTAGTGGATAACATAGAGCATCATATTCGTTCATCTGGTGCTGATGAGGTTAAGTCTACTAAAATCGGTAATCTGGTGATGACTCGCCTCAAGAAGCTTGATAAGGTTGCCTATATTCGCTTTGCTTCTATCTATAGGGATTTTGATGACTTGCAGTCCTTTGAGGAAGAAGTCTCTAAACTTGCCCAGAAGGTCATTACAGACAATATAAAGAAATAGTTACTTGAAAGTAGTAACAAATAGAAAAATTTATATAGTTCTTTTAGTCAAATAAGTGTATGGTGGATGAAATTTTCTCTCAAAAACGTTCAATCGAACCCCTTTCAGTCGTTGCCTACTGCCCCCTTGACAAGGTGGATACCTTCCTTGAGCAGGTAAGCTCTCAATTCGCCTCTCAAAAGACCATTTCGCCCTTGGATGCTTCCGAGCAGACAAAATTCAAGAATGTCACTCTTCACGTTCCTTTCGCAACAGTCAACGACCAAAGATATAATCTTCGTTTGCACATCTTTTCTGACGATCAGCTCTTGTTCGAGTCTACTAGAACTAAGAAGGCTGATTATTTTCTTGGGGATCCTAACAGCCTGATTATGGATCTCATCAAAGATGAAGAGCTTCCTGATTATTATTTTGGACTCCACATGATCAATACTAATTTTGATCAGCTAATCATCTCTTCTCCAAAAGAGTTCGTAAATTCAAAAGAACCTTTGATGGATGCACTGATGAACAGACCTCTGTACAAGAAAACTCGATTTGAGACTACTTATGGTCAGATTGGTGATAATTGACTCGCCTAGTATACTATGTCTCGCATCCAACAGCTCAAGGACAACCCTTCTCTTCGAAAAGAAACTTTTGAGAGTCTTCACAAGCCTGATGATGTCTGCAACTGCATCGGGGAGGCAACCTATCTTCAAGGATTATATGACTTCTCTCGTCCTGTTTATGTCTCAACGCTCGTCGGTGAGAAGATGCTTGAAAGTATCTGCGAACCGGTAACGCAAGAAGATGCTGATTTTGTCGCTTTTTTCCACCAGTATCCTCGAGTGGATCGTTTTGGTAAGGATAAAGAGCTCTATCATCTTGCTATCATGACTGATTCAGGAAAGATGTTCGGCTACGAATTCAATGGTTCAAAGTATCAAGAAGATGCTGTTGAAGAATTTCATCGAAAGATCATTGACTGGACTCGATTTGATATCTCTGTTGAGTTCTATAAGATAAAGGAGAAAGTGAAATTTCCCCTCTATGAGAATACGATCAGTGAGCATATTGCACTTGGCATACTAAAAGAAAATGATATCTCAGGAAAGGATTAACCGACTGCTATTTTCATCCATTGCAGGATCTGATTATTTTTCGAGTCTTGAGGATGAGAGGGATCAGAGCAATTGCCACGGGACAAGCTTTTATCTATTAGGTATCTATGATAATCAGAGGCCAGTCTATTTGAATGCAGGAAAAGCAAAGGCGTTCATTGATACTTTCTTTGATGATGCAGATTCGATAGAAAATAATCTGGTTGCTTTCTGGAGTGGGGATTATCAGTTGATGCACACCGCAGTAGGGATTAATAAGACTGAAGTGATCGACCAAAGTGGTGTCGGACAGTCATTTACTCAACGTTCATTTGAAGAGGTAAAAAATGATTATCCTTACACTTTCTCTTTTCACTCTCTCAAGGAACCAGTCTCTCTTCCAGTGGTGAAAAATACCTTAAGAAAGAAGGGCGTACTTGATGTTCTTCTGGGAAGATAGGTTTTTATGCTGATGTGCATTCTTCCCTTATCTAAAAGAAAATGTCTGATAAAAACGAACGAAAAGCACCTTATGATGAAGTCTTCTCTAATTATAAATATCTTGAGACTATCGAGAATACGCTTGTAAAAAATATTTCTAGAGGAAAGAGATTCTCTTTTCACCCGACTGCTATTGTTGAGGTTCCAGAAAAAGAACTGTTGAGAAAAAATATGCAAGAACGGTATGGGATAAAGAACATTGATGATTATTTCTTGCCCGTCATTGTTGATACGTCTACATATTGGTTGCTTAAAGATGGAAAAGAACCTTCTCTTTCTGAGTTAGGTATTGATAAATATCTAAAAGAATCTTCCTGCGTGAAAGGTTCAGCATATCCTATGGGTGGATATTATCTTGCGTATATTTCAACAACCATCCCAACTGATTTGGCTATTGAGCACGAAGGATTGCATGCATATGTGTTTAAGCATTCTCCTGAATTCAAGGATTTCCGTTCGCTTTCGCTGTCTCACATTATCAAAGGACCGTTAAGCAAAGAGAAAGAAGGTTGGACTGAGGCTATCTCTTGGGTATTGACTATGGATGAGTTTGATATTGATGGTGTTTTCAAAAATTATCATGTCGATAAGTTAAAGATTTCATTGACTGATCGCTTTAGATATTTGCTCCTTACACCTCTTGCTATTGGTATTGATCAAGCAAAAATCCTAAAGACTGATTTTAGTTCTGATGATTACAAATATGTGGCACTCAACAATTTATTTCTCCATCTTATAGGTGTGAATTATCTTCTCACAAAAAATAAATCCTTTATTCCTCATTGGAGAGAATCATTTGAAACTGTACAGAAAATAAAATCGCAGTATTCGATGCATGATGCTGTAGAGATTCTCGGAACAAAAAATCGTGATGAAGTGGTGAGGATGGTACGATGAAATCAACAACTGATAAATTGAGAAATTATTTTTCAGACTCCTATCTGGAACGAACGATCAATGAGCTTGAAGAGATATCTATTGAGGCTGCAACTGCGGAGTCTCATCCTTATTCTCTTCTATTCACCTCTCAAGATAATCGGTTCAAAATTGCCAATATCTTGACCTTGGTTGAGGATGAGATTGTTCTTCCTCTTGTCAGTTCATTATCTGATAATCCGCTCATCAGGCCAAAGAGAAAATATCATCTTCACCAACAGAGTTGGGGGACCCACGTCGTTCCGGCAAGAAGAAGAAAAAAGGTAGTTTCAAGAAATCTTCCTGAACAGGCAATCGAGAAGATGAGGGGGGATCTTTCACAGAAATTTGATGAGTTCAAGCAAGATGATGATAGGGCTATGATGTTTAGATCAAAAATAGCCTCGCAAGAATTCATTGGGATAAATCTTAATCAGTTGGTGTGGAGTCAGGTCGGTTTTCAATTCTACAATGTTCTTGCAGAGAGGATTCGTCAGAAATTTCTCCAATTGCCAAAAAGCAGCTACTTTTCTCAGTTCAATAAAGAGATATCCTATTTAGGCGAGGGAGGACCTTCTGTTTTCTATGGCGCGGATGATAAGGATATCATTGCATTTGGCAAGGAATTAGGGAAAGGAAAAGAAGAGAACTATAGTCGAAAAGTGCAATATATTGATCTGGAGTCTATCGGTTATAAACGTGCGGTTTCGCACATAGTTGAGGAGGGGAAAAAGAACGTACTTTCTGTAATTGAACAGGCAATCAAGGAAGATGATGAATCTTTTAGTCTTACTGATTCAGTCCGTAATCAGATTCCTTTTAAGTTTCATGGTGAGCTGCTCAAATGGTCTCTAGGGGCTTATTTTAACCAGGAAGGTCTGTTCGATAATACTTATGTGAGATATGCACTCAAAGAAGTTGATCCTCGGGAGAAGCTTACAGAAATCTCTGAGTCCTCTTTAGAAGAGATGGGAAAACAGTTTGTAGTGATCGCAGAGGGCTTGTTAGATAAGTTCCAAAAAAACAAGACTGAACTGATATTAGATGATGATAATTACTATGATCATAATGCGATTGCCTACCGGCCAAGACATGGCCTTATTGGTGGAGGGCCAAGAGTCTACGCGTCATTGACCAACCTGGGGCGATTCCTCAAAGAGCATCTTTCCAATAAGATAAAAAAAGAATTGCCTATTGTCTCCTATGCTGATCGTAAGAATGCTGGTCAGATGGTCCCTTACTATTGCTATTCTGATAGAAGTGGCATCTCTTGGAACAAAGAATAGGTTTTTATGTAAGAAAAGTTTCTCATCCTCTTATGCAGTACCCTAATCTCAAGACTGATGAAGACTTTGTTGCTTTCTCAAAGCAGGTACAAGAGTACTATCAAAAGAGTGCTAAAGACTTTTTCCATCAGGATTTCTCTTCGGTGACCATTGAGATGCTTACTGCTGATGATTTCTTTACTGATCAGATACTTTCCTGTGAGAAGCCAGATGTCTTCACTCCGGTAAAAGAGGAGAACAAACTATTCCTTGCACCAAGTTTTTATGAACGAGGAAGGTATGAGATGAGTGCTGCCTTGCTTGGTGATGAGAAAAAACAACGAGAATACATTGAAGCAGTCACCACAATAGAATTCAAGACGGTGCAGTATCTTGCGATAACCTTATTGCCTGACCATAAGACTCCGCTTTCGAAAGTGAATATTGCTCCTGATGAGAAGAAGATGACTTTTCTCGAGGCTCAGATCTATGATCTGGAAGTTGCGTACGGTTGTTTTGTAGCGACAAAACTATTTGACCAAGAATATGATCTATCTGCTGACCCTCGTGCTCAAGACATCATCTATAGATTCCTTCCGGGGGTGTGGAATTATATTCAAAGGCAGACTTCGTTTCATTTCGATGATTTCAATCAGCATTTCAAGCAAGGTCTTGATAAGCTGGATCGTTTTATGAACAAAAAGAAAGGATCCTTTCTTGAGAAGAACTAGAGGTCTGCACTTACTAGGTCTCGATCGATGAGTTCACTTAGTTTCTCTAGCCGTTCCCTGAGCATCTTATCTTCTGTTGCATGCTGCAATTGATTCAAGGTATCTATCAGTCGTCGAAAGAATCTGATGATGTCTCCCTCTGCGAGGTTGCAGTAGGACATGAGAACGGTGAATTTTGCACCCGTTGCCCAAGCTTTCACGAAATTGATCATTCGCTTGAGGTTGATGCGGTTGATATCTGCAGAAAGTCTAGTGTTGTCCAATCGTTTGAGTATTCGATGGTACGTCTTCTCACTTCCTTTGATCATGAAATAATCCAGACGTCTTGGTTCATAGACAATGGCTGCAAGAACGGTCAACAGATCAAGGTCAGAGATTTTTTCCAAGAACGGAAGATGGAACAGTTCCGTTAGAGTAATCTCGTTTGCATAAAGCTTGCTAGCGAATCTTCCTTTGTCGGTAAGAGTGTGGACCCCTTCATGTTCAACATAGGCTCCTCCCGTCTGATCAAGTGATTCTGAGTCGATGACGTACTTAAGTTTTTTGAGTGTCTTAATCCTATTGGTATAGCTTGCCATGATATGTACTTTCTTGTTCTGTTTTGTTCTGGTGTAGTAATCAAAGCTGCTCTTGAGGATCTTCTCTTGGGTCGAATCATCATAGTTTCCTATGAGATTCAGGACGGTGTTCATGCTCAAGGTGAATTGTGAGATGATGGGTTCATCATCAATGGTGGAGATTTTTCTCAGTTTCTCAAGATTGGCGAATCGTCGATGGATCATGGCGATGACCTGTCCTTCTTTGTCCAGACCTCGTCGTCCCGCACGTCCTGCTATCTGGAAATATTCTTTTGCATTGAGCATTCGCAGACTGACTCCATCATATTTGTCCAGACCGTTGAAGATGACCGTCTTTGCAGGCATGTTGATACCAACAGAAAATGTTTCAGTAGTGTAGAGTATCTTGATGAGTCCTTTTCCAAAGAGGTGTTCAACGATGTGCTTGAGCTGTGGTAGCATCCCTGAATGGTGGAATCCTATTCCTTTTGGAAGGACGCTTCGAAGCATTCTGGTGTTCTCCATGCTTGAGATTTCTGGAGTCATCTGACTTCGTACGTACTCAGTGATCTCTTGTGCTTCCTGGGTGCTTGAGAAATCTTTTTTTCTGGCAAGTTCAACTGCAAAATCTTGGGTTTTCTGTCGTGAGAAGCAGAAATAAAGAGCCGGAGTCTTTACTAGTTTGACGACATCTAGGTGATGTGGTTGTTTGAGGTTGTGAAGATGGCTTTTTTTCTTGGTCTTGTGATGGGATTTCTTTTTCTTGTGCATCTCAAGCATCTCAAAGGCTGCTTCATCCTGGAGCATATCTGCTTGAATCTTCTCTATAGTGGTCAGACCTAATTTAGTATCATACACTTCATGGCGTAAAGGGACTGGTCGATGTCCATAGAAGACCGTCTCTACTTCATGGTGCTTGATATCTTGTATCCATGCAGCAAATTCTCGATAGTTAGGGATGGTTGCGCTTAGCGCAAGAAAGCGGATATGTTCTGGTGAGAAGATGATCGATTCTTCCCAGACGGTTCCTCGTTGGATATCATTGATATAATGGACCTCATCAAAGATGACATACTTGATCTTGTCCACTAAAGGGTCGTTGGTCAAGAGCATGTTTCGATAGATCTCTGTTGTCATCACCAGAAGCGGTGCCTGATTGTTGATGCTGTGGTCTCCTGTCAAGAGGCCGACATGCTCTTTCCCATAGTCTTCGCAGAAATCCCTGAACTTCTGGTTTGAGAGTGCCTTGATAGGTGCTGTATAGATGACAACGTCTTCAGGAGTATGTTTTGAGATGATATATTCTGCGATGAGAGTCTTTCCTGTTCCTGTTGAAGCACTTACTACCACGGAGTGTCCTCTATCGACTGCTGCTATGGCGTCTTCTTGAAACTTATCTAATGTCAGACCCTTGAATTCCATGTGTCTAGAGAAGAAGCCTTTGTTTATAAGTGTGTCAGTTCAAAGGAAGTGATGTAAAGACATTCTCCCGATCACGTCGTCTCATATCTATATTGACAAAGCCGAGTCTCTGATCGTCTTGGATATATATTGCTCCTGCCAGGCCATCTTCTAGCCTTCCCGTATTATAATGGATATCCGAATGGAATTTTTTATCAGTACAAGGAGCTCCTTTAGAGGTGGTTGCAAACTGTGAGTTGATGGTGGGGTTGCTTGAGATCGATTTAGTGATGTTGAATTGGTCAAGAAATTCTTCAAGCAGCTTGCTTCCTGCATGGATGAAACCATAGTCGGTGTCTTTGAGAAGATCTTTTACTTCCTGATAGTATTCTCGGTAGCCGATCTTATTCTGGATGTCTTCAGGAATATCCATCTCGCCTGTCACGGTTTGAAGATAAAAAAGAGTGTCGATACATCTGGTATTATAGAACCTTCGAGGATAGGGGCTGATAAGGATGGTGTGTTCTGGATTGTTGATATGTCTTGAGATGTTCTGGAGACTGTAATAGAAGGTAAGATTCGTATCAAGCGGCGAGTTTTGCACAAGATCAGTCTTTATCCATTTTGTCTGGTCTGTCTTGTAGATGCTGGACTGGAGATAGTTATCCCCAAAGACATAATCGCTTTGTGTATTCTCATGTCCTGGCACAAAAAGCAACGAGTGATTGCCGATCTGGAGATTGAAATGAAGTCTGGTGTCAATAATGTTCTGGTATTTTTTCTGTGCTGCAAAGATTGCAGGTTCAAAAGTTGCGATACGATCCTGCAGCCCTGGTTGGACAAAGATGGGTTTTCCTGACTTGCCAAGGATAGAGAAGACTGTCTCAAGATGTGATTTTACTTGGTGTTGAGGTACTTGCGAACTGAGATCTCCATTGACGATGATGATGTCGATTCCCTGAGGATCAAAATATCTCTCAAGGACCGTCTTTACCTGCTCTGGTTTGCTGATTCCACCGATGATTCCATAACGGCTCATAGCTTCACCTTTTCATAGCTTATCTTATTATCTTCGTGCGTAGTGATGATGACTGCATTTCCTGCACCTGCGTTTCCGGAGTTCACATAGAGGATGTGGCTTGGGATGCCTTCTTCTAGGTGTGTGTCTTTAGTGGTTGCCCTGTGAGTGCTAAATGGAAACTGGCTACTCACTACTTTGGTGATGTCATAGAGATCGATGATCTCGCGGAGAAGTTCGCTGCCTCTTCTGATGACAAGATCATTTCTTTTGAAGGGGATGCTTAGTGATCTTGCAATGTCATAGACTTGCGAACCGAGAGTTCTTAATTTCATCCGAGAGTCTTTGTCGATGAACTGTCCTTGCAAAGCGTAGAAAAGTGTGTTGATGAACTGCTCATCACTTGGATTCCTTAATTCAAGTGCAAGCTTGATGTCTTCATCGATTGATTCTTCCATTTCATCAGGAGAGAATCGTGGAGGTGTAGGGGTAATGAGTAATGGTGACTGATCTTGATATTTCTCAAGTAGATGCAGATTCTGGAATTGGATGACGCTCAAAAGGTTGTCAGCCTCAAGCTCTCTGATCATACGTAAATCTTTGGTTAGGTAATAGGTGCCTGAATCGTGCTTGACTCCTTGGATGAATTCTCTGGAGATGCTTGGAGAAATCAGTTCTGATTCGGTATATCTTGCAGTTCCGTTGAGGAATACTAGGGTGTGATCATCTTCTCTGAGATATTCCATGGAAAGAGTGTTTTGTATTTCTCCTTTGCTCTTGTTGTGAGCATACTCCATGATTCTACGAAAGGGAGCTCTCTTGTCAGCAGGCCCGGGGATAATGATGGTGGGGGTGGTGCTAAGATAATCAACAGCCTTGATGAATTGGTTCTGGTAGACAGCAGTCGGTTCGTCGTAATAGAAGGCTCCATTGATGATGATCCGATCGACTTTCGGTCTCAACTCTTCAACGACTTTAAAGAAATTTGCGGTGACTCCTCCGAATATCCCATACCTCATTAAGACTTCAAAGTGGGTAATGAGTTAAAAATGTTCACCTTCTCAAGGAAAATGTTTATAAACCAACTAGGGCTCCAAGCAGTATTCAGCCCCATAGTGTAGCGGCCAATCATCCGGGATTTTGGGTCCCGGGACTCCGGTTCAAATCCGGATGGGGCTATTTTTTCTCAGATTAATGTGATAGATTTCTTCGATAGGGATTTGAACCTCCGTTTCACACGAAATAACTGTGTTATTTGTGCCCCAAAAATTTCTGTGAAATTTTTCAGGGAATCCGGATAGGGTTATTTCTTCTTGTATTCCTCCAAATATTCTTGTTTCTGTTTGAAGTATGCTAGAGCGAACTCGCCTTTACTTATCTCGCGTTCTATCTGCCACATGGGATCATAAGATCCTCCTTCGTATTTCAGTTCCTTCTCTTTTGTCTTTTGGATTTTTTCTAGTTTCAGGTCATAATGGTCTGATTGGAGATGATCTTCTATCTGTTGGATTCTCTCTTGGTATGCTTCTGAAAGTTTCTCGATACTTAGGTCAAGCAATGCTTTCATTTCTGTCTTTGCTGTAGGTATTGCTAGTTTGAAGACTCGGTGTGCTTCTACATCTCTAAGAAGTGGTCCATAGGTTTCTGGTGATGCAACGTAGAGTAGTAGTGCTTGCATCGGTCGAGCCTTTCCTTGCAGTACGGTCTCAAATCTATGGAGTAGATCATCAATGACTTGTTCTTTTGCTGGCGGTATTATTTCTCCCATATGTTTCACCTTTGTTGGTTATTTGATTTTGAAAAACCTCTAAAATTTATTAAATTATTCCAAATAAAATGGTTAAAATGAACTAAAATAGGGGAAAAATTTATAAAATTAGGAATATTTATACTATTCATGGTTGAACTTGACAAGAAAGATCTTCAGATACTGGGTGAATTGCAAGAGGATGGCAGTCTCTCTGTAGGTAAGTTGGCTAAGAAAACAAGAATCCCGACTACTACGGTTCATAACAGGCTGAAGAATCTGAAAAAAGAAGGCGTCATTAAGAAGTTTACGGTACAGGTTGATAAGAAGAAACTAGGTATTGCTCTTTTTGGCTATATCCTCATAAATGTAGATAATGATTTTCTCAAGAAGGAGAAGATGACTCAAGAATCTCTTGCAAGAAAGATAAAGATGCTTCCTCAAGTAGAGAGTGCTTCAATCATTGCGGGTGCAACAGATATAGTGATTAGAGTTGCAGTAAATGATGTTGATGAGTTGAACGATCTTATTGTCTCGACACTGAGAAATATCGATGGCGTTCACAGTACCACTTCTCTGATAGTTCTTAAGGATATTGAATGAGTCTCTTAGCACCCATGGTGCAATCGCCAGAGATCTGCTGGATGTCCTTCAGGGACTTCATCGCAGACGGAGCTGTTGAATTCACCGGTAGCATCTGCTCCATGATCCATCAATTGTGCATCAAACCAGTCATGGATTGCCTGTACTACTTCCGGATCTGATGAACTATAGAGAATCTGAGCTCCGTTGTCAAGTGGGGTATAGCTAACAGAAAGTGCTTCATATTTTTCTTCAAGGATTGAGACTCCTGGCATATCATCTCCGTGGAGCATCTTTGGATCTGAGAAATTTCCTTTGGCAAATTCTTCAGAAATCTCTGCAAGATGTTCTTGGATGAGTATGATGTTTTGCAGATCTGAACTGTTCTTGACAGTTACTTGCTGGAGTCCTCCGTTTTCAATCACTTGGAATACATGTGTTGTTGAAGAGAGATCAAAAGGCATAACGATTGTTCCTCGGTCATGGATATATTCTTGTCGGGTGGCACATCCTGAGAGGATGATGAGAAGAAGAAAGGTTCCGGCTAATAGGTGCGGTTTCATATTTTTTTTATTCAAAAAGGATATTTATAAATTGTGTGTATGGGGTGAAATTCTCTGATAAAAAACCTTTATAAAGAGAACAAGTATCCTTTGAACAGAGCGCAGCCTCCTGTTCACAGAAGTCTGTTTACAGCCCCGTAGTGTAGCGGCCAATCATTTCGCCCTCTGGAGGCGGAGACTCCGGTTCAAATCCGGACGGGGCTACTTTTTTTCTCAGATTGATGCGATAGATTTCTTCGATAGGGATTTGAACCTCCGTTTCACACGAAATAACTGTGTTATTTGTGCCCCAAAAATTTCTGTGAAATTTTTCAGGGAATCCGGACGGGGCTACTTTCTTAAACTAAATAATATTTCTCTTTTTCATGAAAGAATCACTATTTTTCCATGGGCTTTGGCGTTCTCGCTCAACGTACTGGTTTGGCCTCTTTCGAAATAAGATCTGTGCTTATAACGAACCGTTACATCCTCTTCTTGCAAATATGCCTTTAGATGACTTGGTTTCTCAAGAACAGAAAGCTTCTCTTCGACATCCAGTTTTAGAAAAGAATATGTTTGCTGAATTTCCTTCTTCACTTTCTTATGATGCTGATCTTGGTGATGTTCCTTTTGCACTTAACCCCAAGGAATCGCATGAACAACTTTATAATTATATTTCTCAATTAAAAGATGCAGCCAGCAAGAATCAATCTGCTTTTTTCATGACTCGTTCTAGTTTTCGAGGTGCTTGGTTTAGAGAACACTTTGGTGGAACTCATATTTATTTAGAACGCGATACACCAAGTCTGCTTCGCTCCTATAATTCATTTCGTGGTTCTCTTAGCTGGTACTTGACTTCTCTTTTTACTATTGTTGCAAGAAATGCGAATCATCCTGCGTTCAAGGGTATGGCAGATTATCTCAATCTGTCAAAAGTGGATGGCTCTTATGGTGTTGCCTTTGAAAAAGTTAGACGCTTAAAAAATGAGCGTTTCAAACAAAAACAATATACTGAGCAGACTAAAATTGATCTGGTGAGTTTTTTTCATGACGTCTCACTTGCGCATGCTCAGTCTTATGCTGACCTGATTATTTCTTTGGAAAAAGAAAATCAGTTTGATCTTAAAGAAGTGGAGCAACAAGTAATCAACATAACTCAAATACCTATTGGCTTGGCTGATTATCAATTCAAATCACCAGCAAAACCAGTACAGCAAAGCATGGTAGTCTCTGGTTTTGTTGCTGATGCGAATAATTATTTGTCGTACAAATGAGTGATTCTTTAACAAAACATATAAATAGAATTTTCTCTAAGCATAACCGTGCCAACAAAACTCTCCTCTGGTGTCGTCCATGACATCCCTGAGGATCTCAAGACTGCTCTTTCTTCTTCGCAAAAGATAGCTGACGCGTGGAATGATCTTACTCCTCTGGCAAGGAATGAGTGGATTTGCTGGACTATTTCGGTGAAAAAAGAAGAGACGAGAGCAGATCATATCAGAAGAGTGAAAGAAGACTTGTTGGCTGGGAAGCGTCGTCCTTGTTGCTGGCCGGGTTGCTCTCATAGACGCTGATTTCTCAAAGAAGTGATTTTATGCACTGCCATTCCACTTTCTTTATAAATAATCTCCTCTCCAGTATCTTAGAGGTTACTTACAATGAAAAGAATAATGACTTTTTTTATCATGTTGATGCTCTTGAGTTCTGCTTCTTTGGCAGCGGGACTTGGAGGGGCTGTTCAGGTTCAGCAGGATGTTTCTGGCTTGATTGCTGGTGGTTCTGTTGAGGACTTGTCTGACACTGACGTCTCTGGACTCTTGTTCATGCGTGAAGAGGAGAAGCTGGCTCACGATGTGTATATCACCTTGTATGATCAATGGGGTTTGCAGATCTTTAGCAATATCGCTTCTTCTGAGCAGACTCATACCGATGGTGTTGCTGCCGTTATGGCTGCATGTGTTATTGATGATCCTGTCTT
>JAGQJW010000022.1 GCA_020430425.1 Nanobdellota archaeon | reverse complement strand
TGATCCGACAGAGTCTTTGTTTCGGTTCTGTTCTTCAAACCATCTGGTGAGTATCCTGCTTCTGGTCTTGATGACTTTACTGGAGAGCTGTTTCATCGATGCCGCTTTCGTTTCTGGTCTCGCATAGAATTTTGAGATATTGATCATGTCAATAGGTACTTCACGAAGCAAGTTCATGGTGTCTTGAAACGCTATGCCGTTTTCTGTCGGAAACCCGCAGATGATGTCAGTTGCAAATCTCATATCAGGAATTGCTTCTCGAATGGTGCGTATCGCTTCTTTCCATTCTTGTACAGTATAGGGTCTTACCATATCAGCAAGCACTTGGTTGTTTCCTGCCTGAAGAGGAATGTGAAGGAATCTGTAGAAAAGGGGATGCTTGAAGATCTCTGCTAGTTCATTTCTATACTTATAGGCATACTCTGGGTTGAACATCCCAACACGTATTTTCAAGCTGCCTTCAATCTTGGTAAGCTCTTGAAGAAGAGTAGGAAAGTCAGTTCCGATGTCAAGCCCATACGCGCCGTTATCTTCTGAGACCAACCACACTTCCTTGATGCCTTGAGCCTTTGCACTTCTCACCTGTTCGATGATGCTTTCTTGAGGATAGCTCTTGAGATGTCCTCTTGCAAATTTGGTCTTGCAATAGGTACAGTGGCCAAGGCATCCTTGAAGAAGAGGTATGATAGAGATGTACTTATTCTTTCGAAGTGCAGGGAGAAAGGTTCTGTCTTTGAGACGTTTCCCTTTCCCTAGCCGGTGGACAATGTTTCCTTGCAAGGTCTGATCAACCACCTCCACAATGGCATCAAGCTGTTCAACACCAAGAGCACTATAGTTGTTTAGCCAAAAATCAGAGCCTTGATCACTGTTTCTCAGATTGGCAGAAACGCTTTGAGGGATGCAGCCAGTAATGACTAAGGGTTTATCCTGTTTGTTGAGTTGCGAGAAGAATTTATCATCGCTTGGGTTCTTCACCGTACAGGTGTTGAAGATGATTAGATCGGCTTCATCCATAAGATCGGCTTCGTGTTCAAGGCCAATGACCTTATAATCCGCAAGAGAAAGATAATGGGCCATGACTTCTGAGTCTGCCATATTATGAGCACACCCAAAAGTTTTGATATAGATAGTTTTCATCGTTCAAAAATCCCTTCTGATGTCAGCTCTAAACGATTATACATCTCAGTTCGAATCATCTTTCTTGCGTGATGAAGCAATCGTTTAATAGTTCCTTCTGGCGTACCAGTTTCTTGAGAGATTTCACTCATAGACATCTGTCCCTGATAGCAGAGATTAAATGGCTCAACATATTTTTCTGGAAGAGCATTTCCTATTGCGATGCATTCATCGGCTAATTCCTTGCAGATAATTGTATTCAGAAAATCTTGAGAGTGAAGAGATCTAGGAAGTTCTTCAGCATCTAGAACTGTATCAAGGTGTTTTAGTCTTTTGTTCATTTTTTGTGAGAAATTGATGGACTCATTCCTAATTATCTTTCGGATGTATCCTCGAAAATACCCTGTTGGTTGGTAACGTTTCATCTCGACTGCTTCAACAATCTTGACTGTTGCTAGCATAGCAACATCTTCAACGTCAGAACTCAGATGCGCTAAAGAACTATAAAATCGAGAGAATTCCTTTGCCTGGTTGATTACTAAAGGAACAAGAGAGAAGAGGCTTGCATCATCTCCCAGATAATAGTCGCTGATGAGTTTCTGGAACTGTTCCTCTGTTGTCATAAAGATCAAAATAAGGAGTTATTTAAAAAGATACTGGACCGATCTCTTCTTTCTGCAAATCTTTATATAGAATAAGAGCCCTACAAGAAAACAGAGGGTGTTTTAGGTATGGATAACGAATTCGAGTCATTTCCTGATGAGTATTATCACTTGGATAAGCAGAAGCTTCTAAACCAGTATGGTCAGCTTGCAGGAGACATCAGTGCAGCATACAATCTCGCAAAAGATATAGAGATTCCCCCGAGCAAGACTCCGATTGATCACGTCTTTTTTCTAGGGATGGGCGGTTCTGCTATCAGCGGAGATCTGATGCACATCTATTTTGATCACCTGAAGATCTCTGTTCCTATAACTGTAGTTCGGGACTATGATATTCCTCATACGATGACGGAACACTCACTAGTATTTGCAGTGAGCTATTCTGGAAATACTGAAGAGACCATTTCAGCATACAGGCAGGCACTTCGAGTGACTAAGAAGGTCATTGCCGTCTCAAGTGGTGGAAAGCTTGAAGAGATCGCCAAAGTGAACAGGAACACCCACATAGTAGTACCTAAGGGCTATCAGCCAAGAACAGCTGCTATCAGTTACTTGTTCTTTCCCTTTTTACAGCTATTAGAGCGATATAAGATACTTGCACCTCAATCAGCAGAGGTTGAAGCAGTTATCCGAGGGGTGACAAAACCTGATTTCAAGACACACGCAATCACCATAAGTGAGAAGCTCCACAATAAGATTCCACTTATCTATGCATCGGGAAAGTTCTATCCTCTTGCCTATCGATTCAAGACACAGATTAACGAACACGCAAAAACTCACGCATTCTGCCACGAGTACAGCGAGTTCAATCATAATGAGATTCTTGGTTATGAGAATCTGCTTGCACAGCACCATGTTGTCGTCTATCGTTTTGATGAGGATCATCGTCGTATCAAGAAGAGAATGGATATCGTCAGATCATTGCTTTCCAAACAAGGGGTAGAGACTACAGATATCAAGCTTTCAGGAGATCATTTCTTGACAAAGATTTATTCAACGATCATTCTAGGTGATTTGGTGGCATATTATCTTGCTCTCAGATATCAGATAGACCCTTCTCCGGTGACTATGATCGAGTCTCTCAAGGAACAGATGGGTCCTTTCATCTAGAGAGCCTCTTCTTGGCGAATGATTAGCGTAGAAAGAAAAGAGCCAGCTAGAAAGATTTATAAAGCACTCATTATTCTCTCTGTCCCATATACCACTGGGGTTGTGGTGTAGCTTGGTCTATCATCTGTGGTTTGGGACCATAGGACCCCAGTTCAAATCTGGGCAACCCCATATTTTATGTTTCGGATTTGACATCAAGAAGTTCACATCAATATCAAAAGGTAACAAAAATGGCAAAGAAAGCTACTGGCTCAACAAAACGATTCGGCGCACGATACGGTAAGACAACCAAAGATAAGTTCGGCGCATATGAAGCTTCTCAGAGAAAACTCTACAAATGTCCTTCCTGCTCTCGAACTCAGGTAAAAAGAGAATCAGCAGGTATCTGGCAATGCAAGAAATGCGGATACAAGTTCGCAAGTAAAGCATACAGCGTTGCTTCAGTTTCCAAGATCAAGACTGAAGTTGCACAACTATAAGGTGAGTGAAGATGACCGAGTATAAATGTTTCAACTGTCACAAGACAATTGCTCCTAATTACATCAAGAAGAAAGTCCGATGCATCTATTGCGGATACAAGATTATCTTCAAGACTCGGTCACAGCCATCTACTGTTCTTGCACGATGAAGGCAACCATTGCTGTACCCTATAAGGATATTGAAGAATTGTTTTCTTGTGAAGATAAGGAGTTGAGCAATAAAAGAGCATCTTATATTATGAAGGAGACTCCTGATGGTTTTGAGTTCTCGATTGATGCAACAGATGCAGTTGCTCTAAGGGCAATGCTTACTGGCATCACCAAGACCTTGACTGTCTATGAGAAGATGAAGCATATTTGCCAGGAAGAAACAGAAGGGAGAGATGAGGACCAGTGACTCAAGACGATATTGAACGATTAGGAATTCTCGAACAGAATCTTTCTTCTCTTGTCGCTAACAGGCAGCATCTCCAAAAGCAGATTCTTGAACTTGAAGAAGCTGTAAAGGAACTAGAAACAGTCGAAGATGCCTATCAGATTGTCGGTACTGTCATGCTCAAAAAATCATCAAAAGATCTGCAGAAAGAATTATCAGAAAAGAAAGAGACAACCACAGTAAAGCTAGAAAGCATCCAACAGCAGGAAAAAGTTCTTCGAGACCAATTGAAGAAAGTGCAGGATTCCGTCATGGCAGAACTGAAGAAGTCACAAGGTGATTGAAATGAACGAAGAACTATCCGAAATTGTCGAATTCATCAAAGAGTTGGAAGAAGAAGGAAACATGCCAAAGAATGTGAAGGCAAAGTTTCAAGGTATTGTAAAAGAGCTCAAAGAGACTACAGAAGAGAACCTTTCTCTTACCATCAACAAGCTCCTATCAGATCTTGATGAGATCTCAAGTGATGCTAATCTCGATCAGTTTACCAGACAGCAGATCTGGAGCATCTCTAGCATGCTTGAAGGCATTTAGAAAGAGCAGAAAAATTTCATATTTCTTCATACATTTTCATAACATTTATAAAGTGAGTTCTCTTTATCCTAGTTAGGGGTTTGCGTATGAAAGAAAGGATAACTATTACTATCGCTACCGATCTTCTTGAAGAGATCGACAACAAGGTCGATGGCACCACCATAAAGAATCGAAGCCATGCTATCGAATTATTTCTAGCAAAATCTTTGCAACGACAATCAGTCTCTCAAGCAGTCATCCTTGCAGGAGGTCCAGAAGAGATTGAGATTGAGAGGAAAAGAGTCCATGCACCCATGGTCATCATCAACAAGAAACCAGTGCTTGAACACATCATCTATATGCTCAAACGACAAGGTATCAATCAGATCATCATTAGTGTCGGACATAAAAAAGATGATATCATGCAGCACTTCGGTGACGGTTCTCATTTTGGCATAACCATCAACTACGTCGAGGAGGATGAGCCGCTAGGTACTGCAGGTGCTCTCAAGAAAGCATCAGAATATATCACTAATACGTTTGTGGTATGCAATGGTGATGAGCTCAAGGACATCGATGTAAGAGACATGCTTGATTTCCACAGAAAACAGGGTTCATCAGCAACACTTGCACTTACGACAGTAAGTGATGCAAAAGATTATGGGGTAGTCATCCTCAATGGAAATAAAGTGTATCGTTTCATTGAGAAACCGACAGGAAATATTCCTTCTAATTTGATCAGTGCAGGATTATACTTATTTGAGCCGGAGATGCTCAACAATATCCCAGAAGGTTATGCAAGACTTGAAGAGGATGTCTTTCCAAAGCTTGCACAGTCAGAGGATCTTTCAGGTTTTGTATTCTACGGAAAATGGCAGGATATCAGATCGAAAGAAGGATATGAGAAAGCCCGCCAGCAATGGGAGGGATTTTAATATTTTTTAGAGTACTTTTTGGATTGAGGTGAGAAATGAATCCGTTCAAGGCATACGACATCAGAGGAATATATCCACAGCAGGTTAATGAGGACCTTGCGTACGACGTCGGCAGGGCGTTTCCCATGCTTTTGGAGATGAAGACCGTAGTAGTCGGCCGTGATGGTCGATTATCAAGCGATTCTTTGTTCGACTCTTTACTAAAAGGTCTTCTTGAAAGTGGAACGAATGTAGTTGATCTTGGACAGTGTTCTACCCCTCAGTTCTATTACGCATTGTATTCTAGTGATATCGACACAGGTGTAATGATTACAGCAAGCCATAATCCAAAGGAGTATAATGGTTTTAAGATATGCAAGGCAAACGCAGTTCCCCTATTCAAAGAAAATGGCCTTCCTAAACTACAATCACTAATTGAGCACGGTCAGTTCAAGGTCGGTGCAAGAAAAGGATCATATATCAAAAAAGATATCCAGCACGATTACAATGATTTTTTTCTTAAGAAAAAAGGAGAGAAGAAAACTTTCTCATTCAATATTCTCGTCGATACAGGAAATGGGATGGGAACCTATGAGATGACTGCTCTCAAGGAGCTTTTCAAGGATTCTCACTTCGATATTCTTTTCGAGAAAGTTGATGGACATTTTCCAAACCACGAGTGCAACCCAGTCATAGAAAAACATTATGAAGTACTTAAGAAAAAGCTCCATGAAGGAAAATATGATTTTGGCATGGCTTTTGATGGTGATGCTGACCGGATTACATTCTTCACTGAACAAGGCCTAGTGCCACCCGATCTCATCACAGGAATTATTGGCAGCAATCTTGCAAAAGAAGGGGAGAAGGTCGGCTATGAAGTAAGGACTAGCCAAGCAATTCCACAGCTCCTCGAGAAGAAAAAGATCGTTCCTTGCCTTTACCCTTCTGGACACGCGTATATCAAACAGCACATGGTTCAGGATGGTGCAGTCTTTGCAGGAGAGAAATCAGGGCATTACTTCTATCAGCAGCTACATAACACAGATTCCAGTCTCTTTACGGTCATGCAGATGCTCCACATTCTCAGCAGCAAGGCAAAGACCCTTAGCGAGCTAGTGAAACCGCTACAGGAATCCTTTGTCAATAGTGGAGAGATAAACTATACAGTTACATCACCAGATACGGTTCTTGAAAAGGTGAAGCAAGAGTTCTCTAATCTAGATGTCAAGATCATCGATGGTGTAAGTGCATATGGTGATGGATTTTTCTTCAACATCAGAAAGAGCAATACGGAGCCTTTGGTCCGAGTCAATATAGAAGCAAAGACCAAAGAGAAAGTAAAGAAAATTAAAGAAAAGATAGAGAAGATTATTGCAAGAAACTAAAGATGAGAACCAGAATAGGTTCTTAAATTAGATAAGGTAAGAGGCTTGTTTCCAAGACCTAGTTGTTCTGCATTCAGTTTGAAGCTTCGAGTATAAGAAGCAGTCAGTTTCCTATCTCTTTCACTCGTGCAAAGATCAAGAAATCCTTTTTGTTCCTCACTTCGTCTTGCATTGTGGATGATATGTGAATGAGTGATGGTCTCAGAGAGGATCTCTCGTTTGGATTTTTCTACCAAGTTATTTTGATCATAGATGACTGTGCCTGAAAAGAGCGGATCAGTGACACTAAGATCAAGCAGCTTTTTCTTATGTTCAAAATCGCTCTTTTTCAGTTCATAGATGTCCAACCAGCCATTCACTAGGTTTCTTGATTCATTGTCTGAACAGATGAACAGATCGATATCACTAGAAGGTTTTTGAGAACCATAGAGCACAATAAACTCAATATGCTCAAAGGAATCCTTATAAAGATATTGTACCGTATCAAGAATGTCTTGTGAAGAGTAATATTTAGGGAACCCGAGTTGTCCAAAAAAATTGAGACGAGGGAGTTGAGAGTAGATTTCTTCAAATTGTTCCTGAACATGTCGATATAAAGGATCCATAAGTATTTTTTTATGGTCCCAAAGCCGTTTATTTCCTGTCTGAGAGTCTAGATGTGACTCTAGCCAATAGGCAAATCCCTCATAGTCATATATTCGTTTGCTAAAAAAGCCTTCAGATGGGACCTGCGGATCTTTCTCACCGAAAAGATAGCTTTTTTCATCTCCTTTCTGACGTATAACATCAATAAGATCAAGCCCCATCTTAGAATGTTCCATGAAAAGACCATGACCGAAGTATTCGTGAAAGATATTTGAAAGAAGAAAAGGGCTGTCAGTTCGCACATAAGCAGAATATCCTGCAGGAACATAAATTCCTTGAGCATCTTTCTCAAACTGGTTCTTTTCACAGAAAGTACGCCAGTTTTTCTCGGAGTACAGTTTAAGTTTGGTTTTGCTAAGATCCAATTTAAACTCTGACCAAATATAGTTTCCGGCTTCTTGCAAGTAATCGTCTAGTCGTTCCATACATCTCACCATCATCACCATTTAGGAATAGAATAAAATTGAATTCCCTTTAAAGGATTATCAGGATAATTAACTATATATGTATCCAGTTCTTGAGGAAATGGAAGGTAAGGAGGTCTATAAGGATCAGATTGCCCCTCAATAAAAGGTCTATCTATAGGAACTATTTTATCTGACTTTATCAAAATATGATCTAATTTTATTGGTCCTGACATGTGTTTCATCTCCATATTAATTTTTTATTAAATTTCAAAAAAAAGAAAAAAAAAGAAAAGAGCTTTAATCAAAAGATTCTTAATGGTTTATTGCAATGTTTCAAGAATTTTTTTTGCTTCTTCAACATCCAATTCTTTCAAAGCCAAATCTGAAGCTTTCCATCCCGCATGAGTCACTTCTTTTGAGAGTGTTGCCACCCCAGCATATTTTTGTTCACACAACAGACCCCTTTTTTCTAAAGTCGAATCAGTTTTGTCTGTAATGTAATCACTATACAACCTCTTAAGTTCGTCTCTTGCTTCTTTTTCAAGTTCTTCAAACATCACCATTGACCCCCAGTATTCGTCTTGATAGTTCCAGACCGCAAGTCATGCATTGCAGCTTCATAGTTACTGATTGGCTGGTTATTGAGCTTTGCACCAGTTACTATCCCCTTTGGTGCATGAACACTCAGTTTATCACCATTTGGAAACATCTTGATATAGTTCGCACTTCCCATACTTTGTCCAAGAGAACCAGAAAAATCTACTGGACCGCTATACAATGCAGTTGCACCAAGGTGCAGATCGATTGAGTCGTGCATCTGAGGCAAAAAATACCTTTTCGGAAAGCTGGTTCCTGGTAATTTCATCTCATTCATTCCAGTCTCAGGGATGAAAGTTCCCGGAGAATGGGTCGTTGGTATGTACGTTTGGCTTAGTGCCTGTTCCAAAGTTTGTGTTGACATATTTTCTTCCTCCTGATGCTTGAAATCATGCCGGACAATTCCGCAGGTTCCTTTGCATCGATAATGATAAATGCAGCATAAAATATATACATTTGGCAAATATAATTACTATCAGTAATTATATAATTACAATTATCATAAATAATACAAAACGAATCAAAATATATGAAAAGAATCCTTAAGATTCTTAAGACAGAATAGACAAAATGACAAAGTATATATTTCCAAGAAAAGTAATTATTCCTGTGAAGCGAAAAGTAAACAAAGTAGGGACAAACACCCTTACTGTCAGTCTACCAAGCAAATGGGTGAAAGAGCAAGGACTCTCTCAAGGGGACGAGATCGATCTTGCCGAGGAGAAGAGCAAAATCATCATCTCCACAAAAAAAATTCCCCAAACTAAACATATAGATCTTGACGTGAGCAAATATAGAGATCTAGTGGGCAGAGTCATCGGAAGCATCTACAAGCAAGGATATGACACCATCAGACTTACATTCGATGATCCAAAGACCATAGAATATATCGAAAAAGAGCTGACCAAAGGATTCATAGGGCTTGACATCATCAACTCAGGAAAGAATTTCTGCGAACTCAAATCATTAGCAGACATCAAAGAGGAGGAGTTCAACAATAGCTATAGGCGTGTTTTTCGACTCATCATCGAAAATGCCGAAGAACTCATCGAGACACTAAAAGAAGAGAAATTCGACGAGCTGAAATACGTTGCAAAAAAAGATGACAACGTCAATAAATTCTCTGATCTTTGCCGAAGAATTCTCAACAAAATAGGAACTGAAGATACTATCAGAACCAATCAATTATACAATATTGTAGAGGAGCTAGAAAATATTGGAGATGAATTCAAGTATCTAGCAAATCACTTTGAGAAGCAAAATAGCATCTCAGAAGAAGAAATCAAGGAAATAGAGAAAGTAAGTACCTACTTCAAGGAATTCTACGAACTATTCTATTCATTCTCTCCAGAAAAATGGACTTCACTCCTGTTAAATTTCAAGAAACTGGAAGAAGAAGGGCTAGGACCGCTGACTAAGCCAATAGCAAGAAAAATTGTTGATCTGAATGGACCCATACTTAACCTGAATGTTGTAACTTAAAAGTAGTTAAATATATATAGTAGTTTATTTCTGACAACCACATGATCTCAAAGCAAGGAGTCATCTCAATCATTGAAGAGATAGTCAATAAGAACTCCAAGCCAGCAGCTAACCTCCCTCTCAAAGACCATGATGATGTCATGAGAGAGCTAGGAAGCATCTACATGGATTCTGCATTAAATGAGAAAGCACAGGAAAAATTTGATCAGATAAAAGAACCGACGAAAGAAGATGAGAAAAGGGTTGAAGAAAACAAGAACATCATCAATCTAAAAGAAGACAGACCTCACGATAAAAAAGCATTTGAAGAGAGTAGCAGACTCTTTTCCGACCTAGATAGTCAGATCGGCAAACAACCAAAAGAAGTTCCAGGAGTGTGGCCAACACCCCAAACAACGGAAGAATATATCCAGTTAATCAAGCAAAAAGCACAAGAAGCTCAAAGAAGAGGATATTTTGCACTCGAAGAAGAATATAATCATCAATTGATGCAGCTCATCTTAGGGTCTGATAAAGAACAGAAGTTTCTCGCCCTCAAAAATAAAAGAAGAAACCATTCAACAGCAAACCATTATCTACTGGCAAATCTCACAGGAGCCGAAGAGAGACCAGAAACAATAAGAGCATTATCAGGATCTCTTGCCGATGAAGATCTACGTAAACTAATAAAAAAAATAGAACTGGACTTTTCCAACCCTAGACAGAATGCATTCTACGCCAAATGGATTCAAGAAACAGGAAGACACGATGATTTTTTGAATTTGGCAAACCTGGCTCATTTCCACAACCCAAAAGACATAGACCTGATGAACAGGATAGGAATACATCACATCTATCAGTTAAAAGAATACAATAGCGCCAAGAGCTGGTTTGAAAAAGCACTAGGAGTGTCAGAGAACTTCGAGTCATTACTCCACCTATCAAACATCCTAGATATGTCAGGAGATATTGAAGCCTCAGAAGAGTTTTTCTGGAGAGCAGCAGATCTAAATGAGCACCGACTGGACCTGATTGAGCGCTTGTCAGTGAAGTATTTACAACATAAAGAAAGAAGAGAAGAAATGCTGTTAAGATTCATTGAAAACAACAATAAAACAATCTCAAATAAGGACTCATACTATAATATTCTTGGAAATACTTCATCAATAATCCAAGACAAGAAAAAAGCAGAAGAGTTGATAGATCGATGCATAGCCGAGAGAGGGAATGAAAAAGACTATTTGAATTTGATGGAGTTCAGAATTAACAATAAGAAGCAAGTTGAGAACGTGTTTAAAGAAGCAAGAGAAAAATTCCCGGAAATAGAGAAGAATATCCAATTCCAATTACAGTTAGCGAAGCATCATTTTGAGAAAAGAGATAAAAAGAAATTCTTTGAAACAAGAGAAAAAGCTCTTGAATTGATTCCTGAAGAAATAAGCATATACTCAGAAAGAGATCTTGAAAGAGGGCTTAATTATTTGAATCAAATGAGTTCCCAACTCATAGAAAGATATGAGGATGCCTCAGAAATATTTTCACTAAGGTCAATAACCGGTTCTCGAAATAAACAACAGTTTGAAGCAAATAAAGCAATGAGAAATATGTTCCTCCAGCAAGGAATAGAATATTTATTCACTCAAGGTGAATCTCTTGAGGATGAAGCAACGTTTCTAAAAGGAGATACTGTTTTTGTAATGGAAGAAGAGGAAACAGGAGCTCTAGAACTATTCAAAAAAAACAATGAAAGAAAAGATTTCAAGAAAGAAAGGGATAAGCTCAAGAAAGAATACGTCAACACTTCATTTATCTATAAAGTCTTAAGAGACAGCAACAAAGAAATCACGTCAATTCCTCTTGCATTTGCAGAACACGAAGGAAAAGCATATTTTTTTGAGAGGCGGATGGCAAAAGAAACGCTTGAAGAGAGAATCGAGAATGAACTCCCAAAAGATAAGCGGATCGAAACAAATGGACTCATCCGTCAAGAGTTAGAGCTTTCAATGAAAAACCTTGCTACGTTGCACGGAATAATCTCAAGAAATCTGCAATACAGGAAAAACGAGAACATATTTACTGAGTTCGAGCAGATGAACCTAGAGGACTTAGAAAATTATCTAAAGAGAATCACTTCTGAAGAGAAAGCTAACGAAGAGATGAGTAGAATAAGAGAAGAAGAATCTAAGCTGAGAGAACTGAAAATAGACATCAAACCGATAGATTATGAATCGTATTTTCAGGAGAGAGTATTTGGATCAAAACCAACAGACAAAAGACCAAGGATGAGCACAGAAGGTGCAAGCCAGTTTCTTGCTGAATTTGGAAGATTCATGAGCATCAACAGAGTCAATTTCTTCATTCATGGAGATTATTATCTTACCAATGCATTAAAAGGAGGATATATTGTGGATTTTGAGAAAGCAGCTCTTGGACATCCAGCAGTGGATTTAGCAGCACACTTAGAGCATCCAAGAATCACGTATGAATTCAAAGTACATTTACTTCGAGAATACGTAAAAGAGATGAAACTATTCGGATTTGATATTGGAAGGGTTTTAGGGGAAGATTATCTAAAAATAGCAATATATAACAACCTTTGTCAAGTTGGAGCCCATTTAGGCCAAGGAGATATTAAAAGAGCTAGAGAACACTTCAAATTGGCGATAAACGATATGACAATCCCTTTAAAAGAGCCATTCAAGGCGTACATCTCAGGATCACAAATGGAAGAATTCAAAGATTTAATATAATTTTACCCCTTTCTAGTGACAACAATATAGAAACATTTATATACTTGCACACCCTTAAATAAGAGTAGAAACAGGTGTTGTTCAATGAAACTTGAATCAATCGTTAATGCTCCAAAAAACCTCTTCTCAGCCATCGCCAGAAAGGGAAGACAACTGACCACAGGCCTTTTGTTTATGGGAGCTGCAGCAATTCCTTTGGTTTCCTCAGCACAGACGCAACCTCAAGGAAGCGGAACGATACAAGCTACTGCACAGACAGAACAGACCATTCCCTTCTCAGCTCAAGCAACAGATCTTTTTGGCGGAGAAAATAGCTACACCCTAGAAAGTGTTCTCAATCAACCATTCAGTTTCGGACCCTTCAACCTTGAACCGATCACGGGAATAGAGGATCAGTTCCATCCAAATGAAGGAGCAAACACTATGATCAACCCTGCTGCAGATTTCAACGGTTACGTGGCAGTAGGCGATAAGCAAGTGCAGGCAAAAGTCTATGATCAGATCGGACGAGAAGTAAGCACTCCAGATATCACTGTTCAAGAGGGTATTGCACATATCTACGACAATATGGATAACCTAAAGGACGGAATGTATCTTGTTGT
>JAGQJW010000021.1 GCA_020430425.1 Nanobdellota archaeon | reverse complement strand
CTACGTTATTGGGTAGCTGATGAAAAGAAGCACGGGATAACGCTTAAGCAGATGATTTTCTTGAGCAAATATCTGGATATCAGAGAAGTTGAGGATTCGGAACAGAACCTTCTTGCCAACGGGTTTGATGCAGGTATTGGGCAGGATCCTTTCAAGCTCATCTTCTATACGGGTTTTCAGGAGCCAGCAACTCAGATATCTCACATCAATACGGCAAAGCTGGCAAGAGTCGAAGGGAGTGAAGTGCTCTATGAAGTCTGTGTGCGTATTGCAGCAGATGAAGCAAGACATACAAGTTTTTATCAAGGTGTTGCAGAGAAGCTGTTTGAGTTGGATCCTGATAATGCTATGACTGCTTATGCATACCAGATGAGAAAAGGTATCAGCATGCCAGCGCAGAACATGACAAGCAAGCATCACGAGCCCCTGTTCGATAAGTTTGAGAATATTGCAAGACGGCTCAAGATTTATACTGCTCAAGATTATGCAGCACTAGCACAAAGAACAAACAGACGATACAGGATAGAGACAGCACCAGTGACTACAGATGAAGCAAAGCGAGCACAGGATTTTCTGTCTGCACTTCCTCAGAAGCTTCTTCGTCTTGCACCTCGTCTTGATGAACGGACTGAACCATTCAACCCTAAGCATTTTCCTTGGATAAGATCATCTTAGACGAGAAAACCACAACATATAAGAATAAAGACTTCTCTTTTAAAGATATGATTGAAAATTTATTTCCAAACGGGATCTTGATGTACCTTCTTGGCGGAATCATCCTTGGTATAGCTTTCTGGATCATGTATATTCCTACAGGCTATATCCCTGGTGCTAGTGGAAGTCTGAGTTCTATCGCTTCTTTTTTCTCAAAGAAAATTCCTGGTGACTTTCGAAAGCATCGAGTCATCTATTTTGTAGCGACCGTTGCAGGTGCAACAATCTTCATGTTTCTTTTCTCAAAACCATTTGTGACACAGGTCTCGCTTTGGAGACTTATTGTAGGCGGATATCTTGTCGGTCTTGGAGCAGTCACAGCCAGAGGTTGTACTAGTGGTCATGGTATTGCAGGCCTTGGTTCCTTGGCGAAGTCAAGCATCATATTCATTGCCATCATCATGGTTGTTGCTATCGTTACGGCAACTGCGATGAATGCTTTGGGGGTGGCACTATGAAAAAGAAATTTCTTATTATCATCATTTCTGGGCTTATTTTCGGTTTTGGTCTAGCTCTTAGTGGCATGGCAAAACCAGAAGTAGTGCTTTCCTTCTTGCAGCTAAAGGATCTAGGACTTCTTTTTGTGCTCTTGCCTGCAGCGATACTTGCAGGATTCAGCCTATTCTATTTCAAGGGGAAGAAGGCTCCGATGACTAATCTCGAGTATGGCATGAGACGATATCCTGTTGGAAGAAACACCATCATTGGCGGTATCCTTTTCGGTCTTGGTTGGGGCATCAGCGGAGCTTGTCCTGGTGCAGCATATGCCAGTATCGGTATTGGCAACTATCCTATGGTCATTGGAGTGATTGCTATGATGCTTGGCGCAGCTACCTACCATCTCTTTGCAAAAGCCTGTCCTGATAATATCATCGTGAAACATCATGACAGATAGAGTGCTTATCCTTATCCCGCCTAGCGAAGGAAAGACAGCAGGGGGAACGTATCCCCCTCTTAAGACCATTCCACCTCTTACTAAAGAACTTCTCAAGGAGCTGCAAGAAGAGAAGGATCAAGCAAAATTGTTAGGGGTGAAAGGTGCTGCCTTAGAGCAGGCCATCAATGCAAACAGATCAGTCACTTCTGCAAAGACGCTTCCTGCAATGAAACGATACTCAGGTGTAGTCTATCAAGGAATTGACTATGAAACGCTCAAGCATAAGAAACGGTTTGATGAGCGAGTGAGAATAGTTTCAGGACTTTTCGGCCTGGTTGAACCTGATCAGCCCATTCCAGATTATAAGCTTAAGATCGAGAAGCTTCAGGCGGCACAAAGATGGAAACCGCTCATTTCTGAAGAGCTCAAGAATCATTTCATCATTGATCTCTTACCTCTTGCCCATAAGAAAGCGATCAGCTATGAAAAAGGGAAAGCCATTGACTTTGTCAGGGAAAAGAATGGAAAAAAAGTACCTGCAGGCCATTTCGGAAAATTCATCAAGGGACGGTTTGTCCGTTGGCTCATCGAGAATGATATTACCGACCCGAAAGAGTTCAAGAAGTTCAAAGAAGAGGGATTCATCTGGACGAGTGAATATTTTTTGAAGAAAAAAGAGGATTAGTCCACAGATATGAAGAATTTTCTATATTCCAGTACAGTTAGATCTAGACCACTTTTTCTAGAAAGATAGTGATGAATTGTTTTTCATCGATCTGGCCGATACTGAAGAGTTTGTACTCTTGCCTAATCAAAAAGAATCCACGTTATCATGATGCTTAAAAAAAGAATTTAATATTTAAATGTTAACTCTTAAAACTGGAAGTTACTTCCTTATTTTATCTTCAAAGTCCTTTTTAAGGTTGAGAACAAGAGACAGTGTTGATATAAAATGGATATCGCAATCATTGGAACAGGTTATGTTGGTTTAGTCACAGGAACCCTTTTTGCAGATAGGGGTAATAATGTTATCTGCATCGATAAGGATCCTGATATTATTAAGACTCTAAAGTCTGGAAAGAGCACTATTTTTGAGCCAGGTCTTGAGAAATTGATCCAGAAGAATCTTGAAGAGAACACACTTACCTTTTCTGACAGCATTGAAGATATAAAGGATAAGGAAGTGATTTTCCTAGGCGTAGGAACTCCTTCTAAGCAGTCTGGTGAATTCAATCTCGAATATTTGCTTGACGCTTCAAGAGAGGTTGGAGAAGTGCTCAAAGGTTCAAAAGGAAAAATCATCGTCACCAAGAGTACGGTCCCGCAAGGTACTTGGAAAAAATTAGGCGCTGTATTTGATCAATATCTTGATGAGTGGCATTATGTCTCTAATCCTGAGACTCTTGCTGAAGGTACTGCAGTCAAGGATTTTGATCGACCTGATAGAGTCATCATCGGAACCGTCTCTGATTATGCCCACCAGAAGATGAAGGAGCTGTACGCACCATTTCTAAAAAATAATAATCCTCTTCTGAGGATGCATCCTGCAAGTGCTGAGCTCTCAAAACTGGGAGCGAATACTAAGCTTGCAATGGCTGTCGCCTTCAATAACGAGATTGCACGTATCTGTGATCAAGTTGAAGGTGCAGATTATAATGAGGTTCGTCTAGGTATCACCAGTGATGCACGAATCGGAACTAAATTCTCATATGCTAGTCCGGGATATGGGGGAAGCTGTTTCCCTAAGGATGTGCAGGGTCTTGCACACCAAGCAAATCTTGATAACGCATCCCTGACAGTTCTAGAGATGATCCATGAATCCAATGAATACCATAAGCTCTACAGTGCCAAGAAGATTCTCTCTGCTGTTGACAAGAAGAATCCTAGAATAGCTATCTGGGGTCTTACATTCAAACCGAATACGGATGACATGAGGGACAGTGCCTCAGTCCCCATTACTAATTATCTTCTGGAGAAAGGAGTGGAAGTGGTTGCCTATGATCCTATAGATACAAAAGCAAAGCAGGTCATCAACCCAGAAGTCATTTTTGCTAACAGCCAGTATGAAGCGATCAAAGATGCTGATGCGTTGGTATTGCTTACCGAGTGGAGTCAGTTTGATATGCCTGATTACAAGAAGCTTAAGCAAGGGATGAGAGGAAATATGCTTATTGATCTAAGGAATAGATGGGATGACCAGAAGGCCAATAGTGAAGGTTTCAATTATATTGGTATGGGTCGTACCTCTCTCCTGAAATAACACTGGACAACCACTACGCAACTATTTAAACTATTTTTTTTCTTTTTTTCTTTATGACACTCGCAACCACTCAAGGTCAGGAATCAAATAAGCCTATTATTCGACAGGTCATCAGCAGAGCTTTCTTTGGCAAGAACAACTGTCTTAAGGTTACCTTCAACAATCAGAACGATTGCTATTTCGAGTTTGGAACGACTAAGGATGAGAAGTCTTGGTCTTGGAAGAAGGTGAAGATGAATGATATGGAGTTAGGCGACATCCTTCGAGTGCTTGAGGGAAAAGCAGAGCAGGTCAGTTTTTTCCATGATTTCAAGGGTGAGAAAACCCAGATATGGATAAATAAAAAGGATGATGCATTCTTCATTAAGGTTCGAGAACTTTCAAAGAGTCTTACCACTGGAGAGCAACGCGTTCTTCAGGAGCTATTAGGATTTATTATCATCAGAAGCAGTCTATTGTTCTAGCGCAGATCTCCCATTATCTCGCTGAGAGTGGGGTGGATGTGTATTGCTTTTCTTAGGGGATCGATACTTGGATTGCTGGAATTCATCAATGCGATGATCTCATGGATGATAATGTCTGCTTGAGGACCTACAATGGTAGCTCCGAATATCCGATGGCTCTGCTTGTTGTAGAGTATCTTGACGAATCCTCTCTGGTCTCCAATAACTCTTGCTCGCCCCACATGATGGAACCGTGCATGAAGTATTCCATATTTGATTCCTTTTTCTTGGGCTTGTTTCTCATTAAGGCCTATCCCTGCAACAACAGGGTCCATGAAGACTGCCCAAGGCATGAGATTGAATTTCATCGTTTTCTTTTGATAATGAAAGAGATTATGCAGGATGATATCGCTTTCTCGTTTGACAGCGTGAGCAAACATCGCCCTACCAGTGACGTCTCCCATCGCATAGATTCCTGAAACATTCGTCTGCATATATTGATCAGTAGGGATTTCTCCATGAGAACCTATTCTTACTCCCGTATATTCTAATCTAAGGTTCTTGGTGTTCGGTTTTCTTCCTGTTGCGACAAAAAGAGCATCTGAGACAAGATTTTTCTTTCGGTTATTTTGCTGACCGTCAGACACTGAATAGGCGAGAGTATATTTCTTGTGTTTGAAAGTAACTTCATGGATTGCTGCTGACGTGATGATCCGTATTCCTTTTTTCTCGTATTCATCAACGAGGAATCGAATGACATCTTCATCCAACATACCAAGGATTTCCTTGCAGGATTCAAGGATGGTCACTTTGACTCCTAGAAAGGAGAAGAAAGTGGCAAATTCCATAGAGATATATCCTCCGCCGATAAGAATGATCGACTTGGGAAGTGCTTGAAGAGAAAGGATATTCTCATTAGTCAAGTAAGTAATCTTGTCTAGACCTTCAACAGGAGGAATATTATTTTTTGCTCCAGTTGCGATGACAATCTTTGGAGCAGTATAGGTATGTTGCCCAACTTGCAGCGTTTTTTTGGCAATGAAATAGCCTTTTCCTCGAACGACATCAAGTTTTGAGTGCGACAATCCCATAAGGATCGCATCATGGCCTTCCTTGACAATTCCCTGCACTCTATCCAGTAGTTTTTTTATGTGCACTTTTGGCGAGTCTACCGTGATACCAAAAGAAGAAAGTTCAGAAAGTTCGTGATATCTATGTGCCGCTTCAATCATCGCTTTTGTGGGAATGCAACCAGTATTCAGGCAGGTCCCTCCAATCGCACCGTGTTCTATAAGAAGAGTATGTTTTCCTTCTCTTGCAGTTGCTAGTGCTAGACGAAGACCTCCTGTTCCTCCTCCTAGAATAATGCAATCATATCGTTTCAACAGCTCACCCTCTTCTTTTTCAAAAAGAACTAGATACTTGATGAAAAGAAACATTTATATATGTTTCTTTGAGGTGAAAAAAACAGAGATGAGGTGTCTCTATGGCTGATAAAGAAAAGAAGCATAAGAAGAACGAAGAAGAAGAGGATGAAGGTTGCCCTTTCTGTTAGAGGGCTAGTTTTTTACTTGAGTATTCTTGTCATCGACGATTTATCTAAGGAGAGTCTTCTTCTGGTGAAGTATTCTTCTCGAAGTATGGAAAGATACTCTCGAATCCATCTTTCTTGCCACGGATTGCCCGTTGCTTGTGGCCACATATATTTCTCTTTCCCATCAAGGTATCGTTCTATGTGAACGATCCGTTCCTGAAGTTCTGCTAGTTGAAAGAACATACTTCAACTAAGAAAAAAAGCAGTTTAAATATTTCACAGCCACCTGACCAGTGCCTACTGATGGATCTTGAAGATGTGTGCCTCTCCAGGTTCAAGAATGACAGTGATCTTTTTCCCAGAGCGTTCGAATCGCTCTCCAGTATAGAGGTCTTCAAGCTCATAAGGCTGATCTAGATCGATAGGCAGATCATCAGTAAGATGGATATCAGTACCAAACGAGTGGACTATATCAAGATTGACAGCAACAACGATACATTCCTTGTCAAGTATCCTCGCAAACGAGAAAATCTTTGCCTCATCGCTGATACCTTCATTCGTATGCAGGAAATAGTAGCTTCCTTCTTGAAGTATCTTTTCCTGTCGTCTGATGAGGTTGACTTTCTTGATATGTTCTGTGATGTCCTTGTCCGATTCCCAGTCAATGGAGCTATAGCTGAAAAGGCTTGCGGGTTGCCATTCAATCTTTTCAAAGCCATTGAAGATCATAGGCATTCCCGGTAGGCAGGCAGTAAGGGTCCATCGGGACTTATTGCCATTGAGGTCCGCATCTTCATGTTCATGACGCAAATGTTCAGCCACTTTCTGAGGAGTCCGGTGGAAATCGTGGCATTCAGGAAAGATGAACCAATCAGTTCCTTGAGGAAAATGCTGTCCTGAGATATTGTACATGTAATCAAGATAGCCTGCAATCTGTGGCGTAGTAGTGAGCTTATTGGAATAATCACCATAACAGGCCATGAAACCTGCTTCAAGCAGTTCTGGCATTGCCACATAATAGCTCTCTGCAATGAAGAAGACATCTCCATCAACACTGTTGTTTCCAGGGTAGGATTCTTTTGCGACCTGACGTGCTTCAAGGATGCATTCTTTCCAGAAATCTAAAGGCACTCGGTATGCCACATCACAGCGGAAGCCATCGACACCGAATTCTCGGATCCAGAACTTGACGATATTCTTGAAATATTCATACATCTCTTTGATAGTAGGATTTTTCGGAGGAGGATTGGCACTGACATTCTTCATGATGAAATCAGGATACTGATCGCAGTTGTTCCAGTTGAGCTGTGCTGCATCATTCCACCAGTAGCCATGATCATTAGGTGAGAAAGTGTGTTTTGGATCTCCCCAAGGCTTTCCATCCTTGACTTCTTCTGGATAGATATACGGTTCTTCAAGACTCCAGATATCTTCTTTATACAGGAACCATTCAGGATGGATTCTTTGAAAGACCGCGTCATGTGCTGCGTGATTGAAGACCAGATCCATCACTACGCGAACACCCTGACTATGCGCATAATCAACCAATTTACGAAATTCTGAGAACGGATGATCATCATCAGTGATAGCAGTCTTCTTGAAAGAGAGTTCTGGATCGATGTTCTTATAGTCGCGGATGGAATAAGGACATCCTGGCTGAAGATAGGCAGGAAGAAGATCGTGAGGATTGTAGTTTCGATAGACCTCTCCGATGGGATGTACTGGATTCAGATAGAGAACGTTGATACCCATTGATTTGAGCTTGTTGAGTTCCTGTTTGACATCATCAAAGGTTCCTCCTTCTCCAGGTTGCAATGAACCGTCTTCTCGAAGAGATTTCGCTCCGAAATAGCGCACGAATGCATTGTAGACGATGGCATCCTTTGTCCAGCGAGGGTCGACCCAGAGAAAGGAAGTGGTTTCCTTCCCGTCTTGTATTGCCCAAGTCCAGTATTCCTGTTCCGGGCTTCTGGCACGAAAGCGAAGAGGAAAATATCCCGTATAGGGTAATTTGAGTGAACCTTGAAAATAGTGCCAGCCATCGATCGATTCATGATAGGTAAGATCATAGGCGTCATGTCTTTTGTTCTGATCGTCCTTAAGGGCTGCCCATACTTCTGCAATGAGAGTTGTCGGATCGACCTCTCCTGAGACCTGCACACCAATTCTCACGAAAAGATGTTCTTGAGTCTTATGTTTAATGGTTGCAAAAGGTTTAGGAGCCTCGACACGGACCTGAGTGACCACTATTGACATAAGGTTCTTTTCACAAAGAGGTTATTTAAAGCTTATTCAGTCTTGAAGAGGAGTAAAAAAGACGAAAGAAGTTTTATAAAGAAGGATTTCCTTTCAGAGTAGGTGACTGCAATCATCATGTTCGAAGGGATTCCAACGAGTGGAAAGACTGTTCTCAAGGACTTAGTTGCAAGGATTTTTTCTGGTCAGAAGCGAACAGTTGAAGATATCTCAAAGGAAGAGTTCCACCAACCTTTTCTTGCAAGGAATGATCCAAAGGACCAAAGCCCATTTGATAATGCATCTGGCCATCTTCTTTCTCTCTTGCAGCAGCACACGAAAAAGAATCCTGACATCATCCTCTCTTTTCATTCACCTTTTTTCTATCTGGCAACAAACAACATGAGAGGGAAAAAGGAGACGCTCTTGCATGAGTATCATGAGGTCGAGTCCTTTCTTGAAATATTCCCCACCCTCATCGTCTACTTGGAGATTGAAGGACGATACATTCTTCCTTGCTTTCAGAAACGATTGGCAAGAAATGATGAGACTGACATCTTTCCAGAGCTCTTGCAGGCAAAAGGAACAGAATTCTCCCAGCTTGCCTACTATCAGAGAAAACAAGGCATCTACAATGAGCAGCTCTCAAGGACGAAACTGCACTTTTTGCACCTGCACATCAAGAAAGAGACGAAGTACGAAGAGCTTGCAGAATTGGTGGTTCGAAAGATCAGGGAATTAGAAGGTGGTTTTGGAAGATAGCTAGAACTTTTTCACTTCTCTCATTAGTTTAGTGAACTCATTGCTGTAACGAAAATGTAAAGCGTCAACGAGTTCTGATAAAGAAGTTCTTCCCAACCCTCTTGCACTCTGTTCAATGAGGCTAAGAGTGAATGCATCAATATCTTTAGACGAGTAGGAAACTACTGGTTGAAACAATCCCTCCTTCTCGACTCCAATCAGAAAATCGTTCTTTTCGTTTGTACAGATAACATAGGAACTTGATTGTGCTGAGAAGGTTGAGATACTATCACCCAGAAGTCCAGCCCTCTTTATTTTATTTCGCCCATCAAGAAGAGGGAAAGGCGTATCAAAAAGAGAGAAAGAAAGAGTAATATTACTATCTGAACCTGTAAGATGCTCAGTTGTCCCATCTCCTTTTTGAGATAAATCCTTAGTGTAAGAAAACAATGCTTCTGCACGATTTTTAAAAAGAAGAGAATCAATTTTTTGATGATACACATAACGAAGAATGCTTACTAGCAAGTCCAGTTCAGTTGAGTGATATCCTAAGACTCGAGATTTATCCATGGCACGAAGAGGTCTATAAGAGACCTGATTCCCGAAAGGATCAAGGCAAGAATAGGGAGTAACATCTGTTTGGTATATTCTCAAATCATAGTGCATTGAACCAGCAATCACATTATCAAAAAGTTTTTCTGCTTGAGAGGTATTGAAATGTTTTCCTTCTTTTGTTTCAGAAGTGTTTTTCATATACGCTCCGATAAGTCCTACAAATGAAGTCAACGAAGATGCACCGAATCGTCGATAATCCCATAGTTCTTCTGGCGAGAACAGATAAGAAGCATCCCAGCCTGAAAGAAGAGAGATGGTCTCATAATCTAGAGGGTCGGCTTGTTGATTATTGATATTATAAGAGAACGAATCTGGATGATTGAACAGTTTTTGGAGGTCTTTCTTGAAAGTAGATTCCTCAGGAGGAAAGGCGGTAAAAAATCCTTCTTCTGTCATAGAGTTGATTCTGCCAACGACGTCTGACGCAGAGACGAAGCCTCCAGGATTATAGAATATGTCATCTTTCTTGGAAAGTTCTTTTAGGCGATCATCGATCTTTGCATGCTGCAGTATCTTTTCTCCTTCAGGATAGATGACATAGTTTTGCATGGAAGAAGAAAAGGAAGGAGGTTTAAAAAAACAGCGTTTTGAAGGTTTCTAGAACAATAATTCTTATAAATCAGCCATCCCCAACTATTGAGATGGAAGATCCGTATGTGGTGTTGGACTTAGAGACTACTGGCCTCTCCGCATACAAGGATAGGATAACTGAGATTGCTGCGGTAAAGATGCATCAAGGAAAAGAAGTCGATCGTTTCCACACCTTGGTCAATCCCGGTTTTCCCATCCCAAGACATATCACTCGCCTGACAGGCATCACTGATGAGATGGTTAAGGATGCTCCATCAATCAATCAGGTGCTTCCTGCCCTCAAGTCCTTTCTTCATGATGACATCATCGTTGCCCATAACGCCGGCTTTGATTTTAATTTTCTCGCACATAATTTTCTTATCCACTTAGAGCACGAGCTCAAGAACAAGACCTTATGCACCTATAAGTTGGCGAACCGATTGCTTGATCTTCCTCGTCGAAGACTGCAGGATGTCTGCGAATATTTTGAAGTCATCAATGAGCAGGCTCACCGTGCAATGGGTGATGTTGAAGCGACCATCAAGGTGCTTGCAGGCATGGTTGACCTGTTGGGACAATCAGATGTCTCAACGACAGAGAAGATTCTTGCTTTTCAGAACCTTCCTCGCTCAAGAGCTATCAGTCTGTTAGAAAGTGATGATTAATCCTTCAATCTTCGAAAATCAACCATTCCATCTGAAAGGATATAGAACTGAGAATCATATGTGTACATACCAATATGAGGGCTTTCCATCTTAAGGCTATCTACCACTAAAGGCAGAAGAAAGCTTTGATAGGTCCTTTGTTCAACATAATTATCATAAAGCAAATCATCAACAAAATTTTTCTTATCAGTCACATCTACTAGTTCTTCGATAGGTTTAATGCTTCCATCAGGAAAACCAACGATGTTTCTTGAAAGTGAAGAAGAGAACGCTCGCAAAGAATCTTCTCGAGTATGATACAAGATAAGAGCAATATTTTTTTGATAGGAACGTAAGGAAGAGAATTTCTTTTTCTCTTTGAGGATATAAGCATGTGCGTGAAACAGATCCTTTCTTGAAAGTTCTTGCGCATAGCCCATTTCTAGCATCTGTTTTACATGCACATCAACCAGTTCCTGAAACGAATGGGATGCACAGACATACTCAGGCATACGAACGAGTGGTTTGAAGGGAGCACAGGCTCCCAGGACCGCTAAAGCCCCTAATAGCAGTTTTTTCATTAGAGGAGAAGAATCCAGAAATGTTTATAATGATTTTCAAGAAAAAAAGAAAAAAAGAACCTCAAAGGTTCAAAAACTAATACACGGGGATTCCTATCTTTTCCTTGAGAGCGATGTCTTTGACGCTACTCAAGTCTTCTAATCTGTTGATTCGAAGCAAGTAGGGAGATTTCGTGTACAGAAGATCATTGATGTAGAGGCTTCGTTCCACTTGCTGGAAATTGTCTGATTGCGAGTGGTCGATGAGTCCTCGAAGTTCGATCTCTGAGGTGTTGATGTTAAAGACAAACGCCCCATTGTACTTATCTCCATCTTCCCATCCCCAGCTATATGCAGGAATGACCAAGAGGTTCTTCTCTTTGGAGAAGAGGAATGCCTTGTGTTCATAGAGAGCTGAAGAGCTTGCGTATTTCTCATCAGTCACATACTTTGCAACCTCAATAGGGTTCTCAACGTCAGTCACATCATAGAGGCTGATCTTCAGGCCCGTTGTCCTTCCTAGTTCTGTTGCATCCTGCCCGATTCCTATGAGGTGGGTCTCATCGTAGGGATGAAGATACCTTGAGAAGCCAGGAATCTTGAGCTGTCCTAGTTCGGATGGTTTTTCTGGGTTGCTCAGATCGATCACGAAGAAAGGATCGACCTGTCTAAAGGTTACCATGTACAATCGGTCATCAACGAATCTGGTTGAGTATATCCGTTCCGTTGGTGCAAGATTCATGAGAGAGCCGACTTGACGAAGAGAGTCATCAAGGACAAAGACATTGGTGTAGGATTCTGTCTGTTCTCCTGTTCGTGACCAATGTGCATCTACAGTAGTTGCGATCCGTAGATTATTTTCATATTCATCGAGGCTGAACTGGTTGGTGATCCGTCCAGGAACTTTCTCACTTGCAACATAGGACATATCTCCTTCAAGATTGATCTTTGAGAGTGTCGTGTAAGTATAGTATTTGATCTTATCGAGTCGATCAGCAAGTTCTTTATCGATGGATTTGTAGAGGTCAGTCTGTTCCTCATTACCAAGATAGTTGATCCGTGCATAATAGACTTCCATGATCTTCTGTTCTTTTTCTGGAAGAGAAAGGACTCGCTCATCAACGGAATTGATCAAAGCGATAAGATCAGCATCATCTTGGGTAAGATATGCTTTTACCATATCTCGAGTGACTTCCTGTTCGATCTCATATTCGGAGACGTATTCGCTTCCGACAAGAAACAGATTGTCTGCTGACATATAGATAGTCTGCAGGTTATCTACAGCTACACTAAGTGAAAAGAGATCTTTTTTCTTGGAAAGATCGATAGAATGGACAGTTACTAGCTGTGCATAATCATAATTTCCCGGGTACCAGAGGATTCGATCAAGTGAGACTTCCTTGACGCTTGCACCATCATAGATGATGGGCAAAGGATGGATTGGCCGGTATTCTGGACTGCTCTGTACAACAAAGTAGACCTGATCATCGACGAGTCGTGCATCAAAGTAGTTTCCTTCAAAAGAATACTCATCGACAAGTTCTGGGTTGCTTCGGTCGCTGATATCATACGTATGGAAATAGGTCATGCCACTTTGTGGTTGAAAGCCGACCAGATCATAGACTTCATCATTATATTCATTTCCAAAGACTGCAAGGGTATCTCCATCGATGAAGAGTCCTTGAGGATAGCTGTCAAGAGATATCTGAGAGACAATATTTGCTTCTTCTCCGGATGAGATGATGAACAGAGTCTTTCCAGTAATGGTATAGATATAATTGCCGTCAGTCTTGAGAATGTCTGCTTCATCTACTCCTTGTACTTGATTGTTGGTCTCTGAGTAGTCAAGAGAGGAAGCTCCATCTTCTACAGCGACTGAAGAAGTGAGTTTTGTCAGGGCTGCAGGACTTGGTGCAGATTCTGCTACTGCTGCATCAAATGCGAAGTCAACAGCAATACCGCCTCTTGCATAGCCTCCGTAATAGTTATTTGAGTTTGCATTGGCAAACGCCTGATAGTCTTCTAGAGAAGAGAAAGCAGAGAGTTTCTCACTAGAAGAGGAATCAAAGGCAGTAGTTCCTTCTTTGCTCTGAAAGGTCGTAGTCGCCGGCGCACAGGCGCTCAGCACTATTATCAAGAGCATCA
>JAGQJW010000020.1 GCA_020430425.1 Nanobdellota archaeon | reverse complement strand
CCTGACTTTTAATCAGGTGGTTGCGAGTTCAAATCTCGTCCGGCTCGCCATTTACACACCTAAACTAGGGGGTCCCATCCAAATGAAAGAAGAAGAGCAAGCACGACACATTCTTATACCACTTCATGAAAAGATTTCTGAAAAAGAAAAAAAAGAACTTCTAGAGCGATACAATGTCACTGTTCGCGAACTACCGAAAATTTCTCCTAACGATCCTGCCCTTGCCGGCATGGAAGTCAAACAAAATGACGTTATCAAGATAACCAGAAACAGTCCTACCGCAGGTAAGACCTATTTCTATCGAGGTGTCTCAAGTGATTAAAGTTGATGATCCAAAACTATTATTGAAAAAATTCTTCGAAGAGAACTCTCTGATCCATGCCGACCTTGAATCATTCAACAATTTCGTTGACAAGGAACTCAATCAGATTCTTGAAGAGAACAGAACTATCGAACCAACCATCATCCCACCAAACGTGGAAGATTTCAAGATCCGACTTGATAATATATGGGTCACCAAACCAGAGATCACAGAAGCAGATGGTTCTAAAAGAAATATTCTCCCTATTGAGGCACGGCTTCGAAAGATCTCTTACTCAGCACCGATCCATATGGAAGTGAGTGCTCACATCAATGGTGTGCAAAGAGAAGATTTCAAGCTGCAGATCGGAAACCTCCCTATCATGCTCAAAAGCAAGTACTGCCACCTTTCTACCATGAGTAGAGAAGAACTCATCAAGGCAGGAGAGGATCCTGATGATCCAGGAGGATACTTCATCGTCAACGGAACAGAAAAAGTTCTCGTAAAGATCGAAGACCTTGCTTCAAACAGACTCATGGTCGAGGAAGAGAAGACAGGTATCTCACCATACGTTGGAAAGATTTTCTCAGAACGAGGAAGCTACAAAATCCCTCACCAGTTCGAGAAACTTAAGGACGGACTCTTCTATACTACATTCACCAGAGTGAAAAGAATCCCAACCGTTCTTTTGATCAAGGCATTAGGTATGCTCAAAGATGAAGATATCATGAAGAACATCGGTCTTGGAAACGATAGTGAAGTATTCGTCAACCTCTTTGAACACGTCGATATCAAAGAGAAGGATGACGCACTTGATCTTATCGCAAAAAAGATCGGTATCACCCAGTCACGAGAGATCCGAATCATGAGAGTTGAAGAAATTCTTGACAAGTATCTTCTTCCACACCTAGGTATTGAAGAGAGCGACAGGAACTTCAAGGCAATCAATCTCTGTAAATATCTCCAGCAGTTCATCAAAGTGACCCGAGGAGAATTGCCAACGACTGACAAGGATCACTACGCAAACAAGAGACTTAAGCTCAGCGGAGATCTTTTGGCAGATCTGTTCAGAGTAAATATCAAAGTACTCATCGGAGACCTTCTCTACAATTTCCAGAGAATCGTCAAGCGTGGAAAGATCCCTTCAATTAAGGTAATCATCCGAGAGAAACTTCTTACACAGAGGATCTATAGCAGTATGGCAACCGGAAACTGGGTAGGAAACAGAACAGGAGTCAGTCAGCGAATCTCACGACAGAACTTCCTGGAACTCATCTCAGGATTGCAAAGAGTGTTCAGTCCTCTCTCCTCAAGTCAGGAGAACTTCGAGGCACGAGCATTGCACTCAACACACCTTGGACGACTCTGTCCAAGCGAGACACCAGAAGGAACCAACATCGGTCTTCGAAAGAATCTTGCAATCCTTGCAAGCGTCACTCCTCAAGTCGATGAGGAAGAAGTATTAAAATCACTAAAAACAATGGGTTTGGAGACTATCTAAAATGGCAGCAGATGTATTCATGGATTACAAATTCGTAGGAACTGTCAAGGATGCAAAAGTGTTCACCGATCGAGTCATCTCAGAACGGCGAATGAACAGACTTGCAAGTTCCATCAACGTCACTCTTGACTCAGCAAGTGGAAATGTCTACATTGAAACAGCAAAAGGACGAGCAGTTCGACCACTTGTTGTCGTCAAGGAAGGAAAGAGCCTTCTGACAAAGAGACACGCAGAGCAGCTAGCAAAGGGAGAGATCTCTTGGAGCGATCTGGTCAAGCAAGGAGTCATTGAATATCTTGATTCCAGCGAGGAAGAAAATGCACTCGTAGCATTCTTTGAGAAGGATCTTACACCAAGACATACTCATCTGGAAGTAAGTTCTGTTGATATTGTCGGTGTCGCAACCGGTCTTGTACCTTTTGGACATCACAACCAAGGAGCTCGACTTCTTCAGGGTTCAAAGAACCAGAAGCAAGGAATCGGATTCTATGCAGCAAACTTCCCAGTGCGGATGGATATGGATACCAACCTCCTCCACTACCCACAGATACCTATCGTTTCTACCGTACTTCATGACCTCTCAGAATATGAGAAGCACCCCAGCGGACAGAATGTCATCGTCGGCGTCATGAGCTACCAAGGATTCAACATGGAAGATGCAATCATCCTCAACAAAGGAAGCGTTGATCGAGGATTCGCACGAAGCCATTACTTCAAGCCAGTCATCACAGAAGAACTCCGATACAGTGGAGGACTACTCGATGAGATCGGCCTCCCAGACAAGGATGTCAAGGGATACCGAAGCGAGAAGGACTATCGGTTCCTTGAAGATGATGGAATCATCTATCCAGAAGCAAAGATCACTGAAGGAGATGTTGTCATCGGAAAGACTTCACCTCCACGATTCCTCAATGCAATGGACGAGTACAACCTTGCAACCAGCAGTCGACGAGAATCATCCATGAGCCTTGCACATGGACAGGAAGGAACAGTTGACATGGTCTTCTTGACAGAGAACTCAGAAGGTAACAAGCTCATCCAAGTACGACTTCGAGAAGAACGAATCCCAGAGATCGGAGATAAGTTCACCAGTCGACACGCACAGAAAGGAGTCATCTCACTTATCGTTCCAGAAGTTGATATGCCTTTTACGGCAAGCGGTATCAAACCAGACATCATCTTCTCACCACATGGAATCCCAACCCGTATGACCGTCGGTCACCTCTTGGAACTTCTTGGAGGGAAAGTCGGTGCAATGGGAGGACGACAGATTGATGGAACACTCTTTGAAGCAGAGAAAGAAAAAGATATGAGAGCAGAACTCTTAAGCTATGGCTTCAAGGAGAACGGAACAGAAACTATGTACAATGGAGCAACCGGAGAGATGTACAAAGTACAGATCTACATCGGACCAATGTACTATCTACGACTCAAGCATCAGGTACGAAACAAGATCCACTCCCGAGCGAGAGGACCAATCCAGCTCTTGACCAGACAGCCTACAGAAGGACGACTCAAAGAAGGAGGACTTCGATTAGGAGAGATGGAGAAGGATACTTTTGTTGCACACGGTGCAAGTCTCTTGCTTAAAGAACGATTCGATTCTGATAAGGTTGTACTACCTATCTCTGAAGAGAGCGGAATTGTTGCAGTCAATGACACCAGACGAGGACGATACTACTGTCCTGTCTCAAGTGAAGGTGCAGAAATCACCAACGTAGAGATGAGCTATGCATTCAAGCTCATCCTTGATGAGTTCAAATCACTTTGCTTGTATCCAAAACTGGAATTGGAGCCAAAATACTAGGAGGATCACAAGATGCAGACAACAAAATCATCACATAATTTTCTTGGCGCATTTAGTCCACGAAATATTATTGCAAAAAAACAAAAGGTGGACTAAATGGTAGAAGATTTTATTCATAAAAAAGTCGGTTCAATCAAATTCGGAATCATGGGTCCTCAGTTCATCAAGAAGATGGCTCATGCAAAAGTCGTCACCCCAGAACTTTACGATAAGGAAGGATATCCTGTCGATGGAGGACTGATGGATGTACGAATGGGAGTAATTGACCCAGGACTCAAATGCAAGACTGACGGACTCAAACTTAAAGAGACTCCAGGATACTTCGGATACATCGAGCTTGCTCGACCAATCATCCATATCAAATTCGTTGAACTGGTTCTTGACCTTCTTCGACTGACCTGTAAAGACTGTGGAAGAATCCTTATCCCTGAAACAAAAATCAAAGAGATCAAGGATGAACTCGACCAGATCAGCAAGTATGGAAGCGATGCAGAACGACGAAACTATCTCAAAGAAGTCGTTGCTGGACTCAAGACCATCGTCAAGTGTCCTCACTGCAGCACTAAACAGCTCAAGGTAAAAATCGAGAAGCCAACCACTTTCCTTGAAGATGAGAAGAGAATCAGCCCTATCGAAATAAGAAATAGGCTAGAGAAAATCTCAGATTCAGACCTAGAAGTCATCGGAATCGATCCAGTCATGGCACGACCAGAATGGACCGTTCTTACCGTACTTCCCATCCCTCCTGTAACGATGCGACCAAGCATCACTCTTGAGAGCGGAGAGCGAAGTGAAGATGACCTTACGCACAAGCTAGGAGATATCGTTCGAATCAACCAGCGACTGTTCGAGAACATCAATGCAGGAGCACCAGAAATCATTGTTGAAGACCTCTGGGATCTTCTTCAGTACCACGTGACCACTTTCTTCGATAACGAAGTAAGTCAGCTACCACCTGCAAGACACCGAAGCGGACAGCCACTCAAGACCCTTACTGCAAGAATCAAGTCCAAAGAAGGACGTATTCGACACAACCTTGCAGGAAAGCGAACCAATTTCAGTGCACGAACCGTTATCAGTCCTGATCCAAAACTAGAGATCAATGAAGTAGGAGTTCCACGAGTCTTTGCGATGAAACTGACCGTTCCAGAGCGAGTGACTGAATGGAACATGGAATACCTGCGAGGATTCATCGAACGAGGAGTTGACGAATACCCTGGAGCAAACTATGTGGTGCGACCAGATGGACGACGAAAACGAATCACTGATGAGACTCGAGAGCAGCTTCTTGAAGAACTCGAGCCCGGCCTTACGGTTGAGCGACACATCATGGACGGAGACGTAGTTCTCTTTAACCGACAACCAAGTCTCCACAAGATGAGCATGATGTGTCACCGAGTTCGAGTCCTTGACGGACACACTCTGCGACTTAACCCTGCAGTATGTGCTCCTTACAACGCAGACTTCGACGGAGATGAGATGAACCTTCACGTTCCTCAGACTGAAGAGGCACGAGCAGAAGCAGAAATCCTCATGCAGGTACAGACACAGCTGATCAGTCCTCGTTATGGATTGTCCATCATTGGCTGCAACCAGGATGCAATCAGCGGAAACTATCTCCTCTCACAGAAAGACTTCAAAGTAAGCCGAGAAGAAGCAGTCGATATCCTTATGGCAATCGGCGAGACTGAATTCTCACGACTACCAAACAAGAAAGAAGTCACTGGAAAAGAGATCTTTAGTGTTCTCTTGCCAACCGACCTTTCCTTTAGCGCTCCAAACAAGAACTATAAGGTAGCTCCTGAAGATCCAGAGAGTACTGTAGTCATCAAGAAAGGAGAGCTCACTCAAGGAGTCCTTGACAAGAACAACCTAGGAGATGGAAGCGGATTGTTGCTTCGACAGGTCCACAAACTCTACGGTCCTGAAAAGACGGTCGTATTCCTCGGTAAGATCTATCGACTAGGAATCGAAATCCTCTACCGACTAGGATTCACCACCAGCATCTCAGATACTGATCTGACTGTTGAAGGAGAAAAGCAAGTCAAGAAACTCGTGGATGATGCAGAGAAGAAAGTACAGCAATATATCAAAGACTATGAAGACGGAAAGCTAGAAGTCCTTCCAGGATACAGCGCAAAAGAAACCGTTGAACTGCGAATTCTAGAAGCGCTCAACAAAGCACGTAACGACGCAGGAGAAGTAGTCACTGATACTCAGATCCACTCCAACACGACTGATATGATCAAGTCAGGAGCACGAGGAAATATCATCAACATGGCACAGATGTCTGCAGTTGTAGGACAGCAAGACCTTCGAGGAGGCCGAGTCAATAAAGGATACCAAGGACGAACCCTCTCCTGCTTTGAACAAGGAGATATGGGAAGTAAGGCCCACGGATTCATCAAGCATGGATTCAAGGACGGACTAGAGCCATCTGAAGCATTCTTCATGGCAATGACCGGACGAGATTCACTGATGGATACTGCTTTGCGAACACCGAAATCCGGTTACCTCTATCGACGATTGGCTAATGCTATGCAGGATCTTAAGATCGAATACGACTTTACCGTGCGAGATGCATCAAAGAAGATTGTGCAGTTCGCCTATGGTGAAGACGGAGTTGCAGTAGCAAAATCTGAAGGCGGAAGCATCAACGTCAAGAAAATCATAGCGGAGACTATTAACGCGTAGGTGAAAAAGATGGAAAAATTAATTCAAGAATACGCAGAAAAATTACCTGAGAAGATCATCAGCGACATCATCGAGAACATGCCGGCAGGAACTGCTGCAGCAAAGCAGAAGAAGATCTTTGAGGCAGTCTACAATGAATATCGATCATCACTTGCAGAGCCAGGAGAAAGTGTAGGAATCCTCAGTGCAGAGAGTATCGGTGAGCCATCAACACAGATGACACTGAACACCTTCCACCTTGCAGGAGTAAGTGAAGTGAACGTCACCACTGGTCTTCCAAGGATCATCGAGGTTCTTGATGGTCGAAAGACCATGGCAGCAACCAACATGGAGATCCATCTCAAATCACCTTACAGTGAAGGAAAAGACGTGACTGTTGTCGCATCACAACTGCGAGAGACTCCTTTTGAGAGTTTCGTGAATGAACTTGATATCAACATCACTAACGCAAGTATCACTGCAAAAGTGGATGTCAAGAAGATCGAAGATGCGGGAAGCGATGTCAAGAAAGTGATCAAGCTTCTGGAAAAAGGAGTAAAAGGCTATAAATTCTCAGAAGAGAAAGGCATCATCACTATCAAAGCAGCAAAAGAAGACAACATCAATGATCTCTACAAGGTAAAGGAAGCTATCAAGGACATCTATGTTTGCGGTATCAAAGGACTCAAGCAAGTCATTCCTGTTAAAAGAGACGACAAGTATGTCATCCTTACTTCAGGAAGCAACCTCAAAGATGTCCTCAAGCTAGAATTTGTCGATGAGACCCAGACTGTCACCAATGATATCTTCGAGATCGAGAAACACTTCGGTGTCGAAGCAGCACGACAGATGGTCATCAATGAGATCAATAAGGTCCTTGATAACCAAGGTATTCCTATCGATGTCAGACACATCCTCCTTGTCGCTGACGCAATGACCTCATCTGGAAGCGTTCTTGGTATCAACCGATACGGTATTGTCAAGGAGAAACCATCCGTTCTTGCACGAGCAAGTTTCGAGACTCCTATCAAGCACCTTGTCAGTGCAGCTCTCACCGGTGAAGTCGATACGCTTAACAGCGTCATTGAGAATGTCATGATGAACCAGCCAGTACCAGTAGGTACCGGACTTCCAAATCTGGTGACAAAAGGAATCATGAATCCTGATCATCACCACATTGCAAAGGAAGACAAGAAGGCAAAAGCCAAATAGGTCCATTTTTTCTTTTTTCTTATCAAACAAGGCAGAAATGCCTTTTATTCTTCATCTTTATCATCTAGTAATCTTTAAAAGCGAATTTTGATTCTCGTCCCTTATGATCATCAGTATTGGTTCATTGAATCCTACTAAACGAGAGGCAGTAGAACTTATTGTCAAGAAAGTCTTTCCAGAGTATACTATCCAGCTAAAAGATGTCGATCCTAAGATCTCCAAGCAACCACACAGCGAAGCAGAAGCGATTGCAGGATCAACCAACAGAGCTTTTGGAGCATTCTCTGGAAAACGAGGAGAAGAGATCTCTTTCGGTCTTGAAAGCTACACCATCAAAGATGGCTATGACGGTAATACCTACAACATCTGCATGTGCAGTCTCTTTGATGGAAATGCATTCTACCGAGCAGCATCATCACAGTTCTATATCCCTTCAGATATCTCAGACCTTCTTGGAGCAAACACTGATCTTAGCGAGGCAGTCAAGCAAGCAGGAGTCAGCGATTTTAAGGGAAAAATCGGAGAAGATATGGGTCTGATCGGTATTCTTACCCGAGAAGTATTCGGTGAAGAATATACAACTACCCGAGCAGAATATATGTCAGAAGCAGTAAGGAATTCAGTGATGCAATATGTCCTAAGCAAAACCAATTCTCTGTTCAACAAACATAAGGATCAGCAAGGGAAGAATCTCAAAGAACGGGAAGAGAAAAAGAATTAGCAATCAACTACCTAAAATCAACCTCATTCTTGAAACCAAATTCTTCACAGAAAGAATTGACCTGATCTTCCAGATTTGATGAAAGAAAACCAGTCAGACGATTATCTTTTTGCAGGGTCACTTCCTGAAAATAGAAAGAATTCTCATAGCCTTTGAGAGGGTGAAGGTATCCTACGAGCAGGATATTATTATAGCCACCGTGCTTTTTTATGTTCTTTCGAATAGAACCATCCCTTTTGGCCAGATACCTCTCACGAATCTTTGGAATTTCATAGAGTGCGGACTCACCGCGAGCCCGTACAAATTTTCTAAAGGACTCTACTGTCTGCACCTTATCTCTATACTTTTCAGGAGAATACATGCTCTTGTCTCGCCCATGAGGAAATATCTCTTTTTCAATCATATCAAGAGGATGATAATTATCATCTTCAGTGGGACAAAAACCGACAGGAAAAGGAAGCGTCATTGCAATGTGTAAAAGATTCTTTGAAAGGATATCCAAGGGCCAACGAAAGACTGCAGAAGGAACATGAGAATAGGCTCGAACCGTATGGTTCTTGTTGTCAGCAACATCTTTTGTAAAGCCATCACAGAAAAGAGAACCGATATGTTCCTCAAGCATAATATTTCTTGCAAGCATCACCGCTTCTCGCTCGTGATGAGTATACTGATTCCCATCATTAATATTATGAGTAAATTTTATCGCAATCAGTTCCTTTTTTGTAGTCAATCAATCCACATCCACAGTAAACAACCGATCATCCTTCACTTCAAACAAGCCACTTCTTGCACCAGCGTCTAGCCAACCATGTGCGTAGTTGAGAGCCCCAAAAGCAAGGACCCAATCTCCTTTCTCAAAGAAATGCTTTGCATCACTGTAATACCTGGTTGCCATGTCAAGAAAATCATTTGCCTGATCCATCCTATCAACATCCATAGGATGAGTCTTGACCATCTCGATAGCCTCTCCAGTAATCTTAAAATATTTCTCAATCTTTTCTTTTGAAATTTCCGTATTGATTTCCAAGCAGTTCACCCTCCTTATTCGTCGGTATAAATTCTATGTAAAAATAATCATTCTGTTTTCCACCAGTGGCAAAGAAATTAATCAGTTCTCCTCTTGATTTTTTTAACGCAACACTATAATTTTCTTCTACTTTAAGTAATGAATCAAGAGCCTTTTCATCCACTTTTCTTATGAAACAGTTCTGTTCGAGAAAATCGTTGATATCAATATGAAGATTATAGGTATTCGCTCGTTTCAATGAATCAAGATCCCTTCTTGCATAGTTTACAGCCTGAAATAATCTACTTCTGTCATAAAGCACATAACTAGTCAATCCATAAGCAGAGGTGTGATGTGCAGAAAGAGTGAATCGAGGATTGAGGACCATTCCATCCACATAATCAAGCAGATAATTATATCTATCATTACCGCTAGGAGCCTTCTGGATGACTGAAGGATCATCTAGATACGGGTGGAAATGATATTCTTCAAGAGTATCATACGCTGCAGCAAGATACGTGAAGACATACTCAGAAGTGTATGCGCTTGAATCGGTCTCATTGATGCCATATTCAAAAGCAGTCTGGATCTTTGGCACGTAGATGAAAGCCTCTTCCTTATCAGCATGTTTTGCAAGACTATCCAATTGTTTCAGGAATTCCTTTTTCTCAATATGCACATAGTACATCGTTAGAGGACCCGTATTTGCTGAAAGTCTAGTATCTTCTTCCCTAGATGAGTAGAATTCCTGCTCGAATTGATCCCAAGCAGTAGTCTGAGCCCGTAGTCCACCCAAGACCGCTAAGGAAAAAAGGCCTGAAAAAAGAATTTTTTTGATATTCACTACTTCTTTTTTTCAGATAGTCATATAAATAATTACCCCTTCAAAGAAGATATGGTTTTTAAACTCCCTAAAAAAGAGGGCTTTGCCCATGCCGTCTACGCTAAACTTCTTAGGGTACCAAAAGGAAAAGTGACCACCTATGCAGCTCTTGCTCATGCCGTGGGCACTCGAGCGTATCGAGCCATCGGACAGGTCATGAACAAGAATCCTTATGCTCCTGATGTACCCTGTCATCGAGTCATCTCAAGCGATGGCAATCTTGGTGGCTATGCAGGAGGAGAGAAACGAAAGCTGGCCATGCTCAAGGCTGAAGGTATCGTCTTTAAGAACGGAAAAGTAGAAGAGAAATATATCCTTCGAGAACTCTGATCATCTCAATTTTCTAAAGAAACCCATCAACCACTGGATCAGCAAGAGCACTACGATAAGAGCAGATCCTAACAACAGCACCTGACCATCCAGTTGACAGATCATGAAAAGGGAAGCAAGGATTCCAAGCACTGCTGGAAGAGGAATCTTTCCAATAGAGAGAGGAATACTGAACCGACTCTTGCTTTTTGCAGGAGCTGATCTGAATCGTAAGAGAATAACTGAGAGATTGACAAAGATGAAAATGACAAAGACGACAAAATTAGTAGTGTTTGCAATCAAAGAGATGTCTCCCATCAATATAAACAGGAGCACCAGAACAGTCGCTACAACAATCGAGTTGAGAGGAGTCTTGGTCTTTTCGTGAATCTTTCCTAAGAATCTTGGCAGGGAATGCTCACGTCCCATCCCATAAATTATTCTTGATACAGAGATCAGACCGATCAGTACCGTGTTTGCTGTTGAGAAAAGAGCGATGATTGCAAGGAGAACAAATGCTTTACTTCCCATTACTGCAGCGGCAACATCAGCCAAAGGTGAAGCAGACACCCCAAGTGCTTGCCAATCCATGACACTTACAATAGAAACGCCAATCAGGATGTAGATGATAGTCGTTATGAGAATAGAAAGAAGCAGTGCTTTAGGGATGGTCTTTGCAGGCTTTTTTGTCTCTTCTGAAAGCTTGACAATACTCTGGAATCCTAGAAAGGAAAAAAAGACCAAGGCAGATGCTGAGAAGACTCCTTGCAAAGAAGGAAAAGACAGATAATTGACGCTACCAATAAAACGGCTTCCAAGACCGATGATCAACAGGAGCCCACCCACTTCAATAGCAGTGAACACTACATTCAACCAAGCAGCCTGCTTGATACCCATGAAATTGACCAAGGAGAAAAGAACAGTTGCAACAAGGGCAATACCCAAAATATCAGGCAAGGAGAACAAAGAAGAGAAATAACCAGCAAAACCTAAGGCCACCGCAGATGTTGAGATGATTCCTGCAAAGATGACCAGATTTCCCACGAGAAGTCCAATATTTTTTCCCATCGCTTTCATCACATAATAGAATTCTCCTGAATCCTTTGAGAAGCGAGAAGAGAGTTCAGCATAGCTGAGACCAGTAAGTGCTGCAACGATCGCTGCGATAAGAAAAGAGAGCCACACTGCATTTCCAGCAACTCCCGCAGCCTTTCCTGCAAGTACATAGATACCTGCACCAAGAATAAGTCCTACGCCATAAGCAGTGACATGAAACAATCCAAGTTCCCTTTTGAGAGTGGGAAGCACCTTATGAGGATGACCTTCTAGAGGAGTAGTCACTTTCTTCATTGCACTTGCTTGAACAGTTCTGATTTAAATAGATATTTATTAAGGAAATATTTATTAAGGAAAACGGGCAAGGAACAAACCGTGATACCATGGCATACAATCCTTTAGCATTCGGTCTTCTTCTCATCGGCACAGGTGCTCTTCTCTTTGCAGCATACCTCTTTGACGCAAAGAAAAAAATCTCTTTCCAGACAGAAAAGAACTACGGCATCATCTTTTCAGTTCTAGGATTCCTTGCAGGCATCTTCGGACTTGGACTCTATGCTTTTACACCCATTCCTGAACAATACATAGAAGTGTTTGGTGTAGGATATCTTGTCTTCTCATTTTTATCTCTTGTAGCAGGAATCACCCTCCTTACAAAAAGTTATAGAAAACCATCAGTCTTTCTTGCAGGAATAGGAGGAGTATTCCTTCTTGGAAGTGCTTGTGTCATCTACAGCAATCAACTCACCCGATCACCGCTTGCATCAGCAGCACTCTTTGCACTAGCTGGCCTATCAAGTATCGGAATGATACCTTACCAGTTTCTTAAGAGCAAGAGACTCCAAAAAATCATCTGGATAAAACTAATCATCGGATTCACCCTAGTAGGATTGCTTGCCATCTACACTGGATTGAGTGCTCAAGCAGGACACGTTGCAAGCATCCTAGCAGGATAGAATCTTTCTGATGCAATCAATGACTTCTGGAAAGGCATCTTCGCTGATGAAATGACCTTTGTCATTGAATTCAAAGACCAAGTCAGGAGCAATATGATCTTTGATGAAAAAGAATTCTTCTTTAGGGATGACATCATCATCCAAGGAATAGAGCAGACCAATCTGTTCCTGATTCTCTTTTATCTTCTTCCAATCCCATTCGTCATCATACCAGCCTGAAAGACGTTCCTCCTCAATACCCATATCCGTATAGCAAGGAGCAAGAAGGACCGAACCGAAGATCTTGTGACGCTGCGCATAATACAAGGCCGCTGTTGCACCGCTAGAATGACCAAGAATCAGCGTATGCTCATCAATCTTAAGCACTTCTTCCATGAACGGAAGCCAGAACTCCTTTCGAGCCAAGATGCCATCAGGCATGGTGTGAAACTCAGTGTGAAGTCCAAGCGCATCCAACTGTTCTTTCACCCAAGGAGCCCAGAAATATCCCCAATCCTCAGTCTCATTGCCGTGGATGAATACTATCTTGATATCTTTTCTCATTTTGACCTCAACAGATACAACATCATCTCTTTTCAAAAGTATATAAGATTTTTCCACAGGTCATTCCTGCATAACCCTTATAAATAAACTTCCAGTCTTTTCTCATACTTATCAGCCAATTAAGAGGAACACATGCAGGATAAAATCATCATCAAAGGAGCTCGTGAACATAATCTCAAGAATATCAGCCTAGAGCTGCCTAGAGATAAGTTCATCGTCATTACCGGTCTTTCAGGCTCTGGAAAGTCCACTCTTGCTTTTGATACGGTCTATGCAGAAGGACAACGACGATATGTCGAGAGCCTCTCAGCCTATGCCAGACAGTTCCTTTCTTTGATGAACAAGCCCGATGTTGATAGTATTGATGGTCTGAGTCCTGCCATCTCTATCGAGCAGAA
>JAGQJW010000001.1 GCA_020430425.1 Nanobdellota archaeon | reverse complement strand
CGCAGCTTCAGCTACAGATGAAGAACCGACCCTTGAAAGGACAGATGTCCTTGCACTCAAGAGCATACCAGACATAGATCTTATTGATACACAAATCAGCGGAAACGTTGAAGTGACCTATCTGGGAAAATCAGGGAGCGTCCAGCTTACAGGTGTAGACCAAAAGGTTTGGTCAAGAATTACTACCGATGAGATTGCTGAAGGTCGAATGCTTGACTCCGCAGACTCCAATGTCATTGTGATAGGAGGAAGACTAGCAGAGGATTATTTTGACAAACCAATCGGAATCAATCAAATGGTTACTATCGAAGATAATGTCTTTCGAGTCGTAGGTATTCTCGATGACACCTCAACAAGCATCTATATGCCCATCCAATCAGCATACCAAGTCCTTGACGACAAGGAAAATGGAGTCTATGACACCATCGTCATCAAAATAAAGGATGAAGATCAGCTTGAAGAAACTATGGATAAGATCGAAGAGAAGCTACGTCTAACCAGACACGTAACAGAAAAGACTCAAGACTTTTCTTTGACATCAAGCAAACTCGCACAGGAGACCAGAACAGAGATGATGTCATCAATGAACAATTTTCTTCTTGCAATTGCTGCAGTCTCACTCATCGTCGGTGCAGTGGGAATCGCCAACACTATGTTCACCTCAGTCCTTGAAAAGACAAAAGAAATCGGTATCATGAAAGCTATCGGGGCAAGAAATAAAGATATCATGTCCATCTTCCTGCTCAATGCGGCACTCATCGGTCTTGTTGGAGGAGTCTTGGGAATTGTCCTGGGAATCATTCTTTCAGGAAGCCTGTCAGCACTTGTCGGAGAGACGGCAATTCTTCGAGGAGGGACCTTTGTCTCACTCAACTCCATCGTTCTTGCACTTTCCGTATCCGTAGTGATAGGGATAGCATCAGGAATTATACCGGCATACCAAGGATCAAAGCTCAAACCCGTCGATGCACTACGCTATGAATAGACTTTTCCATCTAGTTTAAATAAAAGTTCTTAGAGAGAACTGGGAAAAGGATTGGTTTCGTGGAAGAGGCTTCTCTCGTGGATACGGCTAGGAATAGTCTTGGTCCGTTCTGCATGCGTGCGTGCAAAGCACAGTGCTGCAAAAGAGGGTACTTGCCAGTCTCAGAAAAGGAAGCAGAACTTTTCGGAACAACAGAAGGACTCATCAACCTTACGCCACCTTGTATGCATCTTGATAACAACAACGCCTGCTCGGTCTATGAGAAACGGCCTAAAGCATGTCGAGAATTCCCCCTCTATGAAAAAGGGAAAACTTTGCTAGTTGCAAGCTGGTGTCCAGGATACCAAGAAGGATTACTTGATGAGTTCTTGAAGTTGCTTGAAGGGAAAGGCTACCAAATTCTAGTTATCTAAGAAACTGAACTTTTCAAGATAAAAAGGAAACTTAAGAAACAAGTCAAATCAAGAATTATTCACAACATTCTTAAAGGAAGTTTATAAATAAAAGCGTATGGCTTCATTATTTGCTGAACTAGCAATTATTCTCATTGTTACATTTATCACATCCTTGATTATGAACAGAATAAAACAACCCCTCCTAGTAGGATACATCCTAACAGGAGTTGTTGCTGGACCTATATTTTTTAACCTATTATCAAATCCTGAAAGCTACGAAGTTTTTTCCCATATAGGCGTTGCCTTTTTGCTCTTCATTGTGGGACTTCAACTCAATTTTAAGCTAATCAAAGAAGTAGGAACTATTTCCCTAATTACTGGTATTGGACAAATTGTTTTCACCACCATCTTTGGAGTGCTACTTAATCTATTATTAGGAATGTCCTGGATACCTGCATTGCTGGTAGCTGTAGCATTGACATTTAGTTCCACCATTATCATCGTAAAATTGCTTTCAGATAAGAAAGGACTTGAGCAACTCTATGGAAAAATATCTCTAGGATTTTTACTCGTTCAAGACGTCGTAGCAGTTATCATCCTTATGATCATTGGCACTCTTTCAAAGGGTTCAGGATCCTGGACCTTAATCGTGCAAACCGTAGTCTTAGGAGTTATTTGTATTTTAGGAATATTTTTTGGAGCAAAACCGTTTCTCTCGAAATTACTAAAAATAATCACACCATTTAAAGAACTGAACTTTCTTTTCATACTTGCTTGGTGTTTTGGCATTTCTATTCTCTTTGAGGCCATCGGTTTTTCCTTAGAAATTGGAGCACTCCTAGCAGGAATAGTGCTAGCAAGTACACCTTATCAGCAAGAGATAAGTAGCAGAATCAAACCTCTTAGAGATTTCTTCATCATCTTGTTCTTTGTATTCTTAGGAACACAGCTAATACCAGCACCAGATACAGCAATCGTATTTGGGAGTGAATGGAGCTATATTGTCCAGACATTAGGACCAATAGCGCCGCAGGCAATCATCTTATCTCTTTTTGTTCTTATCGGAAACCCTCTTATTGTCCTCGTACTTATCACTTTTTTTGGATACTCATCGCGAACAGGATTCTTAGCAGGACTTACAGTCAGTCAAATCAGTGAGTTCTCCATCATTCTCGTATTACTAGGTCAAAAAGCAGGATTACTTAGCATTCATGAACTTTCCCTCGTCACCCTCATCGCCATCATCACCATTACTGGTTCAACCTATCTTGTAGTATATGGAGAAAAGCTCTATTCCCTTTTTGGACCACTCTTCAAAAAACTAGAAAAGAAAAAAGTAAAAGATTCATTACAGGGCATTCAAGGACAAAAACATGATATTGGCATATTCGGATACCGAAGAATCGGACCTCATGTTCTTAGAGAAATACAACATACGGGACTCACCTATCTGATTGTGGATCAGGATCCAGAAATCATACGAAAACTCAAAAAGGAACATAAAGAGGCGATCTTTGGAGACGTGTCTAACATTGAATTCTTAAGCGAATTTGACTTTAAGGATATGAACATGATCATATCAACTATTCCTGATGCAATCATCAATAGAACTATCCTTCAAAATTACAAACACTTAAATCCTAGGGGCATCATAATATTAACAGTAGAAGAACGACACGAGGCTATAGAACTCTACGAGCTCGGAGCGGATTATGTCATCGTGCCCCACCATCTAGGAGCAAGTCACCTTGAAACCCTCTTCAAAGAGTTCATGGATGACCATAAGCGATTCGAATACGAACGAGAAAAGCATTTAGGAGAGCTCTACGAAGAGAGAAATTATCACTAAAATGGATGAAAGAACACTTGAGAAAATTAGTCACCAAATCGTCTTCATACTTACAGGAATATGGGGTATCTTTCTTATACCTATAGTCATTATGATCATTTTTCTCACTCAAGAAGTTTCAACGTTACCAACAGACAACATACTTGTCGCAAACATTCTTTATTACAACCTCTTGACATATCCTTTCGTACTCACTATTTCAAGTGCGGCAAGCTGGTTCAGTCTCAAAAATAAAAAATATAGAATGGCAATTATCCTTTCACTTATACCATTTCTTAATATCCTCTTGGAATTTATCGCAGCAGACATTGCATTGTTCTTTAGCTAGAAGAAATACTTGAGACAAAGGAGAGATGCCTTGTTTTTCAGAAAAAGATGCGGGGAAAGGGATTCGAACCCTTGAAGGCATGTGCCAACAGATTGCTCACATAGATGTAGTCATCGCATTGCAAAAAGCAACACTCATCACTCAAATGCCTTGAGTCTGTCCCGTTTGACCGCTCCGGCATCCCCGCATATGAAAAATTTTGGAACGATCGAGACTAGTACTCAGAAATAAGAGTTCCTTTAAAAATCTATCCAGAAGGAGAGGAGAGCTATCCGATGCGATTAAGCTTCTCTTCAATAGAAGCCAGAGCCCTGTTAAGGCGATCAATCTCACTAAAAGAAGGAGTCACATCAGTTGCCACTACTTCCTTCTGTGCATTGGTCATCGTCTGTTTTGGACGAGAACCTTTTGACATCTTCGCCTGTGTCGGCATCAATTCTTTAGTGAGAATATCCTGATATGGAAGCATACTCTCTAATTTTCCCATGAGAAGAACCAGTTCCTTGACTTCACTCTTGAGCATCTCTAAAGATTCTGTTTTTTTCTTACGAATCGAAGAGACCTTGTAGTATGATTGAAGACCATGAAGCACCAATTTTGATGACTCTAATAAAGAGACGCGAAGCATGTCTGGCGCCGATATCCTCACGAAGAAGGGATGGTCTTGATCACTCATTTTCTATTCCGGTTCAAATAGGGTCTGGTCAACAAAGAGAATTTTTTTCTCTACTTCAGCAATGTTTGCTTCCCAAATCCGTATCTCTTCCTCCTCTTGTGTCTTTAACTGTTTGATCTGCTGCAAGGTAGATCTTACATCATCAACTTGCTTTTTCAGCACATCAACAACATCAAGCACCTGACGATACTTGTCGATCTTAATGAATACCGGAGATTTTTCTTCCATTTTTACACCTAAAATTGTTCGTTTGAAACGATATGTTCTATAACCATAAGATTCTCATTGACATTCTCCAATAAGCCACTGAGCTTTCCATACTCTTTAGCTAACTTCATATCAATGTGGGATAGTTTTCGTTGTTCTGAACCTGAATTCTGCAGGTCCTCCTTCACCCTTTTCAAGGAGAAAAGAATGTTTGCGTAATGTTCTTTCTCTACGAAAATACTCTTGAGCAACAGACTTTCTGTCGTTACATCAACTGACGGGCCAGAACTATAAGCAAGTTGCTCGCCTTTGTCAACGCCAGAGAGATCCTCTTGAAGGTCAGAGAAATCAGGAAGAGATTCTTTTTGATCGTCATCTTCACTTTCCTCATCTTCATAAGAATCTTTACCTCCTTGCGAGAAAGAAGCATCACCTACCTCTTCATCCAGAGGGACCTCAGCCGAGAAATCCATCTGGTCTGGGGATTGGTTCTGTTCATCTGCTGATGAATCTGATTCCTCTTTTACAGGCTCGGGTTCCTGCAAAGATTCATTGAGGACGTCTGCATCAAAAGATGGTTGCGGATTATCCAAAGGCTCTTCTTGTGCCTCTGGAAGGAAGGGGATTTCTAAGTCATCAGTATTCAATGGCGCTGATTGCTGGTCGTCGATCTTACCTTCATCGGGCAAAGCTGCGTTGAGCCCTTCTTGAGAAGCTTCATTTGAGTCAGGAGACTCATCAGGTTGAGGAACTTCTAAACCGGGCTCAGGCAGCGAGGAAGAGGAATCAAGTGGATCATCCATCAAAAGAGATCCTGCCGGTTCAGACGTCTGAGAAGCGCTCTGGCCAGGCAAAGGCGGAAGGCCATCCATCTGTGAAAAGGAATCGCCTTGATCTGAAGAAAATGGATTCTGAGGAATTGGAGGAAGATCGTCTAGAGAACCAGCACTACCTGTCATCTCTTGAGACTTCTTCTTGAACATATCTAATAAGCCCATTCCTCAACCCCTTTTTAGTTAAGACAACGAAAACACAGTATTAAAAATTTTCTTACTCCTTAAAAGGTACAACGTTTTTTCGAAACATATCCGAAAAGCCCGCAAACAAGTACATAAAGCCGTTAGACACCATCAAAAAAATATGAAAAAACTGCTGCTTTGGATGTCTTTATTTCTCTTCATCTCTTGGGCAGCGCAAGCAACAAGCATCAACATCGACAACGAGTCCTTTTCTGTTGAACTTGTTGCACAACCCATCTGTGGAACACTCCAAGAATCAATCTTTCACCTCCAACGGGAGAACTACACCACCGAGTCCCAAGCCATAGCATTCAACTACACCACTACCTGCAATGACAAAGCCATCATCGTCAACAAAGAAATAAAAAAATATACAGAAAGCAAGACAGGATCCTGTAATTTTGTCAAGAGCGGAAATTATAGCATCACCTTTACCTATCTCAACAAGACAGAGGAATGGGTTCTTCCCGTCATCTGCGAGCAAGAAGAAAAAGAGAACATCTCAGCTCAACCCATCTGCTTTGAAGAATTCTCGCTCAATCTCAACAAACGAGTCTTTGAGAAAGGAGAACAGCTGCTCATGGATTTTTCCATCAACCCTATTCCTGACTCACTTGAAATCACCTACTGGATCGAAACGCTTAATGGCAGCAGCATCAAAGGCAAACGTACCACTACCAATATCGATACAAAAAAACATACCTTCCAAACAATCCAAGTTCCTGAACAAGGAGCATTTGTTCACGCAATTGCAAATGATAACTGCAGCAAACAGGAACGAGAAGAACTTATCCTTCTCAAAGGAACAGCTGAAGAGAAAGTCGATGAACAGACAGAACCATCTCTTGATATCATCAAAGTTGAGCAGCAAGAAGATCTACTTGAGGCAGAAATCTTAGCATATCGAGGAAACAGCAAATCATCAGTAATCACTATCGATCTCAAAAATCAACAAGGAAAGATCATCAGCTCAGAAAAAATAAAATTAGAAAAAAAAGAAAGTAAAGTAACTATCACCACCCTTCTTCCGATCTTGCAAGAAGAGCAAGCCATCCTGTCAGTTGAAGGACTAGGACTATCAGCCAATAAAACCATTCTCTTAGAACAAAAAGAATCTTCACTTGACATCATCAACACCTACACTAAACAAAAATATTTCACTGACACCCTTAGTTGGTACGTTCGTACCAGACAGGAAAACCCCCTCGTGATCGAAGTGAGTACTGGAAACCATACCAGCAAGGAAATGGTTTTTGAAGCCGGAGAAAAAACGACCATACTAGAGATTCCTTATGAAGGAGGGGCAATTATCACCAGCATCACCGACGGAACAGATACGAAAAAGGTAACCACCATTCCTAATGTCACTTCAACAAAAACACAGAAAAAAACAGTACCTCAAAAAGAAGTACTCCTCACTCTTGAAAATAGCACCCGAAAAAGTATAGTTCCTGAAATGGTTCTAACTAATGACTCCAAAGAACCAGCAAAAATAGACAAAACCATTTTTGAAAGAAAATCCCTGTACCTGCTTTTTGGAGGGGTTTTAGCGGGTTCTGCTTACCTGCTTCTCAAGGAGCAATAAATTTATAAAACCCCAGCGGTTAAACACCAGCATGGCATCTTCAAAACCTGAACAAGGTCCTGAACCAATCATCGTCCGAACCATATTCGAAGTTATCGGACGACCAAAAGATCATGTTGAACAGACTATAAAAGCATATCTTGAGAATATCAAAACTGACGAAGAAATCACTGTTCAGCAAGAAGAATTCGAGCCTGCTCAAGAGATTGAAGAAGGAATGTTCTCAGCCATCTGCGAAGCAGAACTCAAGGTAAATGATATAGAAAAGCTCACTTGGCTCTGCATGAATTTCTCACCAGCATCAGTTGAAGTTATCAGTCCTCCAGCTTTTAGCATGGAAGATAAAGATATCACCCATTGGCTTAATGATCTTCTCTCAAAACTCCACGAAGTCGGAGTACAACACAAGGCACTCTCCAGTCAAAATGAAGGACTAGTTCGAAACTTCAATGCGATGACCAGAAATGCAATCATTCTTACTCTCAAGGAACCACAAGACAAATCAACTATCAGCCAAAAGATCGGGCTTGCAGAAGATTTCACTGAAAAGTTCCTTGAAGCACTGATCAAAGAGAAGAAAGTCAAGAAAGAAAAGAACAAATACGCCTTGGCTTAATACCGCTAAAATGAGTGATCTGAAAAATAAAGTAGAAGCACTTCTTTTTGCTTCTGGAAAAGGACTCGCTGTGGAGGACATCGCAGACTACTGTGAAGAGAAACCGTCTCCAGTCAAGAAGGTCCTCACTGAGCTCCACCAAGAATTTCAGGAACGAAAGGGAAGTCTCGTCGTTGAAGAGCACAACGGTAAATGGAAGATGACTGTTCGAGGGCAGTATACAGAGTATATCAAAAAAATAGTCAGCGAGACTGAACTCCCTGCACCACTTCTTAAGACACTTGCCGTCGTTGCCTATAAGAGTCCAGTTCTTCAAGCAGACATCATCCACATGAGAGGACAAAGTGCCTATGATCACATCAAGCATCTTGTCAAGCAGAAGTTCATCACCAAGGATGAAGAAGGACGGAGCTATATTCTTCGCATTACCGATAAATTCTTCAACTACTTCGACGTGGAAGGAGACCAGGAAATCAGAGATATCTTTGCTGCACTCAAAGCAAAAGAAGAAGGAAAGAGAGCAGAGATACAGGCGGCAAGAGATGAAGCCGTCCAACAACAGCTAGGAAATCTTGAAGTGGTCTCATCGTCAGAAGGAAAAGATCACGAAGAAATATTCGATAATACTTCCATTGGACCAATCACTAAACATAAATCTGAAGAAGAGATAGAAGAAGAGAAACAGTTCCTCTCAACCGTTGATGAAAAGATTGAAGAAATCTCAAAAAGACTTGACACCCACACGCTTCCTTCTCGAAAAGAAGAACATGAAGAAGAAGGGAAGGATCAGGACGACAAGTCAACCTTGGAAGAAGAGGAGAACTATCTGTAAAGATGATGCTCATTCTCAGTTGTCCAAACTGTCGACAACGCATGAAATATCAACCACGAAAAGAGATTATCGGCAAGAAAAAACAGTGCGTCTACTGCGGTAAAACCTTCACCGTAAACCGAGACCGAATCATCTCTCATAGCGCTTGAGAACGAAGAATTTAAAGGATTACAGTAAGACTTATAAACCCCGGAATATTCTATTTTCCTGTGACAGAAAAGGACCAAAATACAGCAGAAAAAACACCTCCTTCTCAAGAAAAAATCATCAATGCCGTCGTTGAAGAGGAGATGAAAACAGCGTACCTAGACTACGCCATGTCTGTCATTATCGGACGAGCATTGCCTGATGTCCGTGATGGTCTCAAACCAGTCCACCGAAGGATTCTTTTCGCTATGAATGAGATGGGGCTTACTAGCAACAAACCCTTCAAGAAAAGCGCAAGAATCGTAGGAGAGGTCCTTGGTAAGTATCACCCTCATGGAGACACGGCAGTCTATGATTCATTAGTGCGTATGGCACAAGAATTCTCATTACGATATCCTCTTGTCAAAGGACAAGGAAACTTCGGAAGTGTCGATGGAGATAACGCAGCAGCAATGCGTTATACTGAAGCCAAGATGGCAAAAATCTCTAACGCACTCCTTGCAGATATAGAAAAGGAGACCGTCGATACTCGACCAAACTTTGATGATAGCCTTGAAGAACCAACAGTCCTGCCTACAAAATTACCTCATCTTCTCATCAATGGATCAAATGGTATCGCTGTTGGAATGGCAACCAATATCCCACCGCACAATCTTAATGAGATCGTTGATGCAACAATCGCTCTTATCGATCAGCCAGACATTGAAGTGCTTGACCTCACCCAATATGTTCAGGGACCAGACTTTCCAACAGGAGCACAAATTCTAGGAAAGAACGGTATTCTTAACGCATTCAAGCAAGGACGAGGAAAAATCAAGATCAGATCCGTCATCAAGGAGGAAGAGATCAAAGGAAGACCCGCTCTTATCGTTACAGAGATACCTTATCAAGTCAACAAAGCAATGCTTCTTGAGCAGATTGCTGAAGGAGTCCGAGACAAGAAGATCGAAGGCATCAGCGGTATCCGAGATGAATCTGACCGAAAAGGAATGCGAATCGTCATCGAGCTCAAACGAGATGCATCTATTGATGTCGTCAAGAATCAACTCTTCAAACACTCACGATTACAGACCACTATGGGAATCATCTTCCTATCCATCGTTGATGGACAGCCAAAAGTCCTTGGGCTCAAGGAAATTCTTGAAGAATTCATCAAGCACCGAAAAGAAGTGGTCACCAGAAGAACCGCCTATGATCTTGGCAAGGCAGAGAAGAAGGCTCACCTTCTTGAAGGACTCACTAAGGCACTTGACCACATCGATGCTGTTATCGCTCTAATCAAAAAAGCATCATCAGCACAGACGGCAAAAGAAGAACTTATCGCACAATATGATTTCTCCGATGAGCAATCGCAGGCAATCCTTGATATGAAGCTTCAAAAGCTTACCAATCTTGAACAAGGAAAAATCAGAGAAGACTACGACCAGACACTCGCACTCATTGCAGATCTCAAAGATATCCTCGCCCATGAGGAACGAGTCAGACAGATTATCAAAGACGAACTCATTGAGATGAAAGACACGTATGGTGATCAAAGAAGAACAACCATTCTGGATGTCGAAGATGAGGATATAGATGATGAAGATCTCATTCCAGAAGAGGAACAAGTGGTCACCATCACCAAATCAGGCTATATCAAACGACTCTCAACAGATACCTATCGTCTCCAGAACAGAGGAGGAAAAGGAGTCATCGGAACAAGCATGAAAGAAGAGGACATCGTAGAACATCTCTTCGTGGCAAGCACCCATAGTTATCTTCTTATCTTTACCACCAAGGGACAGGTCCATTGGCTCAAGGTCTATAAGGTCCCTGAAGGATCACGACAGGCCAAAGGAAAAGCCATCATCAATCTTATCAACATTGAGCAGGATGAACAGGTTGCATCAGTCATCCCCGTTCGGGAATTTGACGAACACCAGTATCTTCTCATGGCAACCAAGAAAGGTATCATCAAAAAGACTGGACTTGACGCCTATTCAAGACCTCGACAGACAGGAATCATTGGAATCACCTTAGATGAAGGAGATCAGGTCATGTCAGTTGTCAGAACAGATGGGAAACAAAACATCCTTCTCGCTACCAAACAGGGCCAAGCAATCCGGTTCAAGGAACAGGATGCACGACCAATCGGTCGAACCAGTAGGGGAGTACGAGGAATCACACTCTCAAAGAATGATGAGGTCATCGGCATGGCCATCGTCAAGGATGAACAGACCGTCTTTACCGTTACTGAAAATGGCTATGGAAAACGAAGTCCCGTCATCGACTACCGACTCATCAACAGAGGAGGAAAAGGAGTTCGAAACATCATCTGCAGCGAGCGTAATGGGTCAGTAGTCAGCATGAAAGCAGTCAATGGAGATGAAGAGATCCTTCTTATCTCAAAACAAGGAATAGTCATCCGGACCGGCATCTCCCAGATCAGCTCAATTGGAAGAAACACCCAAGGACTTCGAATCATGCGTCTTACAACAGAAGATGCAGTAAAGACTGCAGCACTCATCCATCCAGACGACGAAGAACCAGAACAGATGGATGAATCTACGAGTGCATAAGAGCTAGTTTTATAAATTCGGGTTTCTTGAATATTTCTATGAAAATCAACACGCTCAAACTGCAGGCAAAAGGCTGGAGCGAGGAAGAAATAGAGCATGCAAAACAGGTGCTTCAGGAAGCAGAAAACAAGAAGCACCCAAGAATCATCCTTCTTGAGAAAGCGCTCTACTGGATACTTCTTCTCATCTCTTTTCTTGGAGCAGTCATGGGTACTTGGCTTATCGAACCCTTTCTTATCTTCATGTCAACAGGAGGGGCAGTCATCATCATTTTTATCATCGGAATCATTTTCGGCTCTATTGCTAGCATCCTCATGAAAGACGTAGAAAATCTAGAGCTGCACCATCACCTCATCCTAAGCATGATCATTCCCGTAAGTGCGATCGTGACCAGCATTCTCATCACCAATCAGGCAAACAAAGTATCACAACTCATAAATATCGGCACACAACATCAACCTGCAGTACTAGGAATCGTATACAGTATCGGAAGCCTCATACCTTTTGCTATTCTTTTATGGTATGAGCGGAGAGAAGAAGATGGAACTTTTTGAATGGTGCAAACATTACATCAAATTCAAGGATTGCATGAAAAGAAATATTGTCTCTCTTGAAGAAAGAGATCATGAGATTCTCGTCAAAGAGAAACAAAGAGATATCAGATACCTCATCGATGATGACATCAACAAAAGCATCTCTGCACTGACAGATTCCTTGGAAGTTATTGTCGCACCAAATACCAAAGCAAATTTTGATGCACTTATCGACCAGTGGGATGAGCTTAAGAATCATAAACAGCTCACCGTGATATTCTGCCATCCCGATAACAATGAGACCTGGCTGGTACATCCTAGTACCCATCATCATATCGCAGAACAAGATACATTCAAGGAAGGACTGCAAAGCCTCTTTGAAGGTATCTCAAGAGTATAATCACCATGGACACTAAAGTTAGCACCGGTTCAGCAGCCTTAGACTGGCTTTTAGAAGGCGGATACGAGAAAGAGGTCATCACTACCATCTATGGACCTTCAGGAAGCGGAAAGACCAATCTCTGTCTTATCTTTGCTAAAGAGCTCTCTGGAAAGAAAGTCATCTATGTAGATACGGAAGGATCATTCTCTCTTTCCCGATTCAGACAACTTACTGATAATTATAAAGAATCACTCAAGAATATCATCCTGCTCAAACCAACGACTTTTGCCGAACAAAGGAAAGCTTTTGAGAAGCTCAAGGACCTCATCAATAAGGATGTTGGAGCTATCATCGTTGATTCTATAGCCATGCTCTATCGTCTTGAAATCGGACAGACAAAAAAAATCTATGAAGTCAATAAGCAGCTTGGTATGCAGCTTTCAGCACTCACAGAGATTGCCAGAAAAAGCAACATCCCTATTCTGGTAACCAATCAAGTCTACTCCGATTTTGAACAGAAAGACAAGGTGAACATCGTTGGAGGAGATCTGCTTAAGTATCAGAGCAAATGTCTTATAGAGCTGCGAAAAATAGAAGGAAAGCGAAGTGCAGTCATCCAGAAACATCGAAGCATTGAAGAAGGAAAGACCATCTACTTCACCATCACCAATCTAGGCATAGAAGAGGAAGAACACAGTGACCAAAGCAGTACTTCTTGACTTTGACGGTACCATCATCAATAGTCAGCCAGCTATCAATGGCTATCTCTTTTCCCTTCTGGAGCGAAAAGGAGTATCACTTACTCAGGCAGAGAAGGAATCACTTGGCGGAATCAGTCTTGAACACATCCTTACCTGGCTTGAACACGAGAAGAATCTCCACATCACTCCTGTTGAGATGCTCTTTCATAAGGCCTATTTCTGGCTCTTTCGGTTCCATGAGATACGACCATTTCCCGGGGCCATCAAACTTCTTGAGAAACTCAAGCAGCAAGACATCAAGATGGCCATCGTCACCAATTCACCACGAGCATACACCATTCAGCTTCTTCGAAAGAATCACCTCACCCATTACTTTGACACCATCGTAAGCGTGGATGATGCAGGAGTCGCGAAACCAGATCCTAAGATGCTTGGAATGGCAGCGACAAGACTTGGCGTCTCGTACAAAGACTGTCTTCTGATCGATGACAACGAACCAGGAATCCTTGCAGCAAAAGCTCTAGGAATAAAAAGCATCCAACTCAAGGAAGAAAAAGGAAAAGGAAAAAAACTGGCAGACATCACGCTGCCAAAAATCGAACAGGCAATACCCCTTATTCATCAGTGAACTGATCAAGATCGTATTCGAAAGCCTGTCCCTTATTCTTGAGACCTTTCTTCTCAAGGAATTCTCGTGCAAGCAACCAGAAAATCAAGCCAAGACTTTTCTTTCCTTTGTTGTTACAAGGAACGACAAGATCAATGTTGTTGGTCTGGTTGTTGGTATCACATAGTGCGATAACAGGAATTCCAATCTCAAGAGCATCCTTAACTGCGTTCTTATCTGGACCGATATCAGTCACGAGAATCAATTTCACTTCCATGAAATTCTTTAGCTGAGTGTTGGTAAGGATTCCAGGAGGATATCGTCCTGCAAAGAATTTACAGCCAGTAGCTTTAGCGAACATCCGTACTGGTTTCCAACCATTCTCTCGACGGGAAACTACAAGGATATCTTGCGGATCATACTTTGACAGGAGATTTGCTGCAACACCGATTCGAGAATCAATCTCTTTGATGTTAAGGACGGAAAGTCCATCTGACCTTGTCTTGTAGACAAAGTTCTCCATGTATTTTGTTCTAAACTTAGTTCCGATGTGAATACCACTTTTGAGGTAATCCTCATTAGGAATCAAGAGGTCTTCATTCTGTTCTGTAGTCATTTTTTTGCTCCAGTGATCAAAAGAATACGAAATCTTTGTCACACTTATTCTTACCCAGTGTACCGCCGTAACGGTTCCAAAGCCACAATGCAAGCATACGCTTTACGGCCTTAGAGTAGGTTCTAGAGGTCAGGAAGCAGGTTTTATTTATAAATGTTAGCCTGATCAGAAGTCTTCGTCATCCTCTTCGTCATCGCCACCGAAATCTTCTGAATCACCTTCAGTGGTAAGCAGATGAGAGACATCCTCTTTTGGCTTCTCTTTCTTCAAAGAGACAGGCAGTACAGGTTTAGCTGGCTTCTCTAATTTCTCAACAAGAGTTCCAAAGGATACTTTTGGAAGAACCTTCTGGATCTTGACCTTTACATAATCCCCTTTCAGCACTCCAGGAACAAATACGACAAATCCTTTGATCCGAAGAATACCATCCCCTTTCTCACCTACTGACTCAACAATGCCAGTATGTTCTTCTCCTTCATTAATAGGTGGTTTTGCTTGATTATTCATACTATAAAAACCTCAATAGAATTGGTTTGAGCTAGAAAAAAAGACGCGGCAAAAAGGCGTTTTGCCTCCGCCAACGAAATCAAAAACTTCTTATGAAAAGAAAAAAAAGTTGTCATCATTTGGCAACCTTTAGTGTGTCCCACGCAAGACCAAAGAGCTGATCCAAAGCGGAAGCGAAGAATGGCGTGTTCACCCAGATTCCTATATCATAGGTCGGATGTACATCATCATCGTTCATCACCATGAAGATCACTTCAGCACCATCAACTACGATGAATCGTGCACTGATATGATCGATGTTTCTCACTTCTGCAATACCTTCCAGATCCTTTGCTGCCTTCTGCGCTTCAGGAGTCTTGAGAGGAGCAGCGATCCTAATGTTTACTCCCCGTTTGTTCAACTCTTCTAAAAGCGGCTTGAGGCCTTCAACTTTTCGAACGAGACCCTGAGTGGTAGTCATCATCGTCACGGAAGTCTCTGCACTCCTAATAGTAAACTCGATGTGATTATACAGATTGAGTCTTCCTCGAAGAGAGCCAGAAAGATCGGTTGGTTCAACTAATTCTACACCTTGCGTGTGCAGCGAATTCAATTCATCAATAAGATCAGTACCTTTGAGCTCATCAAGCTTCTTGATATGATCCTCAGTATGAGTGACTAAATTTTTCTTCACCCGTTCAAGAACTTCCTTTGGCGGAACTGCAATATACTTGATCGGTTTTCCGATCTTCATCACGACAAAACCTTTTTTCTCGAGAGATTCTAGAACATCATAGCTTCTACTACGGGGAACATTTGCGATATCCGAAAGTTCTCCAGCAGTACTTACCCCCCGGGAAAGTAGAGCAGTCCATACTTTTGCTTCATACAAATTAAGAGAGAAATATCTTCGTAACTTGCTTAAAAATTCCTCTTTAACAATCATACTTTACCTCCAAAAGGAACTCACCCCTTTCAAGTAATGGATGTAAAATAACTACTATTTATATGTTACTGTTCTTAACTTCACTAGAATAGTTACAAAAAGTTACTACTTGTTTCAACGAATTATTTTCCTGTCTTTATAAGGTAAAAGAGCTCATTAGGAATCTGCAAGGTCTGGAATTCCCAAGACTGTTTCTGACAGAATTTCTCAAACCAAGATCGTTTGCTTGCAGGAATCGGAGTCTTTCCACCAATGGAAAATAAGGAGAAAGACACTACGAAAAACTCGGTTGGAAGAGATGAAAGAAGACGTTTTGATGCGTGACGCTTGACTTGCTCAAAAGGGTCCAAAGCCTTGAATAAGAAACATACATCGAATTTCTTTCCTGAAAAAAACTCTTCAAACCTAGTGCCCAACACATCATAAGCCTCTGCGCCCCCTTTCACACCGAATTTCTTGAAGAAATAATCAATGGCAGCCATATCTTTTGAAGAAAGATCACAGGCAAAGTACTCTTTTGGACGAACGGGAAGAAACTGAACGGCAAGAGGATTATATCCGCAGGCAATGTCAGCAAGCACATAATCCTTTTTTAAGCCCATCTCATGGAGTTTCTCCAACAAGAGAGGGTAAAGGGAAGGGTAGTAGGGTGCACGTTCTAAAGTGGACTTATGAAGCGACAATAAAGACGTAGCTTCAATGGATTCGAGACGGTCTATATGTTTAGTAGACAAAGGTTTCTCCAGAAAAAGCCCATATATATCACGGAGTCGTTTTCTTACTGAAGATACTATTTCTTTACAGAGCTTACTTCTTTTGAACTGGTCAAAAGAATCATAGTTCTTCTCGACCGTAAAAGACGAAGAGCGGACGACCTCCTTGACAAAGTCATCATCCAAAGGAGAAAGCTCTTTCTTCTGCTTTATCAGTGAGACCAGCTCATCAAGAAATATCAATTCATCTTCCATCGTAATATACCAACAATACCACCCAAACCATCAATCCGTTTGGCAGTATCTTGCGCGCTTAGAAATTGTATCTTTCCTTGCATACCATCCACTTTCTTGAGAATCTCATCAACAGCCTCATATGTATTTTCCTCTCTTGTTTTTTGCAAAAATTGCTCTGTTACTCCTAATGATCTGATTGCCCCTGATTCTGCTGCCAATCGCACATCATCCAGACCATAAGCAACTTCTTCCTTGTCAAGATGTGCGAGCACTTCCTGAACAAAACTTTCCTCATTTTGCAATCTCTGGTTTGCAAGAAGTGCATGCACTTCCTGTCTTGAAAGCAAGTGATAAACGGTTGATTTGGCAATCTCAGAAGTCTCTAAAAAAACAGATTTTGATTTGAGTTTCTCAGGCAGGATGGATTCTATGTTCTGTTTCCAGAATGAAGAACTTGCAAGCACAACCCCTACTGGTTTAAACTGAGAATCAAATTGATCAAGTGCAGCAATGAGTTCAGAAAACACCGCTGATTCTTGAGACTGATAATTCTTGCCTTGACCTTGGTGAGTGAGAGCTGAGAGCTGTTCTAGACCTGATTGTCGAAGCAAGGAAAAGAAAGCCTGTTCTCTATCAAAGACTACAAAGATAACTGATTCTGCAGCGTTGTTAAGTGCATCCTTGAGTTTCTCTTTCAAGTAATTGGGCCAGGTCTGCTTTGTAATGGTGAGTGTATCATCAAGACCAACACCAAAAGAATGGTATGACGCTAAGGGAACATCTTCAGGTCCTTCTCTGATAAGCCCTTTCACCCGTAACTGACCTTCCTGCAAAGTCACCAATTCAACTTGAAGAGTCAAAGTTACGGTCTTTCGAGTAATTTTTGCATTCTCACCATCACCAATCTTCATTTTTCGTTCAGTCTTCATTCTGACTAAATCGTTGGGAGAAATGATGTGACTGAGGTACCAGAGATCATCAAGGGAATTCACCTTCAAGGAAACGCGTCCTTGTTTGAAATCTTGTTGCAAAGAAATCATTTTCTAAAAAAAACACCCAGCAAAGAATGCTCTCTGCCAGTGCCCCTCATATTTCTATTCAGGGAAAAGAAAAAGGAGTATAAAAACTTATACGTCAATAATACCAGAATCAGTCACCTGATAGATACACTCCGTGTCTGGAAGGTTTGGACTGTCTACAAGTTTTGCAACTCGAGTCCCCTTCTTTCCCTTTCGAAGATATATCCTAAACGTGCTATTATGCGCAACGATATTTCCACCGATTGCTTCAGTAGGATCTCCAAAGAATGCGTCAGGTTTCGCCATAACCTGATTGGTCACATAGACGCAGGCATTGTGTAGATCAGCCATCTTTGCTAGAACGTGCATATGCTTGTTGAGTTTCTGCTGACGCTCAGCAAGAGTTCCTCGACCCACAAATTCAGCCCTAAAATGAGCCGTGAGCGAATCGACAACAATCACCCGGACCTTGCTTCCCTCCTTGACCAAATCGTCCACTTTCTCTGCAAGAAGCATCTGATGATCTGAGTTGAAAGCACGTGCAACACGAATATTCTTTAGTACTACATCAGGATCCAGACCCATCCCTTGAGCAATCTGAATGATTCTCTCTGGACGAAATGTATTCTCCGTATCGATAAAGACCGCAACAGCATCAGGCTCATGCACCTGACAGCTCACGCAGAGAATGTGTGCAATCTGGGTCTTAGAGCTTCCATACTGACCATAACACTCAGTAATTGCACCCGTCTCGAAGCCACCATGAAGCATCGTATCAAAACTACTGCTTCCTGTCGGAATCTTGATGACCCTATCACGCTTAGCAAGCAGATCCTCGCCCGTTTGAAAGCCCATATCCATATTTGCACGTGCCGCTTGAATCATCTTTCTTGCAGCCGTCTCTGTCACTCCGGATGCATCCACTAGCTCACCTGGAGTGGACACAGCAATAGACATGAGATTATCATACCCGCCTGAAACAAGTTTTTCAGCAGTAGCAGCTCCCACACCCGGTAAATCTTCAATTGATAGTTCTTTTGCCATCGTCATCTCATATCTCCTCTATCTGGTCAGACTCCTCTTTGAAGGTAATATACTCATAAGCCTTCTGAAGTACCAGCATTGCCTTTGGCAAGTCATTTACTCTTAGAGATGAAGTGCTTTTCCAGATTCCATCCTTATCTCGATAGGATCTCTCCAGAGAAATAGTACGAAACATACCTGTTTCGCCATCTTTATTCTTCGCCTCATTCGCCCAGATCGTAGCTGTTACTGGACTTGCCCGAAACTTCTTTTCAGGCGCATTTCTTTCTAGATTTATTTGTTCCATGGTCATTTCCTCCTTGGTTTCCCATCTTATTTCACTCCCACCTAAAAGGCAAGAGGGGGTCCAAAACCATGCTCTTTAGTGTGCAAAGCCTCTTTAAATAGGTTATGAGCGTTTGTCCAGTGAACCTTCCGGACACCCATTTAGAGAACGAGAAAGTAGTTTAGTCTCAACATAGTCTCACCAACATAATGAGACCGTCTCAACACAATTATTAAAATCTCAATAGACCCCCTTATTTCCTATGGAACTTAACATTTTAGTCTCAAATAGACAACATAATCTCACGAAATAGTCTCAAGACAGTATTGAGACAGTCTCTGAGACAAAAATATTAATAAATAACGAAAAAAACCCAATAATCAGCATGAAAGACTTGTTTGGAGCACCTGTAAAGAAGAGATCCATTGAGACAGACACTCAAAAACACCTTCAATTTCTCGAAAAACAAGTAGAAAGACTTGAAAAACAGCTAGAACTCTTGCGAAAACAGCAAGAAACGACCTTACAAGAGCTAAAAAAAACGGAGTCTCAAAAACAACCAGAAGATCCCATTGTTGAGAAAACAAGAGAATTAGAGGAAACTGAGACTATATTTCACGAAGAAGAATCATTTCCTATAGACGAACCAGACTACATACTTCTTGAGAAACCACAACTAAAGCGTGCAAAGGCAATCAAGCTCCTTGAAAAAGAGGCCGTAAAAGAAGTGAGCACCCACCGACGGGAAATAATTCTTAAGAAGATAGAAGAAGAGCTTCGAAAGCAAGAATTGAGTGCAAAGGAGCTAAAGATACTCTTTGTTGATGAGTACGAATACTGTTCAAAAGCTACGTTCTATAGGTACTTAGAAACACTCCGTAAAGAACAAAGAATAGATAGTATAAAAATAAATGGGAAAGAATACTTGTGTAGTATTCCCCAGAAACCTACTTTTTAGCAGTAACTGGTGCTTTTTCCCCTTGTTTGTGTGCTTTTTTAGGTCTTGAAGCAGTCTTTTTAGCCGTTGAAGCGACAAGCGTAATTCCTAGTCCCTCAAATGCTTTTGTCACTGCTGCATGATCTGCAGACTTCTTGATGTCAACCACTTGCTTTGTAGGCTCTAAGTGTGCAACATTCACTTTTCGTCGTCTGGTCTGACCATCAACAAGAACATATTTTCCGTCAATATTCTCGACGACAACACATTTTTTTCCAGCGTCTCGACCTGCGATTTTTACGCAGACTCGACCAATATCATACATCATTTTATCCTCCTTCTCAGTAGAATCTTAGAGTAGGTCGCCCTTACTCTTGAGATGGTTGTTGTTCTCGCACTTCTAGCTTGAGAACGTCACGCATTGCCCGACTTGAAAGGACTCCCCCAAAAGGTCTTTGCGGTCTCTTCTGAGTCTTAGACAGCTTAGCCAGTTGTTTTGGAGTACCTCGGGGAATTCCGTGAAGCGGCTCACCGGTCTGTGCACAACGAGCTACCCCTGGTTTTCGCTGCTTGTAAACTAGCTTGCTTTCTCCTCCAGGCACTCGGTTGAATACACGACGTAATGTCCTTGATCTATACATTCCTCTAGGCATATTAAAACCTCTATAGGAGACGGGAACACGACTTCATTTATAAAGCTAACCTATCTGCGGACATAGGTATCAAAAGAGTAGAATCCCTTATTTTCAGGATTAGCAGGATGAAGAGTAAGAGAATCATCTTTTTCAAATCCATTAGCCTCAAGTGGCGGAAAGAAGACATCAGCCATAGGAAAGTCATCATTGATACGCGTAACGAGAATTCTGTTCATTTTTAGACCTTCTTTCTTGTCCGAGATGAAATGAGCATATACTTGTCCGCCTCCAATCACATAGGCATGATCCAGTCCGATTATAGCCCCCTCTAAGGATTCAAAAGAACTATGGATTCTAAGTATTTTTGCCTTCTGTTCATCTTCAAAGTCTAAAGACAGTTTCTTCGATTGAGACATATCAGTAGAAAGCACATGATTGATTCTTCCTGGAAGTGGTCTAGCAAACTTCGGAAAAGACTCATAGGTTAATCGGCCCATCAGAACGTGATGACCCATCGTAATTTCTTTAAAGCGACCAAGATCATCAGTTCTCAGATCCTTATATCGCTGTTGAGACGCATACTCTTCTAGCCACCAAGGCATCAATAACCCAACACCAATCTCATTATTCTTACCCATTGCAACAATGCCAGTTAATTCAATCATCTAGCAGAGAAATAGTCTCTGACATATAAGTGTTCTTATGCCAGATTCAATGCTTTACGAAGGCTTGTAGAAAATATTATAGAGAAGAGAAAATAAGCTCCAAACCATCCAAAGGAACTGATCCAAGGAATACTCTTAAGTAGAGGAACATTCTCAAAAATCAAGAGCTTTTGATTACTTAACTGGATGCTTGAGAAATAAGTTGAACTATCAAACGTAGTCAACGGATTAACATAAGATATCTTATCAGAAATGATGAATGAAAAGAACTGTTCTTCTTCACCAATCTGAATGCTTGCGTCATAATGTCCAACATCACCTGAAAGCGTCCAAGATACCGTTCGCTCGTTTGGTTTCTGAGTCAGATTATCTGTTGTGGTAATCCCATCTGGAAGATTAATCGTCGCCGCATCCGTCACACCAGCAGGTAAAGATACATTTACTGTAAATGGCTCTCCTGGAAGTAAAGGTGCATAGGCTAAGTTTGCTGAAAGCCAACCAAAGAAGAGAATAATCGGTAAGAAGGTATACAGACTTGATCTGAGTGAATGCTTCATATACTCTCCATTGACCTTCATCAGATCCTTCTGAATCTTAAGAGCTTTTTCAGGATTGTTCTTCTGAGCAGAAAGCTTCTTCTGATACCTTTTGAGATCCGCCTTGAGAGAACGAAGATGATGCTGATCAGTGGTGAACTTATAGACCAGCGTGGTAAGCGTGGAGACAGTGATACTTACAATGAATACTGTCCAGAATGGACCAACACTATCAAGCAATGGTCGAAGAAGAGGTTCTAATATCTGATTGAGCACCACTTTTATTTACCCACCATCTTTCGAAGCATAGGGTTCATATCTTCAAGGTGCTGTTTTGCGATATCCTCATAGAGTTTATAGATAATCATGACAGTTAAGAGAAGTCCAGTTCCGCTTCCAAAAGCTCCTGTCAGGTTCGCAAATCCTGCAAGGAAACCGATGAACATACCACCCATAATTGTCAGGGGGTAGATGTATCTCTTAAGAAGACGTTCTAGGACTCTAATATCTTTTCTAAAGCCAGGAATCTGAAGGCCAGATGCCATCATCTGTTCAGCCTGACTTCGAGGGTCAAGTCTTGCAGTCTGCATCCAAAACCAACTAAATAGGGTTGTTGCAAAGATGTAGAACAGAAGGTAACCAATCGTTCCCATAATCAGACCAAAACTTGCGTTTCCAATCAGAATATTCTGCAGTAGATTCTGGTTTGACAGGAATAAAGAGAGTGATGAAAAGAACTTATTGCTACTGAACAAAGTTCCTAATAGCTGGAGGTTTGCCAAGAGAGCTGAAACGAGGATAACAGGGAGAACATTCGTGTAGATAAAGTTCAATGGCCATCGAACACCATGTCCTCGAATCCTTCCAAAAGAGAGAGGAATCTCTACTTTCATTGCCTGTGCAAAGACTACAATGGCAAAGATAATCAGCGTTGCAATAAGCGGTAGCAGGACAAGACCTGCAGCAGTTGAGTCTCCAGCTGAGAGTGTCCTGAACAGTTCAGGAATAGCTCCTACAAAGGAATCCTCAAAGACTCCTGTGGCAACCTGACGGTGAAGAGGACTGAAAATCTGCGTAAATATTCGCTGGGACACACCTGCAGCGATGAACAAGGAAATACCACTTCCAAAACCCCATTTGGACACAATCTCATCCAGGAAGATGATAATCAGACCTCCAATACAGAGCTGGATAATCAAAGCAATAGCAGGAACACCAGCAGCCGGAGCCAATCCTCCCATCAGGACATAAACTGCAGCTTCCAAAATGATGAAAAAGTAAGTAAGAAGCTTCTGAGTTCCTTGAAATGCAGCTTTGCCCGCAGCGCTTTTGAGATCAAAATTAAGAAGTCCTGAACCATTAAGCAACTGAAGAACAATAGAAGCAGTAACAATCGGACCGATACCTAAAGATATAATGGAACCAAAACTCGCTCCTAGAACTACAGAAAGAAACTCAAAACGGGAAAGAGCGTTCTCTCCTAAACCAACAAGAGGAACTGCACCCAATATGAAAAATAAAACTAAGACAAGTCCCGTCCACTTCAACTTCTCCTTGAAAGAAAGGTGCTTCTGAGTTGGACCCGCAACCTCTGGGATGTATTGAAGAACTGTATCGAAACCTGCCATTATCTACTGCCTCACACAAGAGCTTTATAACTCTTTGCCCTTTTTTCAGGACTCAGCCTGAATAAGAACCTTCCCACCAGCAGCTTCAATCTTCTCGATTGCTTTTTGACTTGCAGACTTGACAACTACTTCAAAAGCGAAGGCAGCAGTACCCGTTCCAAGAAGCTTGTCCACTTTGATATCTGAACAATTGATCTTGAAGGTGTTTGCATCCTTTTGTGCAAGTCCTTGTGCCACAAATTTCTCAATTGATGAGCTTAGCTGTGAAAGAGTGATCGCATTCTGAGGGTTGCTTGTCGGGTTGTGGAAACCAAGCTTTCCTTTGTGGAACTTCTTGTCATCCCAGTACCGAGGCTTCTTTGCATCTCCTCGTTTTCCTGAACCAGCATTACCTCGACCTCCTCGACTTCCAGCTCCACGGTGCTTTTTCTTCTCACCATGACTGTGAGTCCAAGATCCTCGGTGACGACTGTTCTTTTTTCTGTGATTAGTAACCATAATTTTCACCTATATCATTTTTGCAAGCAAATCGTTGATTTTCTCTCCCCTGTTTCCAAGAGCACCACCAACGGTGAATGATTGCTTGATTCCTTTACGCTCAAAACCACCTACAGGAGGTGCAAGGAAGTAGACTTTTCCATTCTTTGCCTTTCTTTTCTCTAGAGCCTTAACGGTCTCTTCAGAAACAGGTCCAAACGTCGTGAAATCTCTAATCTTTTGAAGCATACCTTGAAGGCTTGGAGAATCCTCTTTAACCACACAAGCATGCTTTTTTTCAAGATGAAGCTGAATCAATGTCTCCTTGATATCGTGACGGACACCAACAAGACCTCGGATGAGAACAATTGCTATCTTACTCATGAGCCTTCACCTCTACACTTCCTTCAGCGATTGCCAAAGTATCTCTGTGTTTTTGCTGCACACTCACCTGAGAGAGCTTTCTTAGCGCACTCACAGTTGCTTTCAAGACATTAATCTTGTTCTTTGTCTGACCAAAGCTTTTTGACCAGACATTCTTGACACCAGCAAGAGCGAGCACCTTTGCAACCTCTTTATCGCAGATAAGACCTTTACCATTCGGTGCGGGCATCAGCTTAAGAGTGTATGAACCACATTTTCCTTCTACAGCAAAAGGGATGGAATGAGGATGATTACTATCATCTTCCCATGAACCAGATCCTCGTCGAATCATCATCATGTTCGTCTTCGCCTGAGCGAAAGCCTTCTCTCTAGCAGGAACGGTTTCTTTGGATTTACCAAAACCGATACCAACGTGACCATTTCGATCACCAACTACTGCCATGGTCGCGAACTTTGGTTTGTTTCCCTCTCGGGTCTTCTTCTGGGTCTGACGGAAGACTCTTCTCTGTCCTCCACCAAACTTACCCTTTGCCTGACCAACAAGCAATAATTCTGATTCAGTCTTTAGGAGCGTATCGACAATTTCTGGCTCAAGAATCTTTTTACCCGAACCGAGAATCTCATCAATATTCTTGATCTCACCAGACTTCACTTTCCTACCAATCTCTGTCTTTGGCTTCCAGTTGTCCAGATCATTTTGTTGTTGATTTTGATTATCAGCCATTATTTTTCACCATTGATCTTTGATTTAACTTGATTGAAGGTCTCAACAATCTTTTTCTTGTCAGCATCAGGGATGTGACTTCCAGATAATCGTTCATCACTAGGGAAGATCTCTTCTGAAGCAGGAATTGTGATACCGGCATCAACCACTCCTTTGAGTGCAGCGTATAGCTTTGAACCTGACATCGGAGTCTGAAGACCCAAATCAAGAATCGCTGATTTTACGCCTTTTGCGCCAGCAAGCTTTCCTAACTGAAGACCTGCTAGATAAGCAGCAGGAAGAGATTTCTTGGAGAATTTCCAGCCAAGCTTCTCGAGATTCTTTGAAGGGAATGTTGCAATAACTTTGTCACCATCCTCTTGGTACTTGATGATTTGAAGAGTAATCTGCGTATTGCTTCTTCGAATGACAAGTCTTTCTTTTCCGCTCTTGAGGTATTCAAGTCTCTTCTTATAATGAGTCTTACCTTCTCTTTTTCGTCGGTATTTCACCGTGTAGATCGCGTTCTCTGCCATTTTAATTCTCCTTTTTCAGTACCAAGTTGTGTTCTTGCATGTAAATCTTGATGTGACGCTTATTACGGAAGAATCCTCCCTTTGCCTTTCGGTAAAGATTCTTGTAACCAGCATCATCAACGAGCTCTTTCTCTCGAAGGAGGGAAAGGAAAGCCCTTTGCGTTCTGATCTTCGCAATCCAAGAGGTCTTTCGAGGAATGATAGCGGTGATCTTTCCTTTTCTCTTACCAGGTCCTCTTTGAAGACCTTTCCGTCGTTGATCTGCTCGATGCTTTGCTCGAGCTCTGGAAACTCCTTTCTCTGGCATCTTGATAATGAGGCCATCGTTGATCAATCCACGAACATCAGCTTTAGTAATAGCTTCTTTCATCTCGGATAGTCTATCAGGAGAGAGTCTGACTCGTTTAGGTGAGCACTTAAGCAAATCTGCGGCTAACCTTTTTTGGACTGCTAATTTCATTTCGTCACCTTAATTTTCTTTTATGAGTAATTTATCATGCTCCTTTTTCTCCTGGAGCTTTTTCTCTTCTTCTGAGAGATCATTGGCTGGTGCATCTTTTTTCTCAGCCTTTTCTTCAGACTTCTTTTCCTTTTCTTGAGCCTTCTTAGCTGCAGCTGATTTCTCCTCACGCTTCTTGGTGAGTTCTTTTTTCTTTGCAGCTTTTTGACCAAGAGCCTGATCAAGAGAAGTCTTGAAAGATTCTGCGTCAATGTTCAAGAGAGTAAAGCCGTTCTTTGTTGCATAATCAACAAGCTCTGCTCTTCTTCGATTTCCCGTGGTTCTTGAGATAATGATTCCATCATTCTTTGCATCAAGACCAGTAAAATCTGATACTCTCGTAACTATAATCTGTGAAAGACCCTCATGAGAAAGCCCTCGAGCCAAAACAGGTGAACCAAAACCAGAGGATCGGTCTCTTGCGTAGCCTCTCCGGTGAAGTCTCATCTTGTTCTGTCGTCCTTTTGGTCGTCTCCAACCAGAACCGACTCTCGTCTTCTTATGAGCATCATGTCTTGTGAAGGTAGGCTTTCTTGCCTTGAGCTTATTTCTGATTTCTACAATTGTTTTCATACTCGTCACCATGCTTAAACGGTCTTACCGTCCTTTTCGATAATGTAAATGCCATCCTGGAAGATCCGTCTATCAAAGCCGTTTCGTCGGGTAAGCTTCTCGATAGAAGCTGCAGTCTGGCCAGTCAGTTCCTTGTCAAGGCCCTTTACGGTGATGATGTCTCCATCCATCTTTACCTCAACACCTTCCTTGAAGGCAATCTTTCGAGGAACAGCCTCTCCAATAAAGTTCTTCACTTCAAGCTCGTTTCCTTTCAAGGAAACATTCATCGGGAAATGTCCTGAACAGATCTTGAGCTTATACTCATGACCTTCCATGGAACCCTTGAACATATTACTGAGATGTGCAATAAAGGTATTGAGCATCTTTTTCTCAGCCTTCGAATATCTTTTCACTGAGAACTCAACAGCATCAGCAGTTACCTTAACATCGATCTTTGGATGAAGGAAACTTCGTGACACTTCTCCTTTGGCTCCTTTTACAGTCACTATACTCTCATCAAAAGATGCAGATACGCCTTCTGGTAAAGGAATCGTTTCTTTGTATGAATTGTCGGTCATTTTTCATGCACTCTAATAGCAGTAGCTAATGAGTTTTCCTCCAATCTTTTTCTCTTTTGCTTGAGTATGAGTCATCAGACCTTCATTGGTTGAGACAATAAGGAATCCAAAACCCTTTGCAGGAAGGAACCGTTTCTCAAACTTCTCAAAGTCAGCATATTTGATAGCGAATCGTGGCTTGATCACACCGCACTTATTGAGCATTCCTAAGAGCTGAATCGCGAGATAGTTTCCCTTCTGATCCTCAGTCTCTGTAACTTCTCCAATGTAACCAGCATCTTTCATGATCGCAAGGACCTGCTTGATAAGCTTTGAGCTCCACTGTGTAGTAATGCTTGTCTTACCTACCTTGTTTGCATTATCGATCTGTGACAAGACGCCTGCTAGTGTATCGTTTAATGACATTTTTTATCCTCTAGTTGTATTTTTTGAATCCTAAATCAAGAGCGCATTCCCTGAATGATTTTCTGCAAATCTGCAGTCCATACTTGTGGATGACGCCTCGAGTACCACCAGAAACAACACATTTTCTCACGGATTTCCCGAATTTTCTCTGACGAGGGGTGTTGTGCTTGAGGTATTTTTGATATTTGCCAGGTTTCTTACCGATCTGTACCAAAACTTTTTCATGTGATGATTGTGTCATTTTATTCCTCCGCGGACACCTTGAACGTCTCTGCCATGAAGTTCATTGCATCCTCTCTTGTGATGAGGTGGTGTTTTCCGATCTTTGATTTGTGAAGCTTTCTCTTCTTGACTCGAAATCCTGGTCGGGTCAAAGTAAGAGATACTTGAAGACCTAGAATTCCGATCTCGGTGTCGTACTTCACTTCTGGAATATCCACATACTCGTGGATTCCAAAGGAAACATTTCCATAGTTATCAAACCATGATGTTTTGATCTTGTTCTCTTTAGCGATAAGCAATCGTCGGGTAAGCTCTTTTACCTGCTCTCCTCGCAAGGTGATCTTTGCACCGATAGGAAGTCCTGGTCGAAGACCCCATGCAGCCAACCTCTTGTTGGTGATGGTCTGGACCGGATCGACTCCAGTGATGTTCTTAAGAAGCTTTATTGCCTTCTTGAGCACCTGTTCATCTCTACCAGCTCCGATATTGAGAGTCAGTTTTTCGATCTTGATATCTTTCATGGAGTTCATTTGGACACCTCGACCTCAATAACTGGCTTGTCTTTACCGACAACAACAGCGAATCGCTTCATAGTCTTGAGTACTTTATCTTTTGATCGAACAACGATATTCTCGCCGTCAACAGCTTCAATAGTACCGACTACACCGACGTGGCTTCCTCCAATAAGAAGAATTGATGCTCCTTTATCAAGAGCCAATACGTCAGTCACTTTCTGATCAGGAAGAGAGAGCACCAAAGAACTATCCATAGGATAATCCTTTTCGCTTCGTACATTTCTTCCATCAAGAGTATTCAATTGAATGATTCCTTTCTTAAGGGTGGTTTTTCCAACAAGCTTTGAGACCTTGATAGAAGCTTCTTTTTCAGAGACTTCTTTTCCGTAGAGCTTGTTCTTCTTGTTGATAAGAATCCTAAAGCTCTTGTTGAGCTTAGGAAGAGTGATCACATCAAAGAGACCTACCGGTCGTTTATCATCATGACAAACAGTACCATCTACAAGGCAATCTCTGTTGTGAAGCACATACTTGACTTCCTTTGCAGTCTTAAGCACTTTTACCATATCTCGAAGGAATACGGTGATAGGAATCTGATGATCCATTGGGTGAGGTCCTGGATGAGGACGACTTACGTAGGTCAGTGCCTTTTTCTCAATAGGCCAAGTTCTTGGGCTTGCCAATCTTTTCAAATGTGATTTTGTCATTATGCGTCACCTCGTGGTTTTGAGGAAGCGGCTGCGCTCTTCTTGAATCGTCTTTTGTCCTGAGCAAGGGAAGTGATCATCACGTTTGATGCGTGAAGAGGATATGGAACCTTTCCACCTTCCTTCTTAACAGTCTCAACACCAGAAACATAAATTCGTTCCTTGTTGATATCCACTCGATCAACAGTTCCAGTCTTGCCTTTGAACTGTCCTCGAAGGACTTTAACTTTATCACCAGTTCTCACTCGAACGGACCGAGTCTTCTGTTTTTCCTGAAGCTCTTTTGAGAGTTTTGCACTCAAAAATGATCCTTTGATGTGTAGCGGTGCATTAGCACGAAATTTTCGCTGCTTTCGTGGTTGAATGCTACTAAGCCACTGAATGGAAAATATTGATTTCATTTTTCTCTCCTTAAATTATCATGTTCGCAACTTTTGCGACAGCAGGGTATCTGCTTGCAGATTCCTTTGCGATAGGACCTTTGAAGATGGTTCCTTTAGGATTTCCCTTCTCGTCTTTGAGTACAACAGCTGCGTTGTCCTCAAAAGAGACTCTTGTTCCATCTGGTCTTTTGTATTCTTTTCTCTGACGAACGATAACTGCATATACTACAGTCTTTCTCATATCTGGTCGTCCTTTCTTAACGGAGGCAACAATCATATCACCGACGCCTGCACCAGGAACTCGCCCTTTGACTGTCTTCTTACGCTTAACACCAGTGATCTTTAGGATCTTAGCTCCGGAGTTATCACAAGTATCAATCTGAGAGCCTACTTGGAGGCCATTAGTGACGTTTGCTTTTATTGCCTTCATTTTTGTTCTCCTGCTTTTGTCATTATCTCAACAACAGCGAAGTTTTTTGTCTTTGAAAGAGGTCTTGTCTCTTGAATCTTGACGATATCCCCTTCTTGAGCATTAATTTCTTCAGGATTGTGTGCTGAAACCTTTGATCGTCGTTTTTCATATCTCTCAAATTTTGGAATGAGAGTTCGTCGTTCCCACTCTACTACAACAGTCTTGTGCATCTTTGCACTGACTACCTTTCCGACAAAGGTTTTTCCTCGAACGCTTAGGTTTTCCATAATTTCACCGTGATTTTATTCTTTCTTCGATACGTTTTGATGCTGATACATATTCACTCCCATCAATCGATAGGACCACGCCAGATTTCAACACCGTCTTTTTTGTGCCGTTGATATCGAACACAAAAGTGTTTTTCGTCTCGTCAACAATGACTCCTGACAATCCCTGTAAGGAACTGTTTGTTGCCTTTGTCACCAGCGCGTGTTTGCCAATGAATATGTGTTTATCGTCCAAATTTTTTTGATACCTCGATGGTTGCTGGATCAAAGCCGATCTCGACAAGCGCATCTTTGATGGTTGCCAAGTGATTGCCTTGCAGTTCAACCACGTCTTTCTTTGCTGTCCCTCCACAAGCGAACTTGTTCTTGAGCTTCTTTGCAATATCCTTGATATCGACCTCGCTTGCGTTGAGACCTTCGACAACCGTATACTGCTTGCCGAATTTTTTTCTGATGATATTGACCGTTATCTTCTGGTTCTCCATAGCAATGTTGTCCCATGCGGACAACTCCTTTGGAAGACCAGTTATCGGATCAAATTCAACCATTATTGTTTACCTTTATTCTGCAAAGTGTTAATCTTTGCAATTGTTTTCTTGAGGTTCTTTATCTGACCAGGGCTCTTTGGAGTCGTTCCCGTTTCCACTTGGCCATTGAGCTTGATTAGTTCTACTCGAGTCTCTTTGAGCTTCTTGTCAAGATCAGCAGCTGAAAGCTTTTCTAAATCCTTGTACTTCATTTGCTCTCCTCCTCGGTCTTCTCAACTTTTTCTTCTGGAGCTTCTTTGCTTTCTGGCTGCTCTTCTTTTTTAGCTACCTTCTTGGTTACTTTTTTAGTGGTTTTCTTAGCTGCCTTCTTTGCTGTTTTCTTCTCCTCTTTTGATTCTGTTTCTTTCTCTTCTGTCTTCTTAGGAGAAGCTTCCTGCTGTGAAGCAACAGGATTTACTGATTTGAGTGTTATCTTATCTGGAAGAACTGTTGTTGCTGGCATTATTCGTACCTGAACGCCGACTACTCCTGTCTTGAGGCAAGCGAACTGCTTTGAAGTGTCAACACCAGTAATCGCAATGTCACCACATTTCTTCATGTAACCATCTGCGAATCTCCACGTCTTTGCTCGACTGGAAGGAATTTTTCCTGAGATAAGAATCTCAACACCGAGAGCTCCAGCTCTCATGACTGCGTCAAGAGACTTGTGACCAATACCCTTGAATCTTTGGGTCCCGAATCGTTCAAGCTGTGCAACAATGCTTTCTGCAACTACGGCTGCATCAAGACCAAACTCCTTTACTTCATTGATCTCGATCTGAGGATTCTCTAACTCGAAGCCTTTCTTAAGATCTGAAGTGAGTTTCTGGATGGTTGCTCCTCCTCGACCAACTACTAGTCCTGGTCGTGAAGCACTCACGATAACTCGTTCACCAACGCTTGTCTTTTGCAACTTGATATTACTCAAACCAACTCGTCCTAGATTCTTTTTTACATGTTCCTGAACCTGGAACTCCTTGAATTTCTGAGCGATGAATTTTCTTTCAATCATTTGGATGCAACCTCGGAAGATGAATCATTTTGCTTGGTAGTTTCTTTAGCGACAGGCGCAGCTTTCTTCTCTGCGACAGGAGCCTCTTTAGCCTCTTTCTGGACCGGCTTAGCTTTGGTCTTAGCCTTAGCATTTGCCTGTTCTTTCACTACTACTTCGACATGGGTTCTCTTAGCGCTTCTTCGTCGCTGTCTCCCTTGTCTCATAGGAGTGCTTGCCTTGTGTGCACAGAGGTGAACAATCTTTAGTTCTTCACTGAAACCCTTGTTCTCTGCATTTGATGCTGCTGACTTGATGAGGTCTCTGATGATCTCAGCTGCTTTGATAGGATATCGTCCTGCAGCCATAGGTCCTCGTCGATGACCGACACCGTCAGTGAATCTGGTAAAAGGAACTGCTCTTTTCATTGCGATAACATCATCAAGATAAGCGATAGCTTTATCGACTGATTTGTATCGTAGAGCATTACAGATGTTGATGGAGACTTTCGTTGAAATGTGAAGACTTCTCCCGTACGCACTAGCCGTGTGCTCGTTGAGATCATTATATGCATAGTTTGCTTTTGTCATCATTCATCTCCTCATTTCTTTGGCTTGTTGGTCACACCGATGTTGGTATGAACTGCTCTCTTTCTGGTCAAAGCGTATTCACCAAAGTAATGCCCAAGCATCTCGTTAGTGAACGTGATCGCCTGAAAATCTTTTCCTGTATGAATCTGGACCGTCTTTCCAATCATGGTTGGTAAGATGATCATGTCCCTTAGGTGGGTCTTCACGTTGTTTTTCTTTTCGATCTTTTTGACCAGTTTCTGTTTCTCATCACTGAACCCTCTCTTGAAGGATCTCTGCTGTCGGCTAGGAAGAAGAGCAACGAACTCTGCAGTGCCCATTTCTTTTAGCTGATCAATCGTGTATGATTTGAATTTGAATTCTTTTAGTGCCATGTTCTCTTACCCTTATACTCTTTTACCTCTTGATCGACCGGTCTTTCGAGCTCGGATAGCTCCGACAAGTCTTCCTGGAGGTGCATTCTTAGGAGCAGGTTTCGCCTTTGATTTTCGCGAACTTCTCTTGTTTCCAAATGGGTGCGCAACTGCGTTCATTGCACTTGCGGAAACAATAGGCCAGTACTTGTTCTTTGCTTTTGCAGCGTAGAACTTCTTTCCTGCTTTGAGGAATGGTTTATCCACTCGTCCTCCACCTGCAGCCATACCAATGGTAGCTCGGCATTGAGGATGGAATTTCTTCTGTTTCTTTGAAGGAAATTCAACAACAACAGCATTTGCTGTCTTTGAGATGATTCTTGCAGAAGCACCTGATGATCGGACAAACTTTCCACCATCGTTAGGTTTCGCTTCAATATTAAAGATAGCAACTCCTTCGGGAATCTGCTGAAGTGTCAGGACGTTTCCATGAGTCACTTCTGCTTCATTGGAAAAATCAAGGACATCTCCTACAGCAATACCTTCTGGTGCAATAGCATATCCATACTCACCATCATCGTAACAAAGATGCATGAGTGGAGCGCTGTGTCCTTGACAATGGACGAGATCTGCGACGAAAGCGCCTTCTCTAGGTAGAATCTTAGCCTCTCCCTTGAATCGGAAGGAAGGTGTTCTAAAGGTACTTGAACCTTTACCTCGTTTTTGTGCTGTGATATTCTTACCCATCTTACATCAACTCCAATTTTGTTGCAAGATCAATTGCAGGCGTCTCATCTGAGAAAGTCACATATGCTCGTTTCTTAGCATCTGGACCAATCAATGTATTGACGTTTTTTACCTTGACCTGGAACATAGATTCCAGTTCTGTCTTGATCAGGTTCTTTGTCGCTTTTTTGTCAACGATAAAGACCAGCTTGTTTTCTGATTCCATCAACCGAATCGCTTTTTCGGATGAGAGGGGAGCTTTGATTATCATTTGGCACCACCCTGTGCGAAGAGATTTCTCTGTGAGAGCACATCCAAAGCGCTGTCAGTGAACAAGGTCAATCGACCAATATGAGTTCCTGGAGCAAGCAATTCTGCGTTGAGGCTCTGAACAGGTACAATATCTGCACCGCTGATGTTTGCTGCAGCCTTAAGAAGAGGACAGTCTTTTGAAACGACGAACAAGAATGATTTCTTTGAAACGTGCTTTCGACCTCTCATCTTACCCTTACCAGCTCGGATGCTCGTAGTTGCTGCACGATCAAGCTCTTCCTTGAAACCTAGGGCTTCAAGAGCAAGAACCACATCTTTGGTCTTTGCAAGAGCTTCAAAGGATGCATCAAGTGCGAAAGGGAAATTCTCTGGAACCTTATGTCCTCGTGCAAGAACCAAGTCCTTGACCATGGTTGCTGCAAGAGCACTACGGATAGCCTTTCGTCGTTCCTTCACGTTGATCTTCTGTGCCCATACTTTCTCAGCCTTAGGAGGATGAGCTCGTCGTCCACCAACAGTCTGAGGAGCAAGTGCACCAACATAATAGAATCTGGTTCCTCTTCGATTGAGAATCTTTCGAGGGGTTCGTGATTGACCGATCCCGTAGGTTCCCTTGTAATTGTGTCTTCGTTTGGAAAGGTAAGCAGAGTAACGTTTACCAGCTTCAGGACTTGCTCCGTACTTCTGTCGTCTGATTGACTGAAGTGCAAGTACTGCTCGCTTAACTAGGTCTGAACGTACCGGCTCACTGAACTGTGCAGGAAGTGCAACAGATTTCGTTTCCGTGTTTTTTGTGTCGTATACTTTAATGTTCATTTCTCACACCTAGTTACCCTGATTTGATTCCGTACTGATCGCTTTCACGGTAGGAAGCGTCACGTTGTGAGCGACTCTCATAGGAGCGGTCATGGTGACCAGTCTCTTCTTTGGTCCTGGAACGGAACCTTTGATGAGAACGCACGTATTCTTTGCTTCTCCGTAATTGATGAAACCGCCTTTTGGATTTACTGCGGATGCATCATCAACGATGTCAAGTACGAGGTTATTATACTGAGTTCGATTATGATATCCCATCTGACCTGCAAATGCGATACGATACATCGTATGTCCCTGTGCAATCCAAGCACCAAGAGAACCTGGTCCTCGTTTGGTCTTCTCTGATTTTCTTGCACGGATAGCAACACCGAATCGCTTTACTGGACCCTGATATCCTTTTCCTTTCGTGACTGCCCGAAGATCAATGTTTGCTCCTTGGCTGATCACATCAGAAACTGCAATGTCTTTTCCGATCTGCTCTTTTACATAAGCGAGCTTATCCTGAACGGATCCTCCAAGACCAATCTCAAAGACTTCAGGTTTCTTCTGACCGAAACCAGCAAGCTTTGGCTGCGTATAAACTTGAAGAGTAATATCTTTCACTTCGGTAAGATCAACCTTATCAAGGTCTTCTGCAGCACTGACCTTCTTAGCAAGAGGAGTCTTCTTTGACAATTCCTTCTCAGCCTTGAAGAACAATTCTGTTGAGACTGCAGTTCCATAACCTTTTGGGGTGTAGAATCGTACTGAATAGATTTTTAGAGGGGGACACTCGATGACTGTTGCCGGAACAGAGATCTGTTCACCCTTTGTTGGAGAATTCTTATTTGTATCAATGGCCATGACATGAGTCATGCCTGCTTTGTATCCTGCAAACGCAAGAGGTTTTGCTTCGTTTGACTGCGGATAGGATCGAACTTGTGCGTACTGTCGACTAGCTCGAACTCGCGGCCAAAACTGCATACTTCCGTGTCGCGGATTTTTTCTCTTTACCATTTTTTCACACTGAGAGCGTCTCTGTAGCTACAGAACGCTCTTGCCTCATCAAATTCAATTTTAGTTACATACACTATAGAAGTGGTATCGTACTGAAAAAGGATTTATTTTCAGGCTATCTTCACACTCATAATACTTGATTACGAGCGAAGGAGAGAAACCCCCATTCACTTATAAATGTTTCCCTTGATTTTTGCTAGAATTTTAAAATAAGGTCAAAAAGAACTCTAATTTTCTTTAATTGTCTTATTTTTGCTTTTTTCGTCTTTTTTCGACGTTTTTTCCTGTTTTTTCCCAGACCGTTTGGGAGTCCGTTTAGAGGCGAGTTCTGATTTTCTCTTTGCATACATAGCGGGATTCCTTATTTTTGGGCAGAACTCATCAGGAGTACAGATAAGAAGCGATTTGTAGTAATCCTTATTATTGCAATTAGGAGGAGGAAGAGGAGCCTTCTCCTTCTTGAGCTGGGAGAGCTGGCCCTTAAGATACTGTTCCTTGAGAGGCTCTGGGTTTCGTTCGTTCCACGCATAAGTCAGTTCTTCAATCGCATCTTTCTCCCAACCAGATACCCTCAGAAAATTTATCAGAACGAAAAGGGCTCTTTTCTTTCCATCTTCCATACCTTTGAGGATATTCTTGATGCAAGGAGGAAAGAACTCTTCAGGAATAGCCATACTTGGTAGTTCAATCTTCTTTCTATCCCTGATAGCCTGCTGATCGATATCTGCATGGATGTGTCTGAGACTCTGAAGCTCTTGACTGAACGCTTCAGTCACCAACTCTTTTGCTTCATCCTGTCTGCAGATACTCCTATTGATAAAGGGAACATCGAAAGAAACTAGCTGGGGGTCAGCCCGTTTCTTCTCAAAGGAAAGAATCTCCTCTGTACCAATAGGCAAAGAGATAAGGCCTGACTTCTCGTGAAGAGAGTAGGGCATACGATAGAGGTGACGGGACGCGATAAGTACCGTATCGACCTCAACGACTGAGAGGAGATTGATGAACTGATCAAAACCGGCCCTGCTCTTACAGACAGGACAACCGCTTGATTCAACTTCCAACTTGACCAGCTTTGAGCAAGTGGGACAAGAGATAATATCCTCTTGCTGATTCCTAAATGGAGTGATCGTACCACAGTGAGAACAAGGAAAATATTTTTTCTCACGGGCAGGATTCTGATCAAAAACTCCTGAAGTGCAGGCGTCGTTAAGACACTTGTACCCGAAAAGAGAATTACTAGACTTTTTTGCAACCTTTTGCAATTGATCAAACGAGAACGGTCTACCATCAAAGACAACGCTTCTTTGCTTGAGGTCTGTCTTGGTAAAGTTTGCCGTCACATAACTCAAAATATACGTCGCTAGCTTTCTTGGTCCTTCAGGGAATACATCTTTTAGGGCGACACGACCATCACTTGTCTCGATAGATTCGGGAAACGCCTCAAAAGGAACGACGATGTGAAATCCCTTATTGCCAGAAAACTTCACACCGATAGAAGTGATACCATGTACCTGAAGCGTCTTGACAAACAAATGCGTAATAAGTTTTGAGAATTCCCAATCAGGACAGTCAACATCGAGGATGAAATCCCAACCTTTTCTTAGCTCATCAAGTTCGTGACGTTTCATACCCGTCACTATATTGAGAGGATTATGCCACAATTCTTCTGAACAATGAAAAGAAGACGCTTTTTTCTTGGCAAGCTCAAGCACATCATTCTCATAAGTGAGCACATCAGGACGCTTACCGAATTTCTCAGGACCAAACATCACACTCACTTCCTTATCTTCTGCTTCCTGTACGATTGCCCGTCGGACATCAGGACGCTTATAATAAGAGAGAGAAGTTGCTATGAACATACTTACAGACACCTCTTTGACACATAAAAGCTTTTCTCTTGAAAGAAGTGATCAGCTCCTATAGGCATCATCTTTAGCCTCCCTGTAGGAAGTGGAGAAAATCTTCTTGATCTCAAGAGCCTTCTTCTCGCCGATAAGAGGTATGGCCTTCAGCTCTTCTAGACTTGCTTTTGAAATATTCTCAATTGTATCAAAACGGTCCAATAATGATCTGGCAAGCGTTCCCCCTACCGAAGGAAAACTGCTTACCACATACTCAAGAAGCTGCTGCTGGTCAAGCGGTTTTGCTGTATGAAAAGTGAATGCTTCTTTTGATTCTTCCTGTTCATGTCTAGCTAGCGCAAACAACAGGTTAGCAGTCTCCAAAGGAGAAAAAGTTCGAAGAACCGGAATCCTATATGAGAGAGCAATAGTCGAGAGCATCCCTGAAACTGCAGCCGGATCAATCTTTCTATGGACCTGAGCCTCCCCTTCTATGATAACTACTGGTTTTGTATACTGAGAAAGAGAGCGCAACTGAGAAAGAAGACGACCATCAATGATGGAGTCGACAAAGTCAGGAAAATTCTTGTACTCAACACAGCATTCTTTTGAGAGGACAAAATCCCCTACCGCTAATTGTTTGAGCTCTAAGTCAACAGGAAGATTATGTAGAGTCTTAAGCACCGGAGAACCTTTCTCGCGAAAGTCGCCAACAATCTTGACTTCTGGTTTCTCTTTCTTGAAGTCATCAAGACTCATCTGTGGCTTGGAAGATGGTTTTGTAGAAAGATCATTGAGAACCTCATACATTCTCTTCTCCTTATGATGGGCAATCCATCGAAACGTCTCATCACGTGTCCCTTTAGCAACGAGAATAGTCACGAATCCTTTCTGGTGGCGACCAGTCCTTCCTCTTCTCTGCACTGATCGAATAGCACTTGGAACCGGCTCATAGAAGAACACATGATCGACTGAAGGAATGTCAAGGCCTTCTTCAGCGACGCTCGTTGCCAAAAGGCAAGAGAACTCTCCCTTCCTGAAACGATCAAGTACTGCCTGCTGCTCTTTCTGAGAGAGACCAACACCATCCTTTTTTGCTTGACCAAAAAACAGCTCACCAGAAATTCCTTTTAGATGCTCTTTAATGGTCTGTGCAGTATGACGATACTGAGTGAAAATAATCATTTTTGCAGACGGCTTTCTTTTGATAAGGTCTGCTACTCCTCTGTGCAACGCTGCAATCTTAGGGTGCTCAACCTTCTCTTTTAGCAAATCCCTTGTCAACGAAAGAGCAGAGAGAAACAAAGGATCGATTGCCAACTGCTTGATCGCTTTTGTTCGAGTCGTCTTTGATTGCTTGAGAATTCCAAAGAGATATTCATGCAAAGAGAATAAGGTCTGTGATTCCGCAAGCTCGATAGCATGAGAGAGCTTGACAGCCTGTGCGATAATGCTGATGCTCTGGAGTATCTCAACTGTTTTCTCTCCTTTCACCACTCTTGCATGCAACTGTTGCTGAAGCTGGAGCAACTGTGATTTCGTCAATGAGTCTGAAGGTCTGCTCAAAAATCCTAGCTGCTTGATCTCCTGCAATTTTTCCTTGAATGCCTTTTGCAAGTATGAAATGATCCGAGAGAATGATTCAGGAAGGGTAACCTGTTCCCAATACAAGGAAGTCCCTGCAGTAAACTCAGTAATCTCCTTGTCATCAGGTTTTCGGTATTCAATCTTCTCAATACCAAGATTCATCACAATCTCATCAATCTTCTGCTGATCAGAACCAGGAGATGCCGTCAAGGCCATGACACGAGGATGCAAAGCACTTG
>JAGQJW010000019.1 GCA_020430425.1 Nanobdellota archaeon | reverse complement strand
CATCTATCTTCTCTATATGATTCCTATTCCTCCCGTCTCTCTAGTCACCATAGTCTGTGCTTCAGCAAAGATTGAATGGAAGACTTTTCTGGAGATCGTCCTAGTCAGCTTCATACCGATGGTATTGTTCTTCTCCTTTTTTGGAAACAGGGTCAGCAATCAGAATATCGTAGAAGCAGGGGTGCTGCTGATTGTACTGGCAGTAATAGGATTCTTGCTGTACCGCTGGTTCAAGAGAATAAGAACTATCCGCTTTAACAAGAAAGGAAGAAAGAAGTGGCTATAAGTTTCGACAGCTTTTTATTCATGGGCAAGATTTTTCTTCTTTATGAAGTTGAGGTCTCTTATTGCTGCAGGAATATTTTCCTTAATGACTCAGTCTTGTTCACCACCACCTGGATTTGAACAGTATTCTATTTCTGCGGCACAACAAGATTCACTTTATATGCAAGAAACGCCTGTACTTCAAGAATATCTTATCAATAAACTTTCTACCTATGATCATATCTCTCGACCGAAAACTGATTATAGTGAAGATTATCTGCAGATATATTCTGTTTCTGATAAGGTTCTTCTCTCTTTGCTCAAGCAATATGTCGACTACTTCGGTTCTTTGGATCAAGAAGACTTCACTGTCTTCTTTCCTGAAGTGCATAACGAAGAGAAGGGTGGGGCTATTATCTATGATGTTGGAGTTGGAGTAGAACTCTTTGAGAACACTTCTGATCTTGACCAAGGTAAGTATAATTCATACTCTAATAAGATACTTCCCTACATCTCTAAACTAGGGGTCTTTCATACACATCCCCTTTCACTATCTGTGGACAATCCTTCTCTTTTCTCCTTAGAAAATCAGAGAACATCTGCTGGTCCTAGTGGCTCTGCCCGTCTAGATATCATTGATGTGCTCTATTATTCAGACTTCCACACTTTTAGAGCAAGTCTTTTAGACAATAGATACTACATCGATGCTGTCATAACAGAACTTACGCCTTCTTCTTATGATATTGACATCTATTTCCATAATCCTAAAGATCCCAAACGCGTGATTACTGTTATAGATGTAAGGAAATACGATTTTATTGACTGATAAAAAACTTTAAATATCCTCTTTTTGAGAACTAATCCTAATTATTAGTAGGTGTGTGACTATGATGAAGAAATTTTTATTCATTTTCGCTTTTTTACTGGTACTTTCAAGTGCAGCAGTATTGGCGGAAGAAGAAGCTGGAACGACGCCTGATAGCCCTTTATGGGGGCTTGACGTTGCTTTTGATAAGCTCTCCTTGGCCTTGACGGCCAACGATCAGAAGCGTGCAGACAAGGCTTTAGCGATTGCTGAAGAGCGTCTCTCTGAAATCAAACAGATGGTTGAGGAGCAGAAGCTAGAACAATCTGAAAAAGCAAAGGTTCAGCACGACCAGATCATCGAAAAGCTTGAATTGCAGCTGGAGAAGCCAGAATCAGGCGATGATCAGGAACAATATCAACGACAGATAGAAATCGAGACAAAACTCCAAGAGCATAAGGAGAATGTCGAAGCTTTCAAGGCAAAAATTGAGATTGAAGGAGAACTCACTCCAGACCAGCAAGAGAAGCTGGACGCTCTGCTTGCTTCCCTTGGAGACAGAGTCAATCAAGTAGAAATCAAGATCAAGAATCAAAAGGATGAAACCAAGCTTAGACTCGAAGCAACCCTTTCTGATGAACAGATCGAAGCTCTAGAAGGAGATAGATATGAACATCTAGCACTTCTTGCTCAGGATCAGGCTCAACGAGAGATCACTAAAGCAGAAGGAAAGATTGCTGAATTCGAGAAAGAATATCAGGCCCGTCTAGAAAAAACTCTTCGAGTTGAACCAAAAGATATGCCTCTTGTACCTCGAGAAGAAATCAAAGAGCGTGTTGAAGAACGAATCAGAGACCCAGAAGATAGGGAAGACATGATGGATGATATGATGGGTGATGATGAGGATGAGGCAGATTCTGAGAATGATGAAGAAAGAGATGCAGCTGGTAATGTTATCACGGGTCAAGTGACTGGAAACGATGATGAAGAAGCTGACAAATCAGACGATGACGCAAAAGAAGAAGATGAAGATGAGCTAGAAACTGATGAAACTGAATCAGAGATTGAGGATGAAAGTGATGACCTTGACGATGATGAAGATAACATCCTTCGACAATATGGTCTTGTAGCTCCTCGATATGAAGAACGAGGCGTAGACATCTCAAAAGACATCGTCTCTCAAGCAAGAGACGCACTCTTGACCTCAAAGAATCACTTCCAAGAAGGAGATTTCAAAGCAGCATATGCTTATGCAGTCTTCTCCCGAAAGCTCGCAAACGATGCAGTCGGACACTACCTTCACCTTACTGATGCACAGGAAGCCGCATTAGACCGTCTCAAAGATAGGGAAGACATGATGGATGACCTGATGGATGATGATGACGAGGATAAGGCAGACTCCGAGGATGAAGATGAGAAGGAAGATGATAAGATAGAGTGTACTACTGACACTGATTGTGATGCAGACGAATACTGCCAAGACAATGAGTGTGAAGATCTCGACGAAGAAGAGGACGACAGGGATGACGATGACAACAGCGGCAAAGATGACGACTCAAACGATGAGAAAGACGACAGTGGAGACTCAGAGGACGACAAATAAGTCCTTTCTGTCATCTCTTTTATAGGGGCCCTACCCCTTGTTTTTTTTCTTATTCTCAACATCGTCTTTTCGATATCTTTTTAACTTTCTTATTCTTCAAGAAGAGTATGTTCGACAAAGCAGATGCCTGTCTTTTCATCAGGACAGAGAAAGTGCTTGGAAAAAGCATTCACTATTTCACTGGTGTGGAAACCGATCTAGGAATACTACTCAAGTTCAAGAAACGACAGATCCTCTACCTTTCAACCCTTGAAGAGAAACCAAAGGTCTCTTTCCCCGTCAAGGATTTCGATTTCGACCAAGTAAAAAAAGATCTGCAGAAATCAAAAGCGAAAACCATTGGCCTTCACTATGGGGAGCTTACCAAGAAAACTTTTGATTTTCTCAAAAGAGAACTCAAAGGCTATCGATTCGTCAATATAGAACAAGAAGTGACTGCGCTTCGGACCAAAAAGACTGCTCAGGAAGTCACCTATCTCAAGAAAGCGATTGCTTTTACTGAAGAGATCATCTTCAACCTTGCAAAGAGACTCAAGAGTTTCTCCTATGAGTCGCAAGCAGTCCAGTTCATCAAACAAGAGATGATCCGTCTTGGAGTTGAAGAATCCTTTGCACCAATCGTTGCTAGCGGAACCAATAGCAAGAACCCTCATTATTTTCCTAAACCCCACTCAAAGATGCAAACAGGCTTCTGTATTGTTGACATGGGTGTGAAGTATAAAGGCTATTGTGCTGACATCACCAGAACCTTCTATATCGGAAAGCCTAAACAAGAAGAGATTGATTTCTATAATAAGATAAAGAATCAGTTACTCTCATTTGAGAAGATGGTCAAACCGGGAATCGGTGAGTTCAAGGCAGATTTCAAGATGATTCACCTTATCGGTCATGGCATCGGACTTGATGTGCATGAATATCCAGGGGTTGGTGTCAACAGGCTAGAAGAAGGAATCTGTATTGCTATGGAACCAGCAATCTACATGAATAGATATGGTGTCCGGATAGAGGATGATTACCAGCTTACCAAGAACGGTGTAAAACGACTGAGCAAGTCAAGTCGAGATTTAATGATACTCTGATCATTGAAGCGTCTCAAAGACGACATAGGCAATTTTAAGAGGTTGGTATGCTTGTTCAAGAGTGAAATTTTCATTGAACTGTTCTTCTAACTTGATTGGGGGATTATGGTTTCCTTCCCTGATATTCCAAGTCCCATCCCAGAAACGTTTCACTTCAACGAATGCGTGCTCATCATCAGTCTCAAAAGAAATTTTCTCATAATAAGGATTATTCTTGATAATTTCCTTGTAACCTTCTTCTGTTGAATCGATGAGATGCTCCATTCGCTTCTGTTCATCAACAAGAAACAATTGGTAGAGCATGTTGTGGTCTTTCGTTGAAATCTCTTTTATTGCTTTTTCACTGACATCTTCAATCAGGGAACCATAGAAGAACATATTTATCTGATCCTGTTCACTATAGTTCTCACTCAACCTCGCCTTGAGATACTCTTCTCCGATCTTAGTATATTCATCAAAGAGAAAAACAGGCTTATTGACGGGAAGTTCAAAATATCTCGTTAATTCAAGAAAGATATCTTCTAGGCTATTAAATGGGGTCATTTTCGAATATAGATGGGGTTTCCTACAATGAGTGTTGAAGGTTCTTTTCCTGTACTATCAATGATATTCTCTGGAGTCAGGTTTGCGTGGTATATCTGATTGAATCTTTCGATGATTCCTTTCTTCGTATCTTTGTGGCAGACATAATAGAGATACTTCTTGTTTTTTCTTTTCTCTTGGAACTTGTAGAGAGTCAATTCTTTAAGTTCTTTGAGTAGCTGTTCATCAACTGGAACTCCTTGTTTTTTCTTCTCTTCGAGGTAGATTCGCTGATACTCTCTGATCATGTGGTTATGCTTGTCATCCATATACTTTTGCTTCGGTGAACCTGCATTGTATGCTGAGATCGCTTTGCTCCAAGTACCGAACCGTTCTTTGTTATACGTCAGGAATCTTGCTGAAGCGTCGATTGCTTTGTTCACATCAAATCGTTCATCAACATTTTTGAGTCTTGAATAGGTGGTGTCATTCTGTTGAACTAACTGTTCTAGTTCTTTGCCGTGTCTCTTGTCTCTTCCTGTTCTCTTAGAATTTCCAAACACCTGAAGCCCCCAATGTCTTGCAGTGCCTGGCTGAAACATGGCAATGCCTGCACCACCATCATTTGTCTCATTGAGATCAAGAGGGTTTCCTTTGCTCTCTCTCATCAGAAGACCTGCCAGAAGTCCTTGTTGAATATGATATTTCTGTTCTGTTGCGGTGATGGTTGAATCCCAAAGAAGAATATTCTGTTTTGGGTTATCTGGAAGTTCTCGAATAAGATTATCTAGTTCATCGGTGGTGAGTCTTTTTGTTTCTTTGTTATGGTGAATTCTCTCTTGGATGTTGTGGATTGCAGTTCTGATTGGCTGTTTCTCGTGAATATATCCTTGGCCAAGATACCCGATGGTGAAGGTGAGTGCTGCTGCTAGAAGGAGCTTTTTTGGGCTTGGAATTCTCCATTCTGGCTGTTTCTCTGGCCTAATATCTTCTTTGTTCCAGATTACTGTCTGGCCGACAGTATAGCTTTTTTTCACCATTTCAGTGTTTTCGAGACCCTCTTCTTTATAAATGTTTCTATTATTTGTTACTGTCAAGTAGTATTTAATTTTATTTATAAATGGTTATGGTCTTTTCAGTCGTATAATTTATAAATACTCACTTCCTTTCTGTGCACTATGGGTGAAGAAAGCGGTGAGGCAGTAGAGGCTACTCAAGAGAGCGGAAAACTGGGTTTTGTAACTATTCTTCTGATCACTATCAACTCTATCATGGGGACTGGAATCTTCTTTCTCCCTGCAGTCGGTGCAAGAGAAGCAGGACTCTTCTCCATCATCTCCTGGATAATCATGGGGCTGATCGCCATCTATTTCTCTATGATATTTGCGGAATTGGTAGGGATATTTCCCAAAGAAGGAGGGGTCTATGAGTATGCCAAGGAAGCATTCGGGCAATTCCCTAGTTTCATCCTTGGATGGATGACGCTTGTCGCTGCCTATGTGACTATTGCTATGCTTATCGTTGGAGCCATCCTCTATGTTGCGCCCACCTTGCCATCACTGTTTACTATTCTCATCAGTATCACCTTCATTCTTGCGTTCAACTTTATGGCATTCAAAGGACTCAAGACAGGAGCAGTCATGCTTGTCGCTTTTGCTCTTATCACTCTGGTTGCCGTCTTTGGCATCATGGTACCGGGATTGATACATTTCAACTCGGCAAACTTCATCGATTGGTTCTCACACGCAAAGTTTACAGGGCTTGATGGGGTTGGAGGATTCTTCACCGGTCTTTCTGTTGTCTTTGTCACCATATTCTTCATCGCAGAAACCTTTTTCGGTTGGGAGACGACGACATTTCTGGCAGAGAAGGTACGTAACCCTAAAAGAGTCATGCCAAAAGTCATGATCATCGCAACTATCTTCATCGCGATTTGTTCTTTGCTGTTTGTCATCTCTTCTTTCTCACTCATCTCCTGGCAGACGTTTGCCCAATCAGCAACACCTCTTGCAGATCTAGCAGGAGTGATCTATGGACCTCAATCGACTTCTTTTTACGGGCTTCTGGTCTACCTAGCAATCATCGGAAGCGTAGCAGGATGGATCGTTGCGTCACCTAATCTGATTGTCGCCTTGGCAAAGGACAAGATGTTCATCCCCCAGCTTGCACAGCTTCATCCAAAGACGAAAACACCCTACAAAGCAATCATCTTCCAGACGATACTGACTTCGCTTCTTGTCATTGTAGGTGCAGGAAACTATGAGACACTCCTTCATCTTCTCGTGCCACTAGTCCTGTTCTTATATTCAGCAGTAGTCTTGAGTCTTCTGGTCATTCGAAGAAAATATCCGAAAGCAGAAAAATATTATACAGCACCTTTTGGTTCTTGGGGTCCAATCCTTTTGATGACTTTTACCTTAGGACTTGTTATACTCTGGGCGACACACTCAGCAGATGCACTCTCTACTTTGAGCCTTCTAGGATCATTCATCCTTTTTGGATTTCCTATCTATCTGCTTCTGGTACTCTATTATGATCCGCAGGCAAGCCTTAAGTTTCAGAATGAGACGGCATGGGTCTCCTTTCTTCTGGACAGGCTCTTCTTTCCAAAAAGTATTCAAAAGAAGTTCTTGGCAAATGCGCAGATAGAAGGGAAAGTCGTCCTTGAACTAGGAGCAAGCAGTGGCTTGGTCAGTGTAGAGGTGGCAAAACGACGACCAAAAAAACAGATTATCATCGAACACACGGAATCAGCAAAGAAGTTCATCGAGAAAAAACTTCGCTATCGAGAGAATGTTGTGGTGCTTAAGGATGAATTGCTTCGAAGCAGGATCCACCCGCAGGTCGATGAGGTCGATGAGGTCATCAGCTTTGGAATCCTTGGTGACCTTCATAACGAACAGCAATACTTGGCACAACTCGCTCATATCCTGCCGCAACATGCAAGGATACATTTCTTTGACTATGTAGATCTCTATAAGTTCATTCCGAATAAGGAAATTGTCGATGACCTTGATCGGCTTAAGGAAATATTCAGGCGAGCAGGATTTGCCGTACATATCACTAAGCATAAAGGAACTTTCTGGAACTATCTTATCATAGATGGAATCAGAAGCGATAATACTGATACGGTGTATGTGTAGTATTTAAACGGACAGAAATTATTATAACGATGCTCTTTTCTTCTTTAGGAATGGTCTGGGAAAAAGAATCTTTGGGAACTATCATTGAAGTGCAACTGTTTCAAGGAACACAGAACACCTACTCTTTTGCAGAATTGATCAAGAAAGGAGATGCTGTTAGCGTTCCTGCATCCTTGGTGGAAAAGTATGATTCTTTTTCTATCTTGTCTTATGCCCTTCATAGATACTCTCTTGAGCTAGAGAATGATCATATTGTCCAAGTGGAGATGAGAGATGATCTGTTGGTGCACTCAATAGGAACCATTTCTCCTGATGCACACGGCCATAAGTCTCTCCATCGAAATATCTTCTATTTCAAGAACAATGAACCTGGCTCTTTTCAGTATTCGGGGATTGGTATGATCGGTTCACCTTCTTGGCCTCTGAATCGAGGAGCCCTTTTTGATGAGTTCTCTCGAACCTATTTTGTTGATCTTAAGAGGATGCTTCCAGAAGCTAGGGAAAGCATTGATGTATGTGTCAAATTCCTTAGTGAGCCTGGACCTCAGTGTGGCAAGAAAGACGGCATGTCCTTCTCTTTGAAATAATCACGACCGTACCCTCTCTTGACGGAAAGCATGCTCGCTTCATTCCTTGGTTTCTTGACGGAAACCATAGTCACTACGTTCGTAGCTTTCCTACGGAAAGCTTTATTAATGGACCTTTCTTCCACAGAAGCCAATGGCAAAAGCTCATAAGAAAAAACGGCTTGAATCACGATTCGGAAAAAAAGAGAAGCCAATGGCTAAAATATCTCTTCCAACCAACCAAGAGCCTCTCAAAGTAGAGAAGAAGGCTTCAAAGAATTTCTTGGAAACGCATTATAAGCATCTGCTTATCATTCCCTTTCTCATGCTTCTTACAGCATTTGTCATCCTCGGGGCTCATTATGCTCAGACAGGAGACCTTATCAATAGGGGAATCAGCCTGAAAGGAGGAACAGCAATCACGCTCACTCCAGCAGAAGCTGACTTGACCCAGATTGACACTTCTGCTCTTGAAGCAGCGATCCGCGAAGCGCATCCAAATATTGATGTGACGGTACGAACGCAAAAGAACCTACAGGATATCACAGCAATCGAGATCGAGACAGATATTTCTGATCAGGACCAGCTTACTGGTCTGAAAGAGACCCTTGCAGCAACAATCCCTGATCTTACCGTTGAAGAAGCAGGAAAGAACGCGCAGACTAGCGGGAGTGCACTCGGTGATGCTTTCTTTAGACAGATCATTCAGGCACTCATTGTCGCTTTCATCCTGATGGGAATCGTCGTATTCATCCAGTTTCGAGTACCTATCCCTTCTTTAGCAGTCATCTTGGCAGCATTCTCAGATATTGTCGTAACACTAGCGGTAGTTGATCTTCTGGGAATAAAACTAGGAACGGCTGGAATCGCAGCATTTCTCATGCTTATCGGTTACTCTGTAGATACGGATATCCTCCTTTCCACTAGAGTGCTCAAGAATACGGAAGGATCACTTTCACAACGAATCATGTCTGCGATGAAGACAGGACTGACCATGAACATCACGACTTTGGCAGCAGTTACTATCGCACTGATTTTCACCCAGTCAGACACGATCAGACAGATCATGACCATTCTCTTCATCGGATTGCTTGTTGATATGATCAACACCTGGATCCAGAACGCAGGAATCCTGCGATGGTACGTAGAAAAGAAGGAGTTGAACTAATATGACAAAACTAAAAGAACTACTCTCAAGCACTAGAGTCATCGTGCTCCTTGTCTTTTTGCTCCTTTCATTGGTTGCAATCAACCCTCAGCTAGGACCCGACCAAGTATCTATTCGAAGCGTCATCAAGGACAGCGCTGCAGCACAAGCTACACCGATTCCTTTCACCAATCCTGATGCGGGAACAAGACTTCTCAAAAGAGAAGTGATTGAATCTATCAACAATAGGCCTTTCTCGAACATTGATGAATACTATTCCTATATCGATTCACTAGAGCCGAATAAGACTCTTATCATCAAGACCGATCAGCAGACCTATCGACTCGTGACTGTTCCTATCATCAATACTACTGTCCTTGATGAGCAAGTGTCTCAAGAAGTGACTACTGAAGTATTCGATAACCAGACGAATACTACGGTCAATGTTACCGAAAATATCTATGTCAATAAGACTGTTGATGACGTCATCGGCACACAAGATATCGGATTGGTTGTATTCAATAGACCATCAAACAATATCCAGAAAGGACTTGATCTAGAAGGAGGAACAAGAGTTCTCCTTGCTCCAGAAGAGCAGGTCAGTCAGGAAGATATGGATACTATCCTTGAGAACATCAGGCAGCGACTCAATGTCTATGGAGTCAGCGATATCGTTGTTCGAAGCGTCAAGGATTTCACTGGAGAGACCTATGTTCTCGTAGAGATTGCAGGAGTCAGTCAGGAAGAGATCGTTGATCTTTTGAGCCGACAAGGAAAATTCGAAGCAAAAGTCGGAGACGAGACGGTCTTTAGAGGTGGAAACGATATTATCTATGTCTGTCGAACTGCAACCTGTTCAGGAATCGATCCTCAGTACGGTTGCCAGAAATCAGCAGAAGGATACACTTGCGGATTCCGATTCAGCATCACGCTTTCCCAAGAAGCAGCACAAAGACAGGCAGATGTCACTAAGAACCTTGATGTAGAATACCTTCCAGGATCCACTCAAGGCTACCTTTCAGAAAACCTTACTCTTATCCTAGATGATGAGATAGTCAATGAACTACGTATCGGTTCAAGCCTAAAAGGAAACGCCGTCACTGATATAAGTATTTCAGGAAGCGGAAGCGGACCGACAGAACAAGCAGCAGCACAGGCAGCACTTGATGATATGAAGAGCCTTCAGACAGTTCTTATCACTGGAAGCCTTCCTGTAAAACTGAACATTATCCAAACAGACACGATCAGTCCGGTCCTTGGAGAAGAATTCGTCAAGAACGCACTCCTTGTGGGATTGTTCTCTCTCTTGGCAGTTGTCGTCGTCGTTGTCGCACGATACCGAAAACCGATCATTGCAGTACCAATCATCATTACCATGCTCTCAGAAGTGGTTATCCTCTTAGGATTTGCAGCACTTATCGGATGGAAACTTGATCTTGCAGCAATCGCAGGAATCATTATCGCCGTAGGTACGGGAGTAGATGATCAGATCGTCATAGTTGATGAGACTCTTGACCGAAAGAAACGCTCAGAACAGCTCTCTTGGCAGGATAAGATCAAGAAGGCATTCTTCATCATCATGACTGCATACTTCACTACAGTAGTTGCAATGCTTCCGCTCTGGTTTAGTGGAGCAGGACTCCTTAAAGGATTCGCACTTACCACTGTAGTCGGAGTAAGTATCGGTGTACTGATCACTCGGCCAGCATTCGCAAAAATCCTAGAAGTATTTCTAGAGCATGATGCAGAGTAATTTTTCTTTTTTTTTATGATTCTCTAAAAATTTTTTGATATCGCATCTCTCTTGTTACATATTCTTTGAAGACATCAAATTCCTCTTCAAGACTCTTGAGAATATCTTCATTTATCTGAGGAGTGATCTTATACATCTTCTTATCGATATTGACGTAGAATCTCTTGTAAGCTAGGCGAAGATAGCCTAAAGGACGAAACTGCTCTTGAATACCTTTCGCTTCCAAGATGACTTTGTGCTCTAGATTGAACCGATCGAAAAAGACGTCCGTTGCGATTTTCTTGTACGTCCTTGTGGATGCCTCTCTTACTAGCTTGTCTTCGTTACCATTTTTTAGCCAATAAGTTATCCTTTGAAAAGAATTCATATAGGGTGCTTCTCTATCGATGCTGATCGGTTTCACGCGACCACGAATAAGAATCTGATTTTAAACCTTTTGAATTCGCTCCTCTTTTCTCAGAAAAATCTACTGTATCTTTTCGAGTTGATGATCTCCTCAAGAGCGGCGACCCTTTCTTCCACCAATTCTCTTGCCTTTTCCAACTGCTGAACATCTCTTCTAGAAGTCGTTCCAAGTAGCACTATCTTTGATGCAAGAAGATAACTATATTCGGTCAGCTGTAGTATTGACTCATCGTGAGGCATGAAATGAACTTCCTTTACCAATCCAAACAATCCTCTATCAAGCACTGATTCAGTAAGAGAAAGAATGGTCTGATTTGACGTGATGATGGTATTATCCTTATTAGCCTTGAAGATGCCTTCCTTCTCCTCAAAGTTTCCTATGACGAACTCTTGAGGGATGAACAGCTTGTGCTGATAGGTAATGCCTTCCTTTTCATATAATGGTCTGATAAGAAATCCTACTTTTGGCCTGTAGTTATACATTTCTTTGTCTTAGTGCTTCTTCTCTTATTATTCTTTTCCTTGCATCCCTATATATTTATAAATAAGATATTATTCTTTCCAGTATATTTGAGGCCTTGGTCTAGTGGTATGACGTCCGCCTGACTTGCGGGAGATCCCCGGTTCGATCCCGGGAGGCCTCACTTTGTTCTTCTCCGCGGAATCGAACCTCGGTTCGATGCTCAAAAATCAAAGATTTTTGGCACCACTTCGTGGTCTCGGGAGACCCCGTTCTTATCTTAAGGTTTATATGCCTCTTTTTGTTTCTCTTTTTTTATGAATCTCAGTGCTGTTGTAGACTTTGGTGCATTATCGACGAAGAATCAGCTTCACACAAAACTCTATGATCCCGGAATCATCGATGGGTATCATTATGAATTGGCAAAACGATTCCTTACAGATAACGTTCGAGATGAGTTAGTGGTTGATCTTGGCTGTGGAGTCGGCTGTGACTATATAGCAAGAGCAGTGACTGAAGTGGGCGGTCATTATCTTGGCGTTGATATCATTGATCATTCCTCTCAATTGTCTGTCGGTCAGTTCGTACAAACAGATATATTCTCCTTTCTTCAAGCAACAAAGGACCGATCAGTTCATTTCATCGTCAATTCATTGGATGAATTCATCTTTTTTCAGGAAAAGCAACAACAGGCTTTTATCGATGAACTTGAACGAACGACAAAGACCCATCTGCTCTCTCTTACCTGCGATGTCTTTAGCAAGTATTTTCATACGCATAAAGAATTCTCAACCTACGCTTTGGATCTGGGAGGAATAAAAGAACTTCCAGAACAGCAAGAGATTCTTATCTGCAACTCCCACCTCTTCTCAAGGGATAGAATTATAAAGTAATTTTCCTTTTCCTCTCTCATGTCTGATATGGTCGAGTATTACAATGGTATCGCTTCAGGATATGATGAGCTCTACAAAGAAGAGCAACTCAAGAAATTCGCAATACTTCTTGCAGACGATGAGCTTTTTGTCGGTGCAGATACGATGCTTGATGTAGGCTGTGGAACCGGATTCTCACTAGATTATTTTCCTGTCAAAAAAGCGACGGGAATCGATCCTGCAGACAAATTGGTTGAGCAGTATACGGGAAAGCAAACTATCCTTGTCGGTGCAGCAGAAGACCTTCCCTTTGAAGACCACTCCTTTGATGTAGTCATCAGCATGACAGCCATCCAGAACTTTGAAGACATACGAAAAGGTCTTGAGGAAATCCGGAGGGTGGGGAAGAACCGTTTTGGACTCTCTTATCTCAAACGATCATCAAAGGCTGAAAAGATCGAAGACCTTATCGATGAGATATTCTCAGAATTCCAGATCCTTCGAATCGAAGAGGAAAAGGATTTCATCTTTATCATAGAGGAATGACTCTTTACATAAAATTTAAGAAGTCTTCTTACCAATAGGAGTTCTATGAAGAAGAAACTTTCCTTGTTAGTCAAATCACTCCACCCCGCTCATTCAAGACAGCTGAGTGAACGACTTCTAGGCCAGACGATCTCCTTCTATTTCACTTTTGTCATTGTAGGGCTTCTTCTCATGCTTGGAATATTTATGGGATTGAACTGGAACAAGCCCTTTGATATCAACCAGCTTGATGCTTCAAAGACCATCACTTTAGTCGATCGTCCAAAAGTCACTTTAGGACCTGCACTCAATGAGTCAGAATCATTTCTTGCTTTCACCCCTCAAGAAGTGGGCTATGATCGATTCATCTTCTTTGGAAGGACATCCTCAATCTACAAGAATGAACTGACGCTTCTGCTCTTGCCAGGGATAGTCCTTCTGATCGGAGCGATCTCTTTAGGATTCAGCATTATCCTGGCGCTCTTGAGTTCAGCGATAGCTTTTGCCTCAACAAGAAAACACAAGACCTCCTTTCGGGATCTCTTAGTCATCAACTTCCATTATCA
>JAGQJW010000018.1 GCA_020430425.1 Nanobdellota archaeon | reverse complement strand
TTTCGAACCCTTGCAGAGAAAGGGAATGTAGATGGAAAATATTTCTCCATCGCAAATGTCTTTCGAAACGAAGCGGTCGATACGACCCACCTCGCAGAGTTCATCCAAGCAGAAGGTTTTGTTGTAGGTGATAATCTCACCCTTTCAGACCTTATGGGATTCATCAAGGAGTTCTATGCAAGAATGGGAATCCACAAGATCCGATTCAAACCAACCTATAACCCTTATACTGAACCAAGTATTGAAGCGCATTATTATGATGAGTCAAAACAGAAATGGTATGCACTTATCAATTCAGGTATCTTTCGACCAGAAAGCCTCGCACCTTATGGGATCACTAAGACCGTCATTGCATGGGGGATGGGGGCAAGTAGAGTCTGCTCAATCCTCAATCATAAAAATAATCTTCGAGAACTAGTGGGGCCTACAGTCAGTTTTGACTGGATAGCACACCACAAGACACCACAACCGAAACTGGATGAATAGGAGAATAATGAAATGGTGCGGACTTCACCATTTTTTTTTGAAAATCAAAGAAACAAAAAACGGAAGGAAAAAACAATGGTAATGCTCAACTGCTCATATAACGATCTCAAGAAGGCCATCGGCCATGACCTTAGCGAGGAAGAGCTACGAACTGTTCTCTTTGACATGGGCTATGAATTAGATGCTGTTGTAGGGGATGAACTGGCCATCGAGATCACTGCTGAACGACTGGATGTCTTGAGCGTTCAAGGGATGGCACGAGCAATGAAAGCATTCCTTTCAGGAAAGCCCCTCTCTCCTTATCAGGTCCATGACAGCAACCAGATCGTCACTATTACTCCAGCGGTCAGCAAGGTACGACCACACACTGTCTGTGCGCTCGTGAAAAACCTTCATCTTACTGATGCTCTCATCAAACAGATCATTGATGTACAGGAGAAACTGCACGCAACCCTTGGTCGAGGACGTCGACGGGGAGCAATCGGTATCTATCCTCTTGAAGCAATCACTTTACCTATCACTTTCACTGCAGCAAAACCTCAAGACATCAGATTTCATCCTCTTGAATCGGATCGAGAGATGAGTGCAATCGAGATCATTGAAGAGCACCCAACAGGAAAAACGTATGGTCCTCTTCTTCAAGGCTATGATATGTTCCCTTATTTTGTCGATGCAAAAGGAGATGTACTTTCTGTTCCCCCGATCATCAACTCAGAAAAGACAGGCAGAGTGAATATTTCAACAACAGAAATATTCATCGAATGCAGCGGTCACGAGCAAAGTGTCCTTGATGAACTCTTGGTCTACCTCACTATGATGTTTGCTGATATGGGTGGTGAGGTCTACAGCATGAAAGTGGCCTATCCTGATGGTTCCACTCGCGTGACTCCAGATCTTTCTCCACAGAACAAGACGCTACATGTCTCTAACATCAAAAAGTATCTGGGACTTGAACTCGAAGAGAAGATAATTGAAGAACTGCTTGCAAAAATGATGTATACTATCGTCTCAAAAGATAAAGTGAAGGGGGAGGATGTTCTTGACCGTGCTGAACTTGAAACAGTCTATCATCTTCAAGCACCTCGATTCCGCTATGATCTCTGGCATGAGATCGATATTGTCGATGATATTGCGCGAGTCTATGGCTACAACAAACTCCCTTTGACTCTTCCGGTAGTGAATACTATCGGTTCGCGGTTGGAACTCTCTCGAATGGTTGATGAACTCAGTGAAGTCATGGCTGGTCTAGGATTCCTTGAAACATACACGTTTTCATTGACTGGAAAAGAAGAACAGCTTGTACAGATGAATATCGATGAAGATAAGATTGATATCGTCAATGTCTCAAATGGAAACGAAGTGCAGACCATGCTTCGAGTCAGTCTTTTACCTCAGCAATTGACGAGCCTTGCTATCAATAAGAAACATCCTCTGCCACAAAAAATCTTTGAAGGAGCATTTGTTGTCCTCCCTGATGAGACCAAGGATGTCAAAGCAAGAAACGAGATGCATTTCAGTGCCCTTATCACTGACAAGACGGTCAGTTTCACTGCAATCAAGCAGACACTTGATGCACTCTTGGCAAGCAGAGGTCTGGAAAAAGAAATCACTATCCAAAAAACTGAACATCCAAGTTTCTTGAAAGGCCGGTCAGGAAAGATATTATATCAGGACAAGCCAATCGGTATAATCGGAGAAGTGCACCCTCAAGTGTTGGAACGCTTTGGTATCGCAAGCCCTGTAGCCTGCTTTGAAATCAATATAGAGCCGCTTCTTTAAAATAGCCACCGCAATCTATAAATAGGTGAGAATCTTCTGAATGACTATGCTTAAGGTATATCGATTCAAACTCATCCTGGGTCTTATGACGCTCCAACTGCTTTTTCTGATCATCTTCACTTTTGCTTTCGTGAACTATTCTCAGGGAAGAGCTGTTCTCAATACGGGACTGCCGATCAATACGGAGAATTTTATCATCATGGGCTTTAGTGTCTTGAGCATGATAAATATTATATATGAACTCTTTCATGTACGATAATCGTGAACTGAGAAAAACGACATAATCATTTAGTACAGCCATTTCACGAATAACAATCAAAAAAGAGTGGGTAAATTATATGTATAAACAAGTCATCATCGTCCGTAACGATCTCAAACTTCCAAAAGGTAAACTTGCAGCACAGTGTGCACATGCAAGTGTGGAGGGTGTACTTAAAGCAGATAAGGATGTGGTCTCTTCTTGGCGACGAAGCGGTATGATGAAGATTGTGGTGAAGGTGGAGAGTGAGTCTGACCTCTATAAGTATGCACAGCTTGCAAAGGATAAACGACTCCCTGTGAGTATCATCACTGATGCAGGAAAGACCGTAGTCGCTCCGGGGACAACCACTTGCTGTGGAGTCGGCCCGGCATCAGAAGATGAGCTGGATGCAATCACTGGAGACCTTAAACTTCTCTAATCAGAAATATTTCTTGAAAGGATGAAGGATCTTTTCAAACAATTTTCGAAGAACCGTCCTGTTTCTTCTGGTCTTTTTCGAGAATACAAGTGATTTTTCACAATCTTCTCTAAATAGATCGTGAAGTTCCTGAACGATATCCTGTTCTTTTGTAATGATATTAAGCTCATGATTATTGTGAAATGTCTGGTAATCAAAATTTGCTGATCCGAATGTGCATACAGACCTATCGACTATGATGTATTTAGCGTGGCTCATCCGTTTCTGCAGGAATACCTGCGCTTTCTTTTTGAACATGAGATATGCAAAGAAATCTGAAACGATGTCGACCCAATACTGATCGCTTTTGTAGGGGATGAGTATTTTCACTTTCACTCCTTTTCTCATTGCCCTAAACAACATATAAGTCATGGCAACTGTGGGAACAAAATAAGGTGTGGTGATACAGATCTCATCTTTTGCCTGTGCAAACAATCTTGACAACTCTTTTCGTAATGGCCGATGAAATGTGTGAGGCACTTGACGGATAAGGATATCTGTTCCCTGAAATCTTTTTGTCAGCTTCTTGTTGACTGGCATGTTAAGGATGAATTTCTTTTTTGCCATACGCCTCATCTCAAAGAATGCTCTTGTCAGATCAGCAACCAAAGGACCTTTTATACTGACAAAGATATCTCTCCAACGGATCTCCTGGGCAGTATAATTCGTTCCTCCCGTATATGCAATTCTCTCATCAATGATGGTGAGCTTTCGATGACTTCGAAGTACAAACCTCGCCATCTTAGAAAGATGCTTCTCACGTAGTGCACTCCAGACGGGGTTGAACCTGATGAATTCAATCGATGAGTCCCGAAGCAACCTCGCGGTCGTTTTCGAAGGTGACTCAAAACCATAATCATCAACGATAAGAATGACTTTTATCTCTAAAGATTTTCTTGCAAGAATACGAATAAGCTCTCTGCCAATATGATCATCCTTAAGCTCATAGGCTTCCATGTAAATGCAATGCTTTGCTTTCTTGAGCTTATCAAACACTTCACTGAATGCTTTTTTCGGTTCACTAAATAAGGTAAAAGAATTCATTCTAACCCGGCACAGAATTTTTCCCGATGCATACACTCATCGCACTGCCAAGTCTCAAAATGTGCATTACCGCTGTTTATGCTGCTGACTTTGTGCATATTGCTCTTACATTTTGGACAGACACGTACCATCTAGAGCACCTCTGTTGAATGGAAACCAGCAGCAGCCTTGTGACCACCACCATTAGGAAATCGATTTGCTATCTTTGAGACATCTACCGTCTCTGAACGAAGACTATACTTGTAGACCTGTTCTCCCTTCTCGTTGATGTATTCTGTCTTCCTTACCACTGAAAAATCAATATCGGGATTTCTCTTGCAAGCGATATGTCCTAACTCGCTTCGAAGAATCTCTCCATCAAAGACCATTGCTTTGTATCCTAAGAAATCTCTCTTGACTCCTCCCTTATACATTTCTTCAATGAGATTGCCTTCATATTTTCTAAGCAACTCACCGATATGCAACTCTTGTGAAAGATCATCTTTGGAGAGCATCTTCTGGTATTCTTGGACCTCTTTGCCGAACTCGACTGTCCTAGTATACAGCTTGAATAATTTAGTGTTGGGATCAGAAAATCTCCACATATCCCCTTCTCCGATGTAAAAGACTGCTTTGGGAATCGGTTCATCCGGGAAGAGGTACTTCCAAGTAAGCACGCAAGCAGCATCATTGGTATCTCGCAGACCTTCATATTCTGTCGCGTAAGAATCAATGCTTGATTTGTGATGATCGATCCAGATGAGTTTCTTGTTCTGGCTCTTTAATCGTCTTAGGTTCTCTTCATTCCATAATCCGTGGTCAACCACATAGACTTCATCAAACCCTGATTCAAGATCGAGTCTGTCAGCACCTTTCTTGCTAACCTGATACATTTTTGCATCTGGAAACCTATGGAGAATAATGGCTGCACTCATCCAACCGTCGGGATCTTCATCGTGATAGGCAATACGCTTCATCAAGAAATGTGAATAATCCTTGTTCTTATACTTTTCTATCAATTACTGATCGCTTCAAGAACTTCTTCGTAGGTCTGGCAGACCCTCGTCTTTGAAGGCAATAAATCCTTCTCCTGATCAGCCAAGAGAAATCTTGAAAGAAGAATGGTCGATAACCCTACTTTATCAGCAGGAAGAATGTCAGCATCAATATTATCTCCTATCATAATGCACTGCTTGGGTTCTTGGTTGAGATCATCACAGATTTTCTGATAGAATGCTATTGATTTGTTCAGGCCGACAGTATAAGAGGTCTTTATATGATCGAAATGATCCTTAAATGAGAATTCTTTCTCTAGTAGTTCAAAAGAATCCCTATCGATTGCAGAGGCAAGAACCAGCAGATGACCTTCCTTTCTTAGGTTTGAGAGAAACTCTCTGGTGCCAGGAAACATATTGACTCTTTTGGCTGAATCAAGCCACAGATCATTGATCTCCTTGGCCTTCTCTTTCTCGTAACCAAGCCTTGAGAGCACCCCTTCCCAGATAGTCAATGAACTCACTGTCTTACTAAACAACCCTTCTTCTTTGCAGAGGTTGATAATTTCTTTATGGGTGTGCTGGTGTCCTAATGAGTTGATGATACCATCGAAACTGAAACCGTTTGCAAGCAAAGTTCCCCAAAGATCAATAAGTATGGTCTTCATATCTTCCTGTCCTCAAGTCCCGTATAAAAAGATTATGTATTTATATGATGAGGTGTTGGACATAGTGTGGTTATTCTTTCAAACAAGGTCACTCTTTGCCAAAGTTTCTGGAGAAAAGGAACTGGATTGATGTTCAAAAAAAGGACTCCTGACTTTGCCTATGTCTTTCCTTTCAATCATCCAAGACGCTTAGTCATCACTATGGTCTTTGTCTTTTTCCCTATAGATATCCTTTTTCTCAAGGAAGGAAAAGTGGTTGAAATCGCACGGAACGTCAGACCTTTCAGTCACTACACTCCCGCCCATCTTGCAGATACCTTCATTGAGTTTCCGGTGGGAAAAGTAAAGAGATCTTTTCTTGGTAAACGACTGGTCTGGAATAATCAAGTCGTTGAGATGCCTGATAAATAGGGGAAAAATCGACATCATTTCTTCTCGGAAAAGAAACATATATAAATGGAATTACTCTAGTTGGAGGCATACATGCAATGCATGTAAACCTAAAGGGTGATGTAAACAATGAATAAAGCAGAATTAGTAGAAGCAGTTGCAAAGTCCACCGGATTTGCTAAGAGTCAGATTGATGAAATCCTACGAGAAACTATCTCCGTTATCGGAAAGACTGTCAAAAAGGAACCCGTTCAGCTAGTGGGTCTTGGAACCTTCAAACCAGTCAAGAGAAAAGCTCGAACAGGAGTCAACCCTGCAACCGGTGCAAAGATGAAAATCCCTGCACGAAAAGCTTTGAAGTTCACTGCAAGTGCAAACCTGAAAAAGCTATAAGGCTTTTCACGTAATAATTTTTTTTAAATTATTGGTGCCCCTTGGGGGTTTTGCCGCCTGAAAGGGTGGCACTTTCCTTTTTCTTAGCCGTTATAAACACCGCCGATACCATTATAATGCCTATTCCATTCTTCTCCTCTGATGGAAATGGAAAGAACTGTTTTGGAGAGGGACAGCTTACAGCATCTTACTGAAGAGGATGCACCATCAACCTATCTTGAAGATCTTCTAGAGGAAATCGGAACCAATAAGACTCCTGAGAACCTAAAAGAGTATGCTCAGATGGTGGGTATTGGTGACTCTCAAGAGATATATTTGCTCAAAGAAGTCGCTTATTGGAAAGGACAAGCAACTGCGTATCGTACAGTAATCAAGGATACTCACCTTGAAAGGCAAATGGATGAGATGATGTCTGATTTTCCAACAATGGAAAAACGGCAAGGATTCAAAAGCTCTAGCGATTCCTTTCTTGATCTCTCTGATGATGCGGTACTTGGAAAGGTACCTCCTCAAGGTATAGAAATTGAAGAAGTTATCCTCGCTACCTATACTACACAAGGAATACATCAATACATCAAGCCGCTTGATAAAATGCCAGAACTGTTCTACCGAGATGCTCATAGACTTATTATGGAAAGTCTCTTAGAACTCAATAATTTCAGCGAACTTATTCTCCTTTCAAAACTCAGGGAAAAAGGATATCTTGAAGCGGTAGGTGGAGCCTATAGTGTCAATAGAATGGTGAAACGAGCAGAAAGTAACTCTGCCTTGTTCAATGATTATCTCGATAATTTACATCAAAACTACAAACGGCGACAAGTTCTCAACATAACTCGTGAACTTAATCAAGAAGCCTATGATGACAGTATCATGGGACAACCGGATGCTAAGATCGAAGAAGGAGCAGCAAGACTCTATGAGCTCTTGCCCTTTGGCAAGCGAGTGAAAGCAATGGCAAAAACAATCTTTAAGCGATAAAAGTCTGTTTCTATCTTTTCCAGAGAACTACTGTTTTTCCAAGCCATTCGTGCAGTAGGCGAGCGTTAGGTGTTTCACTTCGTTCAAGCACCTGTAAGTAATTATCTTTTCCAGAGAACTACTGTTTTACCGATCTGAGAAATGAGGGTTGCCTTTGTTCTTGTGACGAGCTCTTGTGCAACCTCTTTTTTGTCTTTGGAATCAAGAGCGCTGTCGAGAAGCTTAATCTTTCCAAGCTTGTGTTTCTTGAGATACAGAAGAATCTTTTCGATGGCACCATCTGTCACACCTTTAGCACCGATTTGAGTGAACGGCTTGATCGCCTTTGCTTGGATGGCAAGTTCTTTTTTGTCCATATTCTTAAAGAAGAGCCGTTTATTTATAAACTAATCTCTTCTTTCCAACGAAAGCTTTAAATACTATAATTCGGACAATTACAGGTATTCCACTGCGATGTGAGGTGTACAACAGCATGAAATCTTTAAAATCTTATACGAAAGGTCAAGCGGCCTTAGAATTCCTAACGACTTACGGATGGGCATTTCTCGTAATTCTCGTTGCAATCGGAGGACTCAGCTACTTTGGAGTCTTTGATCTTGGAAGAGTTCTTCCAGACGGTTGTAAACTTGATAATTCCTTAGAATGTGGATCTGTCTTTGCTATCCAGACTGATGGTGCAGCAACCTATCGAGTCGACTTTGAAGTCCGAAACGGACGAGATCAGCAGATAACTATTGGCGATGTCTCTATCATTGAGAAAGGTCTTGGAGAAAGTACCACTGGAGGAACTCCTTGTGTTGCTCCTGCTCTAGGAACCACTGTCAATCCGGACACTTTCGGATCAGTCTCCTTCACTGAAGCTGACACGGCAGTAGATACTTGTGGAATCTTTGAGAATGAAGGTTCAAAGAAGACCTATCAGCTTCTCATCAACTACACGGTTGCTGGTTCAACTATCCCGCTTCAGTCAAACGGTGAGTTGACTACGACTCCACAATAAGCCCTTTGGCTTATTTTTTTTCTTTTATTCTATGACTTCATCACCATCTCGGCTTCTTCGTATCTTTTCTTCTAAGGGTCAGGCTGCAATAGAATTTCTTACTACTTATGGTTGGATGTTTCTTGTAGTGCTTGCCGTAATCGGTGCACTCTCCTATTTTGGATTTACCGACATCAAAGATAAGGTGCCAACCAGCTGTCGATTCGACAAATCGTTTGACTGCAAAGCATTCCATGCAACAGAAGGAGGAAGCTATGCCGTAGAAATAAAAAACATCGATTCCAAGCAGATCAACCTGACCCATTTTATCTGTGGCTTTCCTCAGACAGATGAGCTGGTCCGCTATAACTATACTGATATCGCTTTTGAACCGGGAGAATCGCGAGTCTATTATTGCAGTGCTGGACCACTCTCAACTAGCATCGTCCTGAATGGAAAAGACCTGTTTGAGATGAAAGCAGTCTATACCTATATCGAAGCAGAACCTCTTCCTATTGTGGCTGGAGGTGAACTCATCGCTGAAGCAAGCGATGACACTGATCTACTGGCAAAGTATCAAGCCTCAGCACAGGTTCCAACAGCAACTTCTGTCATCATCCCTTAGCGGAAAACTTTCGATAATTCTCTCGATGCTTATTAGTTCTTGGATAAGCTCTTCTTTCTAGAGGTGCTTATCATGAAAAAATATATGACTCTGTTAGCATTGACGGGAGGGCTTGCTCTAGGAGAATACTTACAGCCACTTCAATCAATGAAAGACACATTTGAATACCGAAACGTACCGATAGCACAAGGATTTCCTCAAGACCCTTGGAACTATACGGTACGACGTGAACTGCTTGAAGCTGATGGGAAGATCTACCAAGGAATCTATCTAGTAAATGAACAAGAAGGAATACACAAAAAGATAGATGAAGATGGGTGTACCTGCAGTCTTTCAACAAGCATCGATGAAGTCATTGGTGATGCTAAGGATTGGTTTTGGGAGAAGATCAGGGACGGGAAGGAATGGGTGCAAGAGACCTATAAGAATCTGACTGAAGATTGATTCAAAAGAAGCATTTATAAGCTCTTCATTATTTCCTAGACCCACTCAGGACTCATAGCTCAGTCTGGCTAGAGCATCCGGCTCTTAACCGGAAGGTCGGGGGTTCAAATCCCTCTGGGTCCGCTATCTTGCTCTTGTAGTGTAGTCCGGCCAATCATTTTGCCCTCTCGAGGCAAAGACCCGGGTTCGAATCCCGGCAGGAGCATTTTTGCTTATTGGCCATAAGCATTTTATTGCTTCTAGAATTCAGTTACTAACTATCTACCTATTTTGAAGTTCGTACTGGAAGCCCTCTTTACTGATAACATCCTTGCTATTAGTATACATGAAACTTCCTGGTCGGTGAGGAAGAAGCGATATGAATGCTCCTCCTTCTTTTTTTGCTTCAAGAATATCCATCTCTTTATCGAGCTTGGAAACTACTTCTTCGACACTTTTTCCTTTAAACTGTTCGTTCCAGGTATCTTTTCTCTGTGCGACACTCATGACATCTGCACCATCATAGATTCTAATGAAATGGTATTGGTTATCCTTTGCTAATTCGTTGAAATGCTCTACCGCATTAAATCCAGTCTCAAATACTCTGCCAAACATATCAAACATTCCTGTGTGCTGAAATGAATAAGTTCCTTCATTCTCTATGACAAACAGAAAATCTCCTGGTTTCATATACTCTTCATTGGTTACTGTCTTTATGATGCCGTCTTCTCTTCTTTGCTGTACAATATCTCTGCCGTACAGCGGTGATATATATGCATGAGTCCCTTTTGTCTGCAACTCCTCTTTGACATCTGATCTATGTCCTGGTGAAAGCCAAAAATTACTTGATGCAAAAAATCCGTTCTTATCTTCTGTCTCTTCAAGTAGAGGGTTCAGCTTTTCTGAACTTACGAACCGTCCCCACAAGTAGGTATTCACTTTTGCAGTTCTCCATTCAGTCGGAGGACACACATAGTTCCATTGTCCTGGGTGTCCATAATATTTCTGGACTTTCCCTTCGTTAAATGAAAGAAAGAACTTCTCATACTCTTTTTTCTCCAGTTCACTGAGAGGAATGAATTCAGACATTGTTTTTCCTCTGTGTGTATCTACATGGTGTCTTACACCCCTATAGAGATTGTTTTGGATGTGTAATACGTAAGGTAAATCAGTCCCTAAGGATTCAATTCTAGCATCTGCTTCTTCTGTTTTTTTGATACTCACAACCATCCTATCAACGTGATAGCCTGCATGAGAACTAGATGCTATTTTTCGTAATTCACTCGTCCTCCCTTCAACAGGAGTTTCCACCGTCATAGAGTCAAAATTAAGAGTTGCCATAGCTGGAGAAGAATAGAATCCTGTCTATAAGTTTTTTTGTTTGTTTAAAAGAAAGTGGACAGCTTTCTGCAGTTCCCAACGGCCATTAGAGGTATAGGCGAACCCTGCTCTCTCAACGTGTTGACAGAGCAATCTAGGTCTTGAGTACATTTAGAAAGTAAAGTGGACAGCTTTCTGCAGTTCCCGCGCGTAAGCGCAGTACCGTGCAAAACGTAGACTTGCTTAACTTCCGAGTTCGAAAAGGGATCGGGTGTGACCAAGTCGCTTTGACCGTCCAGCAAGAAAGAACTCTGTTCTCTTTATAAAGCTTTGTTTTTATCAAGGGGGTAAATTTATAAACGGATTTCCGTTCTTGGAAGGCATGCCTGCTAAGAAAGCTTCTCAATCTACTGCAAAGAAAGCCGCTAAGAAAACAACGACCAAAAAAGCAGCTTCTTCCTCTTCAAAAAAAGAGACCATTCAGCCAGAAATCAATATCGGTCTGGTTGGGCATGTAGATCATGGAAAAACCACTTTGACTGAACAATTGTCTGGAAAGTGGACTGATACTCATTCTGAAGAACTCAAACGAGGAATCACTATCCGGTTGGGCTATGCTGATACAACTATCAGAAAGGATCCAAAACTGCCCGAACCTGATTGCTATACTACTAAAGAAACGCATCCAGTCACCGGTACAAAAACAGAACCGGTAAGAAAGATTTCTTTTGTTGATGCACCAGGGCATGAGAGTCTCATGGCAACGATGCTTAGTGGCGCAACCATCATGGATGGTGCATTGCTTTTGGTTGCTGCAAATGAGAACTGTCCTCAGGCACAGACTCAAGAGCACCTCATGGCATTGGAACTTTCAGGCATCAAGAATATCATAGTCGTCCAGAACAAGATCGATCTTGTAGATGAGGAGCGAGCACTTCGAAACTATAAAGAGATCAGGAAATTTCTCAAAGGATCATCTTTTGAAGATGCGCCGATCGTTCCTATCAGTGCACAGCACGGAGTCAACATCGATGTCCTGCTTGCTACTATCCAGCAGGTCATGCCAACACCAGAGCGTGATGAGCATGCTGATTCACTCATGTACGTCGCTCGAAGCTTTGATGTGAATAAACCAGGAAACAATGTCTTCAATCTTGTTGGAGGAATCCTTGGAGGTAGTGTTGTTTCAGGACAGCTCAAAGTCGGCGATGAAATAGAGCTTCGACCAGGAAGACTTGTTGAAGAACAGAACAAGCTCGTAGCAAAACCATTAATCACTACTATCACTGGTATGATGACAGGAGGAAAATCAGTTGATACGCTTCATCCAGGAGGAAGCGTCAGCGTCCTTACGAGGCTAGATCCTTCAATCGTTAAAGGGGATAAGCTAACTGGAAATCTTGTGGGAAAACCAGGGACCTTGCCGCCTGTCTGGTCAGACATCAAACTCAAAACACATATTCTTGAGCGAGTCGTCAATGTAGGAGAAGACTTCAAGATTGACCCTCTACGAAAAGGAGAGATGCTTCTCCTGAACGTGAACTCTGCAAAGACTGTCGGTCTTGTCGAACACCTCGGAAAAGGAATCGCTCAGTGTAAGCTACGACTGCCTATCTGCGCAGCAATAGGAGATAATGTGACCATCTCAAGACGTCTAGGAAATCGGTTCCGGCTCATTGGTTACGGAACCCTCGTAGAATAAGCTTCTTCTCACGCAAGATTTTTAAACCTGCTTTGCAGTAATTCTTCTGATGAGTGAAAAACGGCAAGGACAGATATCGACGGAATTCCTGTTCACCTATGGAATATCTTTCATGGTCATTCTCATGGTGATCGGTGGACTCTCCTATTTTGGAGTGCTCAATGTCTCTACCTTTGTTCCTGTCTCTTGCGACCTAGGCAATTCTCTTTTCTGCCCGATATTTTCTCTAGACCATAACGGTACTGTATTCCATGCGAATCTTCAGATAGCCAACAATGGAGATACTCGAGTAACCTTAACCAATATGAGTATCAAAGATGCATCTCTGGATGCTTATTGCTTTGCAAGTGATATTACTGATACGTCTGGTGTCTCTCTTGTCGCTGCACAGAAAACCTTGACGAACCATCAAGATGAGGATTTTGTCTTTGTCTTTGAAGATGGTCTTTCAGGATGTAATTTCACCGACTCTTTTGTTGATGTAACCAGCAAAAGAAAATTTGACGTCCGTCTTTATTATCTATCGGCTGATGCAACACAAGAGACTTCTACCAAAGGAAGTATCATCGCTCCAGCAAAATAATCAAAGAAACTCATAGGATATCTTCTCGTTCTTACAGGTGATACGCGTAAGACCTTGTCCGCTGTTGATATAAGACTCTTTGTAGAATACTTTCTGCTTGATTGGTTTCTCACTTTTAGAGATGGCTCTTTTTCCCGCTTCATGGATATGGCCGCAGATGAACTTGGTTATCTTGTATTGTTTCAAGAACTTTGAGATATATTCACTTCCAACATTTCTTTTCCTTAGAATAATCGGATACCCTTTTTTCTTGAGCTTTGTTGCGCTCTTAAGGGTGAATACCGCTCCTTTATTCACACTCTGATGCTCTTCATGCACTTCTTTTAGATCCTTCTTTTCGATACGGAAATCTTTCTTCGCAACGCCAAAGTGAGCAACATCAAGACCCTTAGTTGTCTTGCATGAAAAAGGGATGTGGGTAAGAAGAATGCGAGATGATGGCTTACTTCTTCTTGTGCTCATCAACTTCTTGGTATCTTCTACGTAGACTGGATTGACTTTCTTTGCGAACTTGATCTCTTTGATCCGCTGGTTTGCTTTCTTGAGCCTTGAAGGTTCTCTTTTTTCAAAGAGCCAATGGTTTCCCCCATTGAAGGCTTTTGTTCCGCTAGCTACCGTGTCGCTTCCTGGAATGATGATCAAATCCATCTCGCCAAACTGTATGTGACGATTCTTTATCTTTAGCGCATCGATAAGCAACCTATTCTTGACATTTGAGAGTGCTTTCTTGTAGGTATCGCTGTTCTCATGGCTTCCCGGATAGATGATAATGGGAATATTGAGCGTAAGAAACTTCTTGCAGATAGATTCTAGGTTTCTTTGAGTACAGTCAGGAATATCCCCTCCAAGAACAACAAGATCAACAGGATGGCTCTTGAGTTTCTTGAGAAAATGAATCGGATTCTTTCCGTGCAAGTCAGAGATGAATGCAAAACGAGAACCTGATAATTTCATATTCTTCTGATAAAAAGAGTCATTTATAAAGATTCGTTTTGATGCCTTTTCCTAAAAGAGGAATCCTAAAAGCAGTAAACACGCATTACAAGGTATCTCTTCTTACATCCTGCACTGCAGAACTATCTGGTTGAACAAGCAGTTCTATCCCTTGATTGCTCTGCTGATCAATAGCTGTACTGGAGTGGTTGTTGCTTGACTCATAAATTAGTCCAATCGCTGAAATAACTACTGCACCTGTAATAATGAGCTTAGGATGTTGTTTCAACGGCCTGAAATAATTTCTTATTCCCTCATAGAAACCTGTTTTGAACCCTCTATAAATGTCCTGAACCACTTCTTTCTCAACCATTCATACTTTTTTTATGAGGATTTATTTAAACTCTCTGTTTGCTTTATAACTTCTAATTTTCTTGAAATTATAGACATCTATATTTATAAGCAAGGATATCAAGAAGAGTAAGGTGATACTATGAAACGATACT
>JAGQJW010000017.1 GCA_020430425.1 Nanobdellota archaeon | reverse complement strand
TTCCTCATCCCAAGGTTTCTGATATCCGGTTGAGCCTGTATCAAGGCCATCTTCATGGGCTCGTCTGACTTTCTGGACCAGTTCCTGCTCTGGAAGCACTCCTTTCTTTCCTAGAAAAAAAGTATCCTGTACATCTCTTGCAGGATGATCCTGAGGAATCCACATGCTATCCATACACCAGAATGCAGTCTCTACCCAAGGACCTTCCATTTCTTGGAAGCCCATCTCCAGATAGATATCTCTAAGGATGTTCAAGGCTTCTCTGTTTGGATGACGTCGTCCACCAGCTATAGCAGGTACAGGACTCTCCACATCATAGGTTCGAAAGGTCTTCTGTTTCCAAGAGCCATCAGCAATCATTTCGCTGGTCAGCTGCTCTTCTACATCCGAGAAATCTATCTTTGCTCCAGAAAGTTGTTCTCCTAGAGGCAGAAGCTTGATGGTCATATCCTTTCTATTCTCTACCTTGATGAAATCCTTTCGTTTCTTGAGCTGTTCAAGAGTTTTTTTCTCTTTCTCATCAAGTTGATCAAGATTAAGGGGAAAGACGTGAGATTGGAGAAACACTTCTGGTTCATATTGTTCAGTTTCAATGAAGAGTTTTCCTGAGGGAGTGATACTCAGCTTGATATCAGATTCTTCCTTATCCACCATGATTGCCTGGTTTGCCTTGAGCACACCAATGGTTGACATGATTTCTGGTCGAGAAAGAGTCGGTTCCTCTAGATCCTGAACATATTTTGGTTGGACCAAGATCTTTCGAAGGATCCGTTGCTCGGAAAGTCCTTCTTTTTTTGCTAGAAGACCGTTTGGTAAAAGAAGAACCTCGGCTCGTTCAGCAATGCTAGTCTCCACTAGTTTTCTATTTCCAAGCCATAAAAGAGCCCTTCTTACCTCCACATCTTGAAGTCCAGATTTCTGTACGAGTTTCTCTACAGACATTTCCTTTTCCAGATGAGGAAGTACCTTTCTCTCAAGAGGAGAAAGTGATAGGCTAAGCTCTTTAATATCCATGTGATTCAAAAGACTCTCTTGCTTTATAAAAATTACTTTGGGACAGCCTTCAAAACACTTATAAATAGACTCAACCTCAGTCAAGGGTATGAAAAGGGTCTTTTTTCTCCTAGGAATCCTCTTTTTTCTCATTCCCCTAGCTCTTGCTACATCCTCCACCACTATCTTTGATGGATGGGTATCCTATAAGGATTCAGTCACCAGCGGAGATACGACTTATAGCATCACTTCATCGAACGTACATCTTGATGATGAGACTCAAGGAAAGATCCTTCTCAAAAAGGATGCAGAAAGGTATGTGATTCCTTTTGGAGATTGCGTCAGCAGTGAGCTGTACAGCTATTGTTTTCAGAACAGGAGTTTCGATCGCCAGGAAGTCACTATCGATGATCAAGGTGTGCTTCAGCCTGCTCTCAAGATTTCTCTTGTGGAATCTTCTTTGACGACTAGCATCTCAAAGACAAAGACCTTCTCAACAACAAGCTTCAAAGTGGATGGAACTGCTGATGTGACCATCACTATCGAAAATACGGGCGATACCGATATTACCAACGTCTTGGTTCAGGAGACAGTCCCTGATAATTTTGAAATAGTCACGACAGATGGAAAGGTATCTTGGCAAGGAAATTCTTTTACCGTCAATATGAATCTCTTTTCAGGAAAAGTGTGGACCACCACCTACACCATCAAGGCTAAGAGTGCTAAAGAAGTGACTTATGCAACAGACCTTACCTATTCAACGGTCAGCCAATCAAATATCAAGGAATCATTTGGTGAGAAGACCCTGACCTTTGAAGAGAGTCATTTATTTTCAGCCACCGATCTCAAGACGGTTTATCAACGAGGAGAAAAGGGAACGCTTTCCATGACGGTAACAAACAAAGATGCAGTCGATATCACTGTTACCAGAGCAGATATTGTCGCACCTAATGGCGTGCAGATCACCAGCAAGAATAATCTTGTTGAGACAACATACAATTCCTTTTCAAAGGATAAAGTGATCATTTCCCCCGGAGAATCAAAGACTTTTTCAGTTGAAGCAACATTCAATGTTGTTGGTTCTTTTACCTTCAATTATGATCTTTCTCTTCAGGTCCGTGATGAAGAGTTCACCTACCAAGGACAGAATAATGCCTCTGTAGAGCTAACAGGTCTCAACTGTTATATTCAAGCACCTTCACAAGTGAATGCTGCAACAGATATGCTTTACGAAGTAAAAGTATCCAACGAGGGAGATGAGACCTTCTATGAGATTGCAGGAACCTACAATGTTCTTGATAAGAAAGGTGGTTTCAGTCTCAAGAACATCAACAAGGGAGCTGAAGAAGAGCTCTTGCAAGGAGAGGCACTTATCCCTTTCAGTCTTCAAGAGCAGACGTATACGCTAAAAGTTGAAGCAGAATACAGAACTGTCGACAATCAGTATTTCTCGTGCTCAGGCGAAAAGAATATCACTGCCGTTCCTGCCACTAAATTGATTTCTCTTGAGGCTCGCTTCAAAGAGGAGTCGGCTAAGAGAAATGAGAGCACTCCTATCATCCTCACTATAGAGAACTTACTTGATTCTCCCATCAAAGAAGACATTACTATTTATTTCTCTTCATCGCAAGGAAGAAGTGATTCCATTACCATTCCAGGGTTGATCGAATCAAGAGAATTTGAGAAGGAATTTTTTATCTATGAGTTATTACGCGACAATAATGCTTCTGTTATCATAAAAGCAAATATTCCAGAACTGGACAATTATGAGGATAGCATCACTATAAGCATTCCCGTGGTCGATCCTTATACAGGACCGCCGACACAAGAAGAGATTGAGCAAGAAGCGATCATCAATGAGCTTAAAGAGAAAGAGGAAGAACGTCAGCAGATGAATCTCTTTGAGAAGCTCAAATATTTTTTTAAGAATTTTTTCAAGTAGGTGAAGAACATGTTTTCCGTAGATCAAAAATGGACATATGCTATTATTGGTGCAAGTGCCGATCAAGATAAGTTTGGGTACAAGGTCTTGTTTGACCTTCTTGACAATGGGTTCAATGCACTTGCCATCAATCCCAAGGGAGGTTTCATTGAAGATGTTGCAGTCTATCCTTCTTTAGAGGACGTTCCCAAACCTGTTGATGTGGTTGTTTTTGTTGTTCCCCCACCAGTGACTGAAAAGGTGCTTTTGAAAGTAAAAGAGCTTGGTATCGATAAGGTTTGGATGCAGCCAGGTTCCTCAAGTCTTGATGCAGTCTCTTTTTGTGAGAAGAATGATATTGATTGCATACACGATGTCTGCGTGATGGTTAGTAGGCAACGAGAATCAAAGTATTGATCAGACTATGATTAGTCCGATGATAAGAAGAATAAGGCCGACTCCGATTGCACCGGTAGCTATCGATTCATAGAGCGTGATGGTCTGGAAAAAATTGACGACCCAATTACTGATTTTTTGTATCCATGCCTTGAAATCAGCAATCCATTTCTCAACAGGAATCTCAACAGTCTTTGCCATAGGGGAAAAAGGAGAGAAAAAAGAGTTTTTAAGGGTTTCTATCAAGCATTCTTTCGTATCTTACAGACGAAGAACCCTTCAGTATCATTGTCTTGAGGGTAGATTCGCAGACAATCTTTTGTTTCTGGCCTGATATCAAGATCCTCAAATTCGGTGATGGCAGGAGTTCTTTTGATATCAAGATCTATAGGAAGGATCTCTGCGTTGTCAAACTGGTTAAGCAAGAAGCTAACAATCGCTTCATTTTCTGCTGGCTCTTGAGTACAGGTTGAATAGACCATGGTCCCTCCGGGTTTGAGCATATTGAACGCATGCTTGATAAGAGTTTTCTGTGTTGCGACCAATCGCCGGATAAGTCCTGGAGAGTACATTGTCAACGCTTTGAAGCTTCGACGGATGGTTCCGGTTCCACTACAAGGAGCGTCAACGAGGATTCGATCAAAGAATTCTTTCTCTTCACCAAAAGGATTTCGTGGCTTCCCATTATTTTTTGAGTACTGGAAAGCATTGAGGGTGATGAGCATATTTTTTACACCTATCCGTTGCAGGTTCATCGTAAGTGGTCGCAGTCGAGAGATGTCCACATCATTTGCGATAAGCACCCCTTCATTTTTCATGTACTGTGCAATCTGTGTCGTTTTTGATCCGGGTGCTGCACAGAGGTCCAACACCTTGAGTTCCTTGAAATAGTCTGCATCATTTTCCTTGATGTCACTGAAGAGAACAGTCGGTGGTAGCATGCTTGCAGCTTCTTGCACATAGAAATAGCCAAGAGCATGTTCAGGAAGATTCCCTATATCGAATCGATCCATTTCTTCATGGCCCTGAACAAAGAATCCTTCTTTGCACCAAGGGACCTGTTCAAGAACCCAGCCTTTTTTCTCTAATCGAGCTTTCAGGTCTGGAATAGATATCTTAAGAGTATTGACTCGGACACATTTTCGAAGATAGCTCATTGAGAATTCCATGAACTCAGCGTATCGATCTCCAAGAATCTTCTTATAGCGATCCTCAAATACTGGTTTGATCTCTATCTTATCAGCGCTGACGATACGTTCATGTTCGTGAAGAGTCATAATGATGAAGAAAGAAAGCTCCCTTTATAAGTCTAGAGGGAACGGGATTGATAGTAATCACAGAGAAGATGGCCTTCCCGAGAGAAAGCGGATATTTCTTTGATGATCACAAAATCGACTTCTTCGGAACTTACCTCCTTGATAAGCTGCTGGTATCCTTTGAGGATTGGCCAAAAAGAATGAGTCGTATCTATGGAGACATTCTCTCTGATTTTTTTCTCCATGACAAGATCACCGAAATCTTCAGGGTAATGAATGACAACACCTGCAGTTCTTGCAAGGTATTCTCCAAGAAATCGTTCTAATGAGGAATAGTTTTGCTGCGACATATTGTTCACCTATATCTTGTAGAGATCCCCTTGGATGAAGAACCTGTGAAGATCATCAAAATTGATTCCGGATGTCCGTGCAACAACAACATTTGCATCCGTTGAAGAGACTGCTTTTCCCAGTCGCTTGTAGCCCTTGGAATCTGCAGGCCAAAGAGCGCTGTATGCAGAAATTCCTGAAAGACCATTCAGGGATAATGAGCCTCGACGAGTATCTTTATTGAATCGACCCTGTGCCCTCAAGTCATCAATTCGATCCTGGTCAAGTCCTTCAATGAGAAATTCAACTCCTTTTTTAGCAAGCTGACTCTTTGCATGAAGAGTGCTGCCAAGACCATCGTAATCCTTGAGCCGATCCACATATTCTTCGCTGAATTTCATCTTGATTCCTCCTTAATAAATAATCCCAAATAATACCCTATCGATCTGGTCAAACCGGACTTTTCCAGGGTCTGAGGTAGGATTGTTATCTCCTTTGACAATATAATAGATTCCTTTTTCATCCTCTCCGATATAGACGACTCGGTGGATGATCCGTTCGTCTCCGTATTTGTAGGTGATGATGTCTCCGACCTTGATATCTTCTGGTGAAGTAGGCACTAGCTGTAAGGCATTGCTTCCTGCATCGAGGAAGGGGTCCATAGAATTTGTATCGGCAAAATTCGCCCATTGTGCGCCTTCTACGTTGATGATGACCTTATCATCATAGACTCTGATCTGGTCTTCTGTAATATGATCAGAAGGCGAGGCGACATCTATGCCGCCTTGTCCTTCTGTGGCTAACACACCATCAAAGAGGTGTGACGTGAAAAACCCTACAAAAAACATGAGAATAATTGCGATAAGTTGTTGTAACTTAGCCATAGTAAATATTAGAGTTGGAGAAGTATATAAATGTTTCGTTTATTTTGTCACTGAAAAGTGATAAATTTTAAGAAATGAATTTTATTTATAAAGGATATGTTTAAATAGTCAAAAAAACTGAGTAAAACCATGGCTTATCTCATCCTCGTCCGTCATGGAGAATCCCGTTGGAATATCGCAAACAAATTTACCGGCTGGATTGATGTACCGCTAAGCGAAGTTGGTATTCACGAAGCACTCATTACCGCAAAAAGACTTCAGAAGCTTTCTTTAGATATTGCATTCACTTCTGAATTGGAGCGAGCTCAAGAGACTCTACTGCTCATTCTTGCAAGTCAGGATAAGACAGGCATCTTTAAGCACCAGGACAAGAAACGAAAGAATGACTGGTATGTCCATCGAAAACAGTTCGATAAGAAAGAGATTCCCATTCACCTCTCAGAGAAATTGAATGAACGGTATTATGGTGATCTGCAAGGACTCAATAAAGATGATGCAAGAAGGAAATGGGGAAAGGAGCAAGTCCACCTCTGGCGACGAAGCTACGACATACAGCCTCCAAAAGGAGAGAGTCTCAAAGATGTAGTCAAAAGAGCAGTCCCTCATTTCAAGAAGAATATTCTCCCTCATGTAAAGAAGGGAAAGAACGTCATCATATCTGCTCATGGAAACTCCTTGCGAGCGATCATAAAACATATTGATGGCATCAGTGATGAACAGATACCAAATCTTGAGTTGCAGACGGGCGTTCCCATCATCTACAAGTATATTCGAGGAAAACTTGTCAAAGAGACAGGAGATCATACCTTTGATAGACCTACCCATTGGAAGCATCATAAACGACATCAGACCTACAAGACAATGAAAAAAAAGAACTGATGGATTATGAAGATTCCCAAACACGCAAAAAAAGTTTTCTCAGGCGTCATCTTTGAGGTCTATCAGTGGGAAGAGACTAATTTCGATGGAAGCAAAGCAATCTGGGAAGGATTGAAGCGAGCTCCAGGAGTGCAATTGTTCGTAAAGACTAAAGAAGGAAAATGGCTCCTGCAGGATGAAGAGCGACCAGGAAACAAGAGATATCTTCTCATGCCAGGAGGATTCATGGAAGAGAATGAGACTCCCTTAGAAGCAGCAAAAAGAGAACTTCTTGAAGAAGCTGGAATGACTGGTGAGTTCAAGCATCTTGATTCAATAGATCTCTCATTTCCAAGGACGGAGTGGATCTCGCATTTTTTTCTCGTAACAGATGCAGTGAAGATTCAGGAACCAGCATTCGATCCTGGCGAAAGAATCATTCCTGTGTTATTGGAGAAAGAAGAATACCTCAAGAAGATTCAGGAGAAAAAATTTCTTAACAAGCATGCAAAGAACTATATTCAAGCTCTTGACTAAGATCCATCAAAAAGGTAAAGATAATCACCATATCCTTGCTCTTTCATTTCTGCTAGAGGGATGAAACGGATACTTGCAGAATTTACGCAGTATCTTGCACCTCCTTCTTCAGGAGGACCATCATCAAATACGTGTCCTAGATGGCTACCGTCCTGCGCTTTTATCTCCGTTCGTATCATCCCTTGACTCGTGTCCATTTCTCGTTCAATGTCAGCAATGCTTCGGGTGAAGCTTGGCCAGCCCGTTCCTGAATCATACTTGTCTGTCGAGGAAAACAAGGCTTCACCACTTACCACAGAGACATAGATTCCATCCTCATGGTTATCCCAGTATTCATTCTGGAAAGGAGGTTCTGTCGCACCTAATTGAGTGACAGCATACTGTTCTTGAGTGAGATGGCTCAGATCATATTTCTGTGAAAGTACGGTCTGGTCTTCCTCTTCAAAATATTTTGTATCACTTGGTGCAACACTAGTGCATGCAGAAAGGATGATCAGACCGAGGAGAAAAAGATAGAGTTTCATTCTTTGAATTCCTCAAGATATTTTTCATATCCTTTTTTCTTAAGCTGATCTTTAGGGATGAACTCCAGAGAAGCAGAATTGATACAATAGCGAAGGCCACCCTTTTCCTTTGGTCCATCATTGAAGACATGACCCAGGTGACTGTCAGCATCCTTGCTTCTCACTTCTGTTCGCCTCATGAAATGGCTTGTGTCTTCGTGTTCTGTCACGACACTTTCATCGATAGGTTTTGAGAACGAGGGCCAACCGCATAAGGAGAAGAACTTATCTTGAGAACTAAATAATGCCTTCTTGCTTACTACATCAATATAGATGCCTTCTTTATTGTGTTTCCAGTATTTGTTGGTAAAGGGCGGTTCGGTTCCATTCTCCTGAGTGACGTGGTACTGTTCAGGAGTGAGGTGTGCGGTCTTTGGCCTCATATGTTACCACTCCGCTTGTTTGATAAAACTCGTCAAGAGAATCATTTTTGCCACGCTCGCTTGATAAAACCTTTTCGTCCACTCAGGATACTGTATGCTTCATACTGAGCAGACTGTTTGAGATAATAATCTTGGTGGTAGTCCTCTGCTAGATAGAACGGTTTTGCTGCAAGAACTTTTGTGACTACTGGTTTATCGAATCTTCCGGATGCATCAATGTCCTTGATGGCCTGTTCTGCAATCTGTTTCTGTTCTTCATCGAAATAATAGATTGCTGTCGTGTATTGGTATCCCTTGTCTGCGAACTGACCGTTCGGATCGGTAGGGTCAATCTGCCAGAAATAGAGTTCCACTAATCGTTCATAGGATACTTGTGTCGGATCATAGGTTACTTTGATCGCTTCACGGTGTTTGGTGGTACCACTAGAGACAAGTTCATAGCTAGGATCGACTTCCTCTCCTCCCGTATAGCCTACAACGACGTCAATGACGCCCGGTTCTGCTTCAAAAGGCCCTTCCATGCACCAGAAGCAGCCTCCTGCAAAGATAGCAGTCTTTTGTCCATCCACTTCTTCACCTGTCGTCTGTTTCGTTGTCATTGTAGTAGTGCACCCCGCTAGTATGATCACAAAAAGCCCCATGATCACTAGCAACCATTTCATAAGAAAGCATTCCAAGAAGCGACTTAAAAAGATTATGAAAGTAAAACCAAGGACTTAAGGGAGCTAAAAAGATTTATTGGAATCACTTTTAGGTTCTTTGTATACCCGTTTGAGCGGTTCTTTTGGAATGTCTTTTCCTCGAAAGCAGTATTCATAGAAATCACATTGACCAGAAGACCATTTACAGAGAGGACTTGTTTTCATCGGATAATCATCGATATGGTCACTTTCAGTTGATGCATGGATCTGTTCGATATAGAATTGTGCATGCTTGACGAGTTCTTCATTGACAGGAAGCACCTGTTCTCCTTCCTTGAGAAAATAGATACCGACCTCGTCAGGCTTGTTTCCATGTTCTAGTTCATAGAGCAAAGCATAGATGGCAAGCTGAAGCTTATATGCATCAGTAATATGTGCTCTCTTTGAAGTCTTATAGTCCATGAGTCGTACGATTCCATCATGGTTTTCGATGACATCAATAAATCCTCGGACACTATAATCATCGCTTCGGTACTCTTTTTCTACTTCAGGAGTGAGTTTTCGAAATGCTTCAGGAAAGTCAAGCCCTCGTGACATCTGCGCATCAACCTTATCGCTGAACTGATTGATATAGTTGATCAGCATTCCTTTAGTCTCTTCAAAATAGGATTGTATTTCCTGTTCGTTCATGTTAAGTTCATTGAATTCTTCTTGATGTTCCTTCCAGAATTTCTTGAGCAGTTCAACGATGATGACCTTAAGATTCTCCCTATGGTTCTCGCTGATGACTTCAGGAAGAAGCTGATAGAGATGCTCAAGAGCAAGATGTGCAACACTTCCCCGTACCAGATGTATAGAAGGACTGGTTGGCATCTTCAGATGATAGAGAAAATAGTACTTTCGAGGACACTGCAAGTAGGTATTGATAGAACTGGGTGACTGAAGCCGCTTTGCCATTGCGTCTAATGAAAAATATCAAGTTTAAAAATATATTACCTACTTGACCAGTGGCTTTAAAAAATAAACAGCATTTTCCTCAAGGTTATGTTCACAGAGTTTTTAAAAAAGAACAAGGAACGGACCTTATTAGAGAAACTGGAAGCAGTCTCTATTGAAGATCTACCAAGAAGATATTCTTTTTTCTGCTCTCAACCAGACGCCATTCAACGAGCAGTACAGGATGGTTTCATCAAGCAAAAAGAGAATAAGATTTTGTTTTTGGCTCTTGATAAAATCATTCACAATGAAGTTATTTCTAGAAAGTATTGGATCCACAAGGGTTTTATGAGACGGGAAGGCACCACCTCTTTTGATAATTATATATCCTTAGAAACAAAGAATATTTTCGGAGACGAGCAAGGGATAACTTACTTGAGTTCAAGAGAAAATTCAGATGTTACTCTGAGTTCACATTCACAGCACAGTCAACAGGATCCAGAATTCGTGACCATCTATGTCAATCCAAAGAAATTGATTCAGCTTCGATCAATATTCCATGATCCGGAAATGATAGATCCAAACCCTCTCTACGACGTCAAAGCAGACTATGGAAATACTTTTTTCGTCTTTGGAGGGATTCCAAAGGAAGCGATCATAAAGATTGAAAAGAATAACTAGTCTTTCTTAAGGACTAGACACTTTGCAATGAGATCATGCAGCCCCTGCTTCTTCTTGGTGAAGGCAATCATCAGAAAACCGATGCCAAAGATGAACCAAGAGAGATATTTTCCAAAGTAACGTTCTGTTGCTTTGAGAAAAGTGATCATCTTTCCATTCATATCAGTCACCTTGAGTCCGACAGCTATCTTTCCGACAGTTGCCTGGTGTATTGAGCTTTCCATCAGCGCAAAATAGAGCCAAGTCAAGAGAATGGATGAAAATGTTGTAAGGATGTCAGGTGCACTAAGCAAGAACAGGATGACCGAGAATCCTGAGAGAAGCAAGGAAAGTATTGCCAGATCTATTATCCCTGCGATGAACCGTAACCAGAAACCTGCATATTGAGAAGCTTTCACCATACTAATTACCCCTTTTTCATCATTTACGAAAAACTGCTATAAAAAGATATCGGTAATCATTTTCTTCAAAAAAACAAGAAGAAGGCTTCTAGAAGACTGATTTGAGGAGAAGAGAGGCTTTATTGCACTAAACAGACCACGATAAACTTTTTAAATGCCTTGCGTTTCTGCATGAGTCAGGTGAATTGATGGGCTACGAACTGATTATCACAGAAAAACCTTCTCAGGCTAAGAAAATCGCAGAGAGTCTAGCGGATTCCAAAGTGCTCAAGCAGTCAGAGAATGGCGTTCCTTATTACATTATTTCTCATAACAAAAAGGATATTGCAGTAGTTTCCGCAGTCGGTCACGTCTATTCTCTTGCAGAAAAAGAGAAGACTTATTCGTATCCCTCTTATGATATCAGCTGGGTTCCTGCAGCAAAGGTGAGTAAGGCATCAAGCCACACAACAAAATATTTGGCCGTCATCAAGAAGCTAGCAAAAGATGCTGAGTCATTCACGGTCGCAACGGACTTTGATGTTGAAGGAGAAGTTATCGGACTCAATGTCATCAGATATGCCTGCAATCAAAAGGATGCTTCTCGTATGAAGTTCTCGACTCTTACCAAACCTGATCTTATCAGATCATATGAGCAGAAGCAATCGACTCTGGAATGGGGTCAGGCAAAGGCTGGTGAGACCCGCCACTTCCTTGATTGGATGTATGGTATCAACATCAGCAGAGCGCTAAGCATCGCTATTCGAAAGGCAGGATTGTTCAAGCAATTGTCAAGTGGTCGAGTACAGGGTCCAGCACTCCGTCTACTGGTCGATAAAGAGAAGGAGATCAGAAAATTCATACCGACTCCTTACTGGCAATTGGAGCTCAAAGGAAAGGTCCAGCACAAATCAATTGTTGCCATGCACAAAGAGGATAAGTTCACTGATGAGAAGAGAGCGAATGAGATCTTTGAGAAGACAAAGGATCAGGAAGCCAAGGTTGATGATATCGAATCACGTCAATCAAAAAGTCAGCCTCCGACTCCTTTTGACCTGACAACCTTGCAGACTGAAAGTTATCGGTCACTTAAGATCGCTCCAAAAGATACGCTTGCTATCGCACAAGAGCTCTATTCAAGCGGATACATCTCTTATCCAAGAACGTCTTCACAGCAGTTACCACCAGAATTAGGGTTGAAGAAACTTATCGAAGAGCTCAAACGAAACGAGCATTACAAGCCTCTTGCAGAGAAACTACTCTCCAAGGATTGGATCAAACCTCATAATGGAACTAAGACTGATCCTGCACATCCTGCAATCTATCCTACAGGTATTGTTCCTGAATATGATAGGCTGCAGCCTCGAGAGATTAAGGTCTATGACTTGATTGTACGAAGATTCCTTGCTACGTTTGCGGATGCAGCAACGAGAGAGACAAATAAGATCATCATCATGGTCGAGGAGGAACCGTTTATCGCAAAAGGGACCAGAACAGTCTATCAAGGATGGTTTGAATTCTACGGACCTCACGTCAAGCTCGAAGAAGAAGAGCTTCCTGAAGTGTCCAAGGGCACTATCATCACCTCACCTCATATCGAGCTATTGTCAAAGATGACCACGCCTCCAAAGAGATTTACTCCTGCAAGTCTTATCAAGGAGTTGGAGAAGAGGAATCTAGGTACGAAAGCGACCCGTGCAAGCATTATCGAGACATTGTTTGATAGGGATTATGTCATCAAGAAGACATTGGAGCCAAGTGAGATCGGCATCAAATCAAGCGATATCCTTGCTGAATATTGTCCAAAGATCGTCAGCGAAGAACTGACCCGTCACTTTGAGGAAGAGATGGAGAAGATCAGAGAACAGCAAATGACTGAAGAGGAAGTGCTTGATGAGGCAAAAGCCCGTCTGACAGAAATTCTTGATGAGCTCAAGGCCAAAGAGAAAGATATCGGGTCTCACCTTAAAGAAGCGCTATTTGAAAGTCAAGAGAAAGAGAACACCGTAGGTACCTGCCCTCAATGTAAGACAGGAACCCTGATGATCCGTTATTCTCCAAAGACCAAGCAGAAATTCATCGGCTGTGATCGGTATCCTGACTGTAAAGCAGTCTATTCTCTTCCTGGTGATGGAAAAGATGCAAAAGCAACCGGAAAGATCTGCGAGGAATGCGGTTCTCCATTGATCACTGTCGGGACTGGAAAGAGTCAACGTACGGTCTGCATCAATCAGGATTGTAAGACTCGTCAAGAAGAGGTCGATCCCGCATTGAGATTGCTCCTTGAGAAACCTTGTCCAAAATGTGGCAGCAAGCTCGTCCTGAGAAAATCATTCTATGGTCAGTTTGTCGGCTGCAGTAATTATCCTGCCTGCAAGACTATCGTTAATCCTGATGGTAGCGTCTATGAGAAGAAGACTACCGCAAAGAAGACTTCTAAGAAAGCGGCTAAAAAGGCTGCAAAAGTAACAAAGAAGGCAGCTAAAAAAGCTGCTTCAAAATAGGAAAGCATATATATTCTTCTCATAAGACGGCTTAATGAGGTACAAAAGATGAAGAAATTATCCTTAGATTCACTCGTAAAACCAGCAAAAATACTCTTGACGACTACAGCTATCATGGTTAGTTCTGCTTATTTCTCAAGCTGCACTTCCTACACCTGTCCAACTTATGCTAAGCAGGATTCATTGCAGCAGAACGATTCCACATTTATGGTTTCACAACCCCTTAAAACTGATTATCAGCTGAAATAGGTTGATCAAGGGTAAGTGCATCGATCATAATCACCTTGGACTACATCAAAAGTTTGAGAGGTGATTTCTTTTCCATATTTAGTATCAGCAAGTGTCTGTTCTGATTCAGTTGTCTTTTTTAGAATAAGAGTCACTTCAAAAGAGAAATCTCCTTTGATGACGCCTTGTTCATCAACTATCTGTTCATGGTAGGAAAGAGTATTGCTTTCAACGAGATTTGCCGAATAGTAATAATTGACATTCTCTCCTTCTTTATCCCCTGCACGATAGCGTATAGATACGGAAGGATCAAGAGTTCCATCGGTAAAGGAGAATTCTTTAAGATACCATTGGTCGTTGAGGAGGAAAAGAGTGACCTGATCAGGAGTTAGTTCTTTTGCTTGAGCAATACATCCCAGATCTGTTGAAGAATCATCTTCTCCTAGAAGTTTCGATCCCAGTTTTTCTCCAGCATCATAGCCGATAGACTCAAGTTTTGAGCAGGAAGAGAGGAGAAACAGGGCAATAATCAGGAGAAAGAGGGTTTGTTTCATAAAGAAAAAAAAGTGAAAAGAAAGGTTTATCGCTTCTTACGACTTGCCTTTCGCTTAGCAGGAGCTTTTTTCTTAGCTGGAGCCTTCTTCTTAGCAACTTTCTTTTTAGCAGGAGCCTTCTTCTTAGCTACCTTCTTCTTAGCTGCCTTCTTTTTGGCTGGAGCCTTCTTCTTAGCTACCTTCTTCTTAGCAACTTTCTTTTTAGCAGGAGCTTTCTTTTTGGCTGCCTTCTTTTTCTTAGCAGGGGCCTTCTTTTTAGCTACCTTCTTCTTAGCTGCTTTTCGCTTTGCAGGGGCTTTTTTCTTAGCCGCTGATTTTTTTGCTGCTTTTTTCTTGGCCGGAGCCTTTTTCGCCGCTTTTTTCGCTACTTTCTTTTTGGCCGGAGCCTTTTTCTTCGTTGCTTTTTTAGCGGGTTTCTTAGCAGCTTTTCTTACAGTTTTTTTAGCAGAACTCTTTCGAGCCGCCTTTCTTTTAGCTACCATATAATTCAACACCTCAT
>JAGQJW010000016.1 GCA_020430425.1 Nanobdellota archaeon | reverse complement strand
TGAAATGATGATTGAGTTATCGTTAGTTATTTTTTCAGCTCCATTCTCTGGCGTGATGATTGTTTCAACCTTTGGTTTAGTATAGCACTGTCCCGTCAGTTCTTCAGGGGTTATTCCTGTGAATGAAGATATTGTTTTTATCTCCACAGTGGTGCTCTCATTTCCTTCCTGGCGAGTCACCTGAACGACTAGGTGTGGTATGTTACTAAGACTGGTATTTGCCAGAAACTGAAGTTCATCAAGAGTAGGTCTAGTGATAATATCTTCTCCACACGACCTGTATGTTTTTATGTAATCAAATGCTTCCTCTTTTGTGGTGAGTAAATGAGTTCCGTAATTGATTGTACTGATACATCCTTGTAATGATTGGATAACCTCTTTTATCTGCACCAAATCTTTTTGAAGATAGTTTCCATCTGAGATGATGATGGTGTGGACATTCTGTGTTGGGGAACTTTGTTCAAGTTCTTTTGCCTTTTTCAGTGCCACTAAAAGCTGCGTTGAGGAGCTGGGAACGATTGTTTGCAGGTCCAGAGATTTCATGGTATTGGATTGTTGGTGGGTGCTGATCAAATCAACTTTATTGTCGAAAGAACCGATGCTTACAGTATCTTGTACTGGAAGAAATGAGATGAATTTTTTGGTGTCCTCAATTGCGTAGGTAAGCTTGTCATCTGAGCTCATGCTTGAAGATTTATCTATGAGGATGTTCCATGAGATGCTTCTATCATCCTTTCTCTGATAGGTTTCATTTTTGTCTCCTTTGAGAAGTGCTGTGATGTTCTCACAACTCACTTGACAATCCTCTTCTTTTATTACTTGGAGTGTTCCTGCTTGTTCTGTTGTGCTAAATGAACAATCTCCCAAATCAATTGTTGCATGGGCTATTATGCTATAAGTCCCTGATACGAGATCGACAAGTGGGAAATGTACGGTGCCTTCTGTGATTGTTCCTACGATTCTTGAGGTTTTTGTTCCTTTTGTCTCAAGATAGGATAATAATGGGATCTCACAAAAATTATTATTTAAGAGGATATTTTCTGCAGTATAAGTGGAAATGAGAGTTCCTTTGAGTTCTTCAGTAGTCTTGACTGCAGGAGGGATATCTATTATTATGTTGAAGTTTCCTCCTTTGACGATGGTTGAATAAATCTGTGAGAACTTTTCTTCAATGTCTTGCGCGCTAGTCACAGTGAATATGCTTTCTTCGCTTGTTGCAATTTGTTTCATAAGTGCTTCATTTGATTTTCCTGCAAATGCTAGGGTGTACACCTTGACATTCTTTTCTTTGAGTAAAGATACTTCTTTCATGTATGCTTCTTGATTGTCCTCTGGTGCACCATCACTCAGAAACAGGACGTATTTGTTAACTTCTTCAGGAGTTTTGTCAAAGAGTTCATTTGCAAGAGCAAAAGGTTCGTAGAAATTGGTTCTGCCTTTTGGAGAAATGAGATCTATGCTTTTAAAAAGGGTGATTCGATCATTGGTAAATCCTGTTAGTGCCTGTGCTTTTTCATTGAACTCAATGACTGCAACGTGCTCGTTCTCCTCAAGTTTCTGAGCGAGTTCTTTGCTCGCCTTTATAGTCTCATTAAGATTTTCACCTTCCATGCTTTTTGAGGCATCGATCATCAAGATGGTGTATGTCTGATGGACTTCTTGAGTGGTGTTAGTTTTTCCAAAGAGATTGTCGGCAGATTCACAAGTAAGTGGTATACAGGGAACTGTTTCACAGCTAAGGGTTCCAAAACAATAGGTATTTCCAAAGGACAGTCCCTTGCAACTGCAATCCTGAAGATTTTTATGGGTTGCAAATAGGAAGAGGGGAATGATGATAAGAACTGCCGCTAAGAACACGTAGGCTTTCATTTTTTGTGCTTTAACTCTTCTACATGTTTATTTATGTGGGTGAGAAGACCTCTAAGAAAATGAATATTTTCTTCCATTTTTTCAAGGCGGGTTTCCAAGGCCTGAATTTTCGCTTCTTTATCTAAGCTCATATTCTTCTCCAAGATTGCTTCTAATCCATTTGTTTGAAGTATCGACGACTTGGTGGGTGTCTTTTATTAACTTCTGAAGCTCCTTTTCTAAAAGCTTTTCCTTTTTCTCTAGAAAGCGTATTTTTTTGGTGAGAGGATCATCTTTTCTCTTCAGTTGTGCATTGACTGATAGGAGAGCTGTTACAAGAATTACGAATATTCCTGCGATGATGAATGGGGTGTTGTTCTGTTCATTTTTTTGAGGTATTGCGCCTTCTTCAAGCACATCAAAGGGTTTTTTTTCTGTAGAGAGTTCAATACCATCTCTTGCATGTATATCCACTGAAACCTCATAGTTTCCCTCTTGTAGGCTGGTTGTATCTATTCTAAGATTAAGGGGGTATACTTCTCCCGGGAGGATCTGAAGAGGTGTCTTATAGTTGATGGTCTTTATAGTCTCTGTACCTTGAGAAATAATGATATTGATTTGAGGTCTTAGGATGACATTCCCATCGTTTTCTAGATCAAGACCGATTGTTTTCTCTTGGCTATTGAGGTTGAATGACTCGCTAAGGATATTTAGATGGGGTGTTGCTGTCCCTGGTACGGTAAAAACTACTTGGGTTCTTGCTACGGACCTATCATCATCGCTTCTAGCGATAATATCTATGTAATGGGTTTCAGGAGATAATCCTTCTTCAGGAAAGTATGTGTTGAGCAAAACGTTCTTTTTCTCTCCTGGGATGAGCGTAAGAGTAGTGTCTTCTATATCGAGATATGCAAGAAGATATTGGCTGTCGGGAGCGATTTGTATAATGACATTTTGGGACCTTGGTTGGTCGTTAAGAAGGGTGATGACGGTGGTTTGCTCTGCAGTATATGACTCACTGATATCGGTTTGGTCCTGCAAGAAAAGGAGCCCTTGAACCGAGCTAAGGCTAAATAAAAATAACAGTATTCCCACCCCTATTCCCTTCAAAGAAGGGAGACTTCGCCGAGTCAATGCGTTGCTAGTTCCGTTTTAGTTGTTTTTAAATTGTTTGTTGTTCTTTTTGGGTAGTAGATGTTTTTTTAGGCCTTCTGACGCGCTGTATCCTCTTTTGGGGAAACGTATTGTTTATCGAAACATTTATATATCTATAATTGGAACTGTAAGGTGTTAATTAATATACTGGTGTGTGTATTTGTGTGAGGTAACAAGATGAAACGTTTCACTTCCTTTTTGCTTATTAGCGTCTTTATGGTGCTTCTACTGTCTTCTGTCGGTCTAGCTTTACCGACAAGAGTTAACATTACAATGTATGAGACGGTCTACCAGAACGTCACTTTCGCAAAGGATTTTTACCTCACTGAAAATACTGAGTACTGTACCATTGCGGGTATCCTTAACGTTTCAAACCCCTCTCCCGATACAGTAAATGACATCTATCTCAATTATACTTTCACTCAGAACATGAATTCCACCTTTGTCTACGATGCTGGTCGTTTTGGAGTCCAGGTGCAAGGAGTTGCAAATGGTACTGACAATCCTTTTGTTGTCCACATCCCGGAGCTATTATCTGGTGAGAGTTCACAATTCACCTACAATGTGAGTTGCGATTCCGTTCCAGCTCCAATGAATATTAACACCACTTATGAGAACTTTGATCATGGATTCACTCGAAAAGTCCTTGCTGGCGAGAATTGGACTATTACTCAGAGAGTAACTAATGATTTTACTCAATCTCTGAATAATATAAATGTCTCAATTACTGCACAGAATGTTTCTTGGAATGGGACTAATGATAATTTTCTTCTAGCACAACTTAATCCGGTTGCAGACTATAGTAATGTCTCTGGTAATGGGACGAGTACTACTAACTGGTATTGGCAGGTAAATGGTGGAACTCTTACTACAGGATCCTCTGCGAATATCACTTATATCGTTACTGCTCCAGACAATGTTCCTACTAGTGATACGTACATGGCTATTCTAGAGCGCCTCACTTATGACATAGGATTTTTGGCATCCAATATTACTCTTACGGACGTTCTTGCGAAGTCTCAGCTTGATTTTAACGTTGAGAAAAGGATTATCCAGCCAGCTGACAATGAGAACAACACGAATGTCACTTGGGAGGCAAATGCTGACGTAAGTACTCCTATTAATATATCCTATAACTTGACTGCAGTTTCCTTGTGGGTCACTGAAACACTTGATCCTTCAAACAAGACGACTTCCTTTGGAACTCTGGAGCAGAACTATGTTCCTGGCTTTGAGGTCAACTTGACAAATACGTGGACCACTGCAGGTTCTGCTTGGGATTTTAATTTCACTGACGGTTCAAGTGCATTGTCTCCTCCACCGATCGTATGGATGAGGCCTTACTTTAATCTCAGGAATGCTCAGGGTCAGATACTCAACTCCAGTGTTACGCAGAGCGGAAATGATATCTACATGAAGTATATCTACGTCATCAATGGCTACTGGCTACAGATTGACAAGAATATCACTTCAATCGCTACGGATTCTTATCGTATCGATATCTTTGTAGAGAACATTGGAAATGCATGGACTCCTCAGAATTTGGTGGTTACTGCCTATGATTATGTTCCTGCGGAATTCGCTGCTTTCAACTTTAGTGATCCGTTTGATGCAAGCGCTTCATCGAATGGTTCTGGCTTCAATGGAACCTCTTACAGATGGACGATTCCAGTCAAGTCGCCATACAATTCATCCCTAGGTCCTAGTTCTGAGACCTTGGCAAACCGGTCATGGAGTATGAATTATTTCGTGAATGGTACTGGAGATTACAGGCTTTCAGACCTTTACATCGTAGGACTGGACCCTCGTCAAGTCGACGGTGCGGGTACGCATGAAGGTATCGCAGTATTTTCCAACTTCATCACTCGCTCAAGCGAGTTCTTTTACGTGTTCATTGTGCTGTTCTTGATAGTGCTTAACATCATCAATTTCATGTACACGCGTAAAATAGCTGACAAGCTCAAATAAATGCCATTTCCCAAATGGGAATGGCTCTTTACGCGCAAGGGGACGCTTGCGTTTTTCACAGGGAAGAGAGGGTAGTAAGTACATGAACGGGCAAAGAATTGGTTTAGTTTGCGTTTCATTGGTCTTGTTTTTCTTACTCGTTTTGCCTTCTGTGCTCTCGGAAGTGATTGTATTTGATAATTATGCTTCAACCTATACGCTCTCAGGTGGTAAACTGCTTGTTGAGAAACAACTCAGGCTCAAAAATGTAGGTAATAGTCCAATTATTCCTGGAGAGATTCATTTCAAGATATCTCAAGAAGGAAGCAAGGATACAGTTCCAGAAGTCTCTCAGTATGTGGCAAGAAATGGGGATGGTAATGAGCTTGATACTCAGTTGATAAAGACTGCCAATGATGCTTCACTAGTCTTTACAGTCTGGGATCCTCTTCTTCCTGGATTCTTTTACGATGTCACCATGTCTTATGAGATTGATTTTAGACCTAAAGGAGTTTTGTTTTATTCAGTAAATCTTCCGGAGGAGCGAACAACGATTCCCATAAAAAAATTTGAGTCAACAGTCATTCTTCCGAAAAGAGATCATTTCACTTATGCTCCTGATGCTGAAGTCTCTTCAACCGAAAAAGGAAGAGAAGCTACGTGGTCTGAGCAGTCTGCAATTGATTTTGAGTATTCTATTATCCCTCTTCCAAAACTTGGTTTTAAGGCAGTGAATCTCTTTTGGATAGTAATCATGGTTGTTTTAGTGGTTCAACTTTTTGTGAAGATGAGAAAGCTTAGGAGGTTGTAGCTTTGAAACGGTTGCTCCTTCTCTTTTTTCTGTTTTTGATACTTGTGGTTCCCGTAGTCTCCGCTGCAGGATTTGATATCTATATCGATGAGGGGGGAAAAGTCACTTCTTTTTATGATGAGTATTATATTGCTAGAGCCAATGGTACTCTTACCATCACGAACCCCTCCGACACAGAATTCTTCAACATTATTATTCCTTTGTATATGTCTACCTATACGCTACGCTCTCCAAATAGTACTGCAACGAATTATATTGATAATACGGGAATCTATGTCCTTGATCTTCCTGCAAATAGTAACATAACTTTTGAGTATGAGATCGGGGGGATTTCAACAGAAAAATTTACTGATGGTGATTCTTCTATCTTAGAGACTGGTTTGTCTGCGTTTGACTTCAAGATCTATTCAAATGTTATGGGCTCCTTGTTAAAGGCGCCTTTTGAAGATCCAAGTATTACGGGAAGAAATAATACTCGACTTATCTCAGCTCATCTGACTAATCCTACAGGGTTTGATTTTAATGTCGATATGGTTCGGGTAGTGAAGACTCCTGATCTTGATCCTAGTGTTCAGTTAGGGACTTGGGATTTTTCTTCAAAAATTACTAGCTTAGGTCCTCATGAGAATGTTGAATTTGATTTTTTTGATGAGAATGCTTTTGAAGGGGAAGTCTACTGGCTGCAGACAGATATTTATCTTGATGATATTAATCTCTATGCAACTAACAACCTCACTTTTTTTAATCAGGATGATTTGTTTATTCCTATTACTAATGGGACGAACATAACTTATAATGAGACCTCTGATGAATTGTTTCAAAAAAGGGTATTTGTGAGAAAGTTAATCTCTTCAAACCTAGCTCTTCCTGGCCAGCTGATGAATGTGTCCGTAATTGTTAACAATTTTGGCACGACTAATCTTGAAGGGGTGCTTACCGATTCGTTCCCCTTCGGCTTTGAGGTTACGCAGATATATACTCCTGACTCAACAAGCCTGAATAGTTCTTTATCTTGGGATATTTCTATTAGTCCTCGAACTGCAAAGAGATATATTTATGAGTTAAAATTTGTTGATGATGAGTCTGTGGGTGTTGATTACTTTGATCCTGCAACTTTGGAATATGGGGATAATTTCGTATATTCTCAGTCTGTCCCTTTTGTTCGGCAATATGTGGCTGAGAAGAAAGTCTATGTGCAAAAATCATTGGATTTCAGGTCTGATGGTGACGTACAGGTCCAGATTACGGTAAGGAATCTTGGAGAGACTTCCCTTTCAAATTTGATTGTCAAGGAGTATCTTGGGCCTAGTGATGAGTTCAAGGAGATAACAAAGCCTTTTAGAGAGAAGGGCGTATGGCACATTGATGAGTTGCAATCTGGTGAGGTTTGGGAGACGAGTTATGTCACTGATGAGACGAATGTCCTTAATTCCTTTCCCGAATTGTTTGGTGTTCCTCGATCGGGACTTTTCAGAAATATAATCCTAAAAAATGTAGTTGAGTCAAAATTCAGGATATTGCAGACCAGTTCTGTTGAGATTTTTGGTCTTTCCTTGTTGGCGTTGGTGATTCTTGCATATATTCTTCCTCATAGTATGTTGCTTTCAGTCAAGAGGGCCTTCGTGAAGGATTTGAAAATGATGGATAGGGAGCTTGATACACTCAAGGAATCTTCTGCAAGAAAGACGGATTTCCACCCTTCTGGACCATTGAGACAATCCGACTCTGCATCTCCGCCTCCAGTAACTGGCTCATCTGTTCAGGTTGGTGATCATCCGCACTCAGAATATCTGCAGCAACGTCAGGAGAAGATTGAACAGACACAGGCTATTCTAGAAAAGATTAAACAGCAAGTGAATAATGAGAAAAAGGATTAGTTTGCTTGGTGCTCAGATTCTTCTAGTTCTTTGTGAAGTGCCTGTAGTTCTTCTTGGACATCTGCAATTTGCTTCTGTGCATCGTTGAGATCTTCTTTGAAATCGGTATTAAGCAGTTCTGGTGAGCATTCGCTGAGTGGTTTCCCTAGAAAAGCGCAGTCGACAGCGCTGTTCATCTCTTGCGCATAGGCTACAGCTTTCTGCCCGCTCTGTTCTGCAGTATCCACTAATTGTGTTGCTATGGATAGCAGGGTGATTGCAATGATGGGGATAACCAATAATTCTTTCATAACTACTGTAAAGTAACAACTATTTATAAATTATTCCTTTTATTTTTGAGAAAGATTTATAAATCAGAAATTTAGTACTAATGAAGTACTGTTAAAATACTTTTTTAGTATTTTTATAGTATTGATATAGTAGTAAAAAAGTAATGATTTAGTACTAATATGGTAAAAGTAGTCATTAACAACGGGCAATACAAGATCACCATCCCTAAAGATATCGCTCAGGCAAAAGGGTGGACTAGGGATACGGTACTTCGCTTTGTTGAGGATGTAGAAGGAAATATCATTCTTAAGGAGGTACCCCGATGAGACAATCCTTCTTGATACTGCTATTGTTTTTTAGTATCTTGTGGTTAACTTCAATAGCATCTGCGGTTCCGACAGCACTTAACATTATGGGAACAATATCGGGGACTTGTAGTGCTTCAGCTGATGTCTCAATATATGGCTATTGTCCGGGACAGGTTGGAAATGCTTCCTGCAGTATTGACAATTCGACTGTGGTTGCGAGTGGAGCAGGGGTTTATGCCACTTCGCTCACTTATGATAATGGGGTATACCCTACAGGCATTGACGTGTTGGTTGTAGCTGATAATTCATCCTGTTCGACTGGCGCATCGGGAACCAATACAAGAACCAATGCAGTAGGAGGGGGACCTGCAGTGACTATTAATGTTGTCATGTCTAACTTATTTACCTTAGATACGCCTGCAAATGGTTCAGTAGTCACTTCACAGAATATATCTTTTGCTTGGACCAACAATATAGTCACTCCTAATAGCACAATACAGATTGATGACAACTCTGGTTTTGCAAGTGTGGATGTCAGTCAATCAAACATCGCAACCTCGTCAGTCACCATCCCGACCGCTCTTCTCGACGGAACTTATTATTGGAGAGTTATTACTTATATAGGATCAACTCTTATCCAGCAAAGTGGAGTGAACAATTTTATTCTTGCAAATAACACTCCTTCCATCGTCTCAGTTTCACCGAATGCGACAACGTGGATCTCTGCAACCTCAACAACATTGAGTCTTACTACGGACATTGCAGCAACCTGTGCATACGCAACCACCTCAGGTGTTTCCTTTGCAAGCAAGACCACTTTTTCATCGACGGGAACAACAGCTCATAGTACAACGGTGAGTCTCCCAAGCAACGGAGGGAATAATTTCTATGTTCAGTGTAACAGTTCTGGTGGGAATCTGATGCCTGCTGATACGCTGGTGACTATCAATAGAGACACCTCAGCTCCAAGTGCATCAGGTGCAATCGTATCAATCAATTCAGGGGCTGCTTATGCAACGAATACAACTGTAAATGTCTCTTGGTCTGGTTTTACCGATGTAGTCTCTTCAGTTACTGGATATTATATTAACACCACAAATAATCAAGGAACTGCATTAGGAGTATTTACTTCAGGTTCCTCGGTATTGCTATCAGGTCTTTCTCAGGGAACTATCACCGCCTATGTGTGGGCCGTAGATGCTGCAGGAAATATTGGATCTGCAGCAAGTGATTCTATCATTGTTGATTCCCAAGCACCCACTTATGGATCCTGGTCCTCAAGTCCCGTCAATCTTAATCTGTTCACCATTTCTGATTTTGTGGTGTACGTTACGGTCTCAGACACCTCTTCTCTTTCTGGACTTCCTCAGTTGAGCTATGCGATCGGTGCAGATGCATTTACTACTCCTGCTGACATGACTCTTGTATCGGGGTCAAATTATATGTTTACTATTCCTAATCAAGCAGCTCCTAACAATTGGGCAACTCGTGCTGGAGAAAACTTGACCTATACGGTGAATGCAACAGATGCAAGAGGTTTCTCTTCAAGTGCGAGCAAATCAATTTTTATCAATAATAATTTCAATGCTCCGACCTTTTCGGCAATCGCTTCACAGCAGACGAATCAGGGAACTAATTTCTCTCTTTTTTTGCAGGCAAATGATATTGATGGGGATACTTTGGTATTTAGTTCAAATAACTCTGCAATAACTATCTCAAGTATAAATGCCTCTTCTGCAACGGCCTATTGGACTCCAGATAACGATGATGTAGGAACTAATGTTGTTATATTTACTGTAACTGATGGTTATTTCAACGTGAGCCAGGCAGTCATTATTACTGTCTTGAATGTGAATGACGTTCCAGTTTTCACCACTATTCCTGATCTTTCAGCCTATGAATACGAAGAGTTCACTTACACGATCAATGCTTCTGATCCTGATAATGATATATTGATTTTCAGCTCAGATTCTGATCTTTTTGTGATTTCAAGCTCTGGTTCATTTACATTCACTCCGACTGCAAGTCAGCGAGGGGAGCATGAGATACATTTTACGGTGGATGATGGAAACGGTGGAGTGACCACAACAAATATCACATTCACTGTACTTTACTGTGGAGATGATGTCTGCTCAGAAGAGTATGAGTCTAGTGACTCTTGTCTCTTGGATTGTGAACTGGATGAAAGTTCACAAGGATTTATTATTGGGAGCAAGACTTGCCTCGGAGATACATTAGAGATTCAAGCAGTAGAATTAGTACCCAGAACAACCTGTCCATCCAAAGGGATTATCATCAATGGTTGGGAGAGTTGTGAGAATGTCTCAGACACAACGGTGAATATTGAACAGGATATCCAGGATACTTATGTGGTAATTGCTTCATTGATCACTGATGAAAATGGTATGGCTAGCTTTACGCCAAATGAGACGGGAGACTATCGAGTTCGATATGATAGTGCTGACTTTGATGAGAATATAGTTTATTTTGGCATCAATAAATGTTCTGCTAAAGACAGTACCGTTCTGGAGAGTTCTGGAGATTCTAATCAGGATAGTTCTGATGATATTACTCTTCCTCTTTTTGAGGAGCCTCTTAGTCAGGAACAAATAGTTAAACTGAGCAAAGCGACAAAGTTTCTCTATTTCGCTCTTCTTCCTCTCTTGTTTATCCTTATCAGTGTTGCTGCGGTGAGTACATACTATCGTTATGATAGGCAGAAAGGTTCTGGAAATTTCAGCAAAGAGTTAGATATGCTCTTGAGCAAGATAAACGGCCAGATGCTTTCTCTTACTCGGAAAGTACTGGGTTCCAAGACGTATCAGCAGATGAAGCCTTATGTGAAATTACTTTCCGACCAGTGGATTCAGGTGAAACAGACAACTTTCAAGGCCATCGAGCCCCTTATAAAAACAAAACAAGTATCGGTTCCTTTTTATGGAGATTATCTGGGAACCCTGTCTGAAGAGAAGCTTCTTCTTCAGTCAGCATATGATTTCAAGTTTAAAGGAAAGAATTCTGAACAGTTCACTCAGGCTCTTTTTAGAGAGCAGCTTCTTCCTGCAACTAATCTCAGATCATTCTGTTTGAATGCGCATCAGTTGGGGATGTCTTTTACATACTTGTTTTCAGCAACAAAACAAAAAGAAGAATTATTGTCTTTGCACGAGAAAGTAACGGTCAAGAAATCATATCCTACTTTGACTGATATGAAACGAGAACTGCTTAAAGGAAATATTGTTGCACTTCCCCTTCACATGAACTCTTTGAATAAGGCGGCACCGAAAAAGAATTTTATTGCTCTACTTATCGGTTATAATAAGAATGGTTTTTTCATGCTTGATTATAGTTTCTCAAGAAAAAAGAAGACTTTCATCCCCTTAGGGGCTCTTCAGAATGCATGGAACGCGACAGGCTATCTTGAGTGCGCAATTTTCAAAAAATAATGAGGTCTCTTGATTTGTATGCGACAACTAATAAAAAACATGCGATTCTTTTGGGTCTTGTCTTTCTTTTCATACTGAGTAGTGTCGGCTTGCTGATTGTCTTGGATTGGGAGAGTCCAACAGGTCATCTCATTGCTCAGGGAGGAAATATCTCAAACATGAGTATCTCTCAGGATGTTTTTCCTTCTTATTGGTCTTTGATTTACGGATCGTTTGATGAGTCGACGGGAATCGATGATCATGCTCTCTTTCCTTCTCAGGTTGTCAGAGTGAATAGTTCTTCATATGGATATGATTCCTCAATGGTTGTTCTTGGCTACAGTGGTTCTCTAAACCTTTCAGATATTTCTCAGGCGCCTCCTGCTCTTATTGATGCTTATCTTGGTGTGGGCCCTGTTGCTCCAGAGAGTGGAACAAATACTTTTGATACCCTATTTAATATTACTATTGGCAGTTCAACTCATGAGTTATATGGTGTCCAGACTCATTCATATTCTGGAGTCTTTCTTACTGCTGCCTTTCTTTCAGGAGGAAATCTTGGTTTTGTAGCAACAACTCAGAATGCTTCGGGCTTTGACAACACTTCAACTTTTTTCCAGCTCTTATTGCCAGTGAGTATCTTCCAGAACTATTCTCTTCAACCAGTATCTTCGTTCTCCTGTCCTTCTTCTTTTTTTATTAATGCAACTATGGAACAGGATAATGTGACGGTAAGGATTAATTGGACTCCGGTTTCTGGCGCTATCAAGTATAGAATCTTTTATGCGGATGGATTATCTCCTTTGAACTATATGGTCTTTGATCCTCTTAACAGCACGAACACGACAGACACATTTTTCACGGAGATACCGTCTTCGTCTAATCGTTTCTATCGGGTTCAGGCAGTGCTCCCAACTGTTCTCTGCTCTTCAAACAACACGGTAGGAACCTACACTCTCCCCTTAGTTCCTGATGCTAATCTCATATCATTTCCTTTCTCTTTTGTAAACAATTCAGTTGCTGAAGTGCTCCGCCCGATCAAGGATTCATTCACTGCAATCAATGAATATGACAATCTTGCTCAATCCTACAAATTCTACATCCAGTTTTCAGGAAGCATCTTCAAGAATTTTGACACCATAGAGTTAGGGAAGGGCTACTGGTTGACTGTCAATGAGTCAGTGAATCTGACTATGGTGGGAACGGTCACTGACCAGCTCTCAGAACCAGTCTACAATAGGTCAAACTTGGTTGGTTTCCCTCTCATACAAGGGAATAATAGTGTAGCTTATGTTCTTCGCTCTATCGATGGGAGTTATTCATCGGTGAATGTTTATGATAATGTGGCGAAGCTTTTTCATTTTTATATTATTTTTTTTGGGTCTGTATTTAGTGACTTTGATACTATTGAACCGACAGGAGGTTATTGGATTTATGCGAATGAAAGCAAAACTATTACTCTACCTTAGTGTCCTGCTGATCCTCCTTTCAGGAGTGATGGCAGTAGGGGATACGTTTGGGATAGTTCAAGGAACTCTTAAAACAGGTTCGACAATCTCCTTTGAGGTCTATTATCTAGGAGAAAGACTGCCCGACACGTCTCAGATAGAAGCAATTGATGGGCTGTATGCATTGACGGTGACTATACCGGAGGGTTATTCTTCTGTCACGCTTATTCCTCTCATTGATGGGAGATCCTTGGTGGATTCCCTCGAGTTGGATTCAGGGCAGACAAAACAGCTGGATTTCCTGTTTTCACAGGTTCCTGAGATAAAGCCTCAAGAATCAATAGCTTCCTCTTTTGTCTTCCAGCCACCAGAGAACCAGAAAGAGATTGAAGACCTGCAAAAAGGAGACTTTCAGGAGTACCAAGAAGACATTTCTGTCATGCCGGTTCCCCAGATTGATAAAGAAGGTCAGCAATCCAAGCAAGAGCCGCAGGAAGAGTTTCCTCGTCCAGTTGCCTCAGAATCAAAGGCTGTTGATCTGATCAATCATTTTTTCCTGAATCCTTTTGTCTTGTTGAGTCTTGCTGTCATTGCTTGCCTGCTGATAGTTCTTGTTCTCATAAAGGAGAGGAGGACTAAATATTTATAAAGAAAATGTGCTTAAGATGTTTAAAAGAGGTTTGAGAGTGAGATTATTAATCATGGTTTGTCTAGGTCTTTTGCTAGTTCCTCTAGCTTTGGCGGCACCAGATATAGTTTTTGATAAGATTATTTCTCACGGAACAACTATAACTTTGAATGGCTCGTCCTATGAAGTGCGTATTGGTTCTGCAAATGATAGTCTTGTAAAGGTCGTATCTTCATTTGAGTCAGTTGATCTTGAACTAGGAGATTGTTTCACTAGAAGATATGATAAATTCTGCTACGTGAGATATGCTGATACCCAGAAGATAGAGGCGACTCTTACTGATTATAGTCCTTTTATTGAAGTTGATCGGACAATTGGTTCAAAGACCCTTAATTTAGGAGAAAGAACAATTATCACGCTCTCTTTTGAGAACACAGGAGGTACTGAGGTTGATGATTTTTATTTCAGAGAACAAGTCCCTTCCATGCTTGGAGTAATTAATGCAAGTGGTTGTTCAATTTCTGATGATGATCAGGTGATTGAGTGGAGCGATACTCTCTTTCCGGATGAGCCAGTCAGTTGTTCATATGTGGTTGAAGCAAGAGAAGTAGGTGTGGCAAACTATGCGGGAAAAATTTCCACGAATAATATTATGTCTTCCAGTGATGTACAGGCTATTCCTCAAGTCGTCATTACTACAAAAGAAATATTCCATCTAGATATTGTTTCTTCAAAATATGATCTTGAGGCTGCTCAGCCTTTTGTACTTACGTTCTTAGTTGAAAATCTCAAGACAGGTTCAAAAGGAGATAATCTCTCCATAAAGAATATTTCTATCGATCTTGGTGATGATTTTGAGATAAAAAATATATATTCATCGCCTTTTTAT
>JAGQJW010000015.1 GCA_020430425.1 Nanobdellota archaeon | reverse complement strand
ACTTTTCCCACATTACCTATACCTGGTAACCCTTCGATAAAGATAGCATCCTTGAAATCAAGCAGCAGCTCTTTCTTGGAATTTTCGTCCTGATATTTTGTGATATTCCACCCTGACATCCTATCGGTAAAAGGAGAATCGCTTAAAAAGCTTTGTATGGAAAAATCGTAAGAACTAAAAAAGAACAATATCTTTCAACTTTATGAACTCTAGGAATTTTTTTCATAAGATAATCACTATAACCCTTTTTGGACTTCTTGCTTATGAAGGCTATGAGCTGTATAAACAAGTACCTAGTGAAATCCAACCTTCCAAGAAGAAACCTTCTTATGAAATTAGAAAAATACCTCTTCCTGCCCTATCAAGACCCCAAGACTCCCTTGAGCTAACTACCTACTGGGGAATGAAGGGAAAAGAATTCCACCGAGATGATAATCTCTATTTCCAACTAGGCCCTACCAGAATGGAAGGGCTTGAATTATTGGCAACCTATGATTTTACACGTGACGGTATTGTCGATACCTATGCGCTTTTTACCAAATCAGCACCCTCACAAGCATTCAATCTTGTTGCAAGCGAAGTCTACTATGACAAAGATCAAGATTCAGTTGCAGAAGAGGTCTATTCTTCCTATGAAGGAATGCTCATCAAAAGAGAGGATCTCTTTGAACTTAAGAAGAAAACCTATTTCACTAAGCCACCAGCAAATCTCTAGACTACACTTTATTCTTCTTGCTGCTCCTTAGCCATGCGACGATACTTAGCATACTTGTCTTCAGGAGAATATTTTGGAGGCTTACAAAGCATTCTCGTACCACCACAAGAGCATTCTGAACTCATGCCGTATGAACCGCAAGTGGTGCATTTGAGAATGTTAGATGCCATCAGACTCACGTCCTCGCTAGAGTGTACTCAGTCTGATGACCTTTAATCCCGCCAGAAACAACCGTTTCCATCTCTTTGTAGATCTCTTCAGCCTGAGCATAATCAGGAGTGATGATCTCACATTTGAAAGAACCAGAACCAAGAAACTGCACTTTAAGGTGATCGCTCACTTCAACAACCTGTTTCATGATTCCATTGATAATGTCGACACCATCAGAATCGTAGCTCTCAAGAGAAAGGGTTGCAATGATGCTTACCTGTTTTGGCTTGATACGCTCCTTGATAATTACATCAAGATCAGCTGCAAGATCTTTATCAAGACCTACATCAACGAGATTATTTTCATTCTCAACAACATCTTCAAAGGCAGCATACAATGTCGGAAATGATTTTAGCAGGATTGTTGAGACATCCTTGTACACTTTTTTCACGTCAAGCTTCTTGAGCTGGGCATAGGACTGAAGAATGTTCTCAGCAATGATCTGCTGTTTTCGTTCCTCAACTTTTGCACGACGCTGACTCTCATTCACCCGTCGCAAGGACAGATCAATATGACCACGTTCTTTATTGATACGAAGAATCTTACAGATGACAACTTTTCCTTCTTTGACATACTCGTTGATGTTTCTGATACGTCCAGGAGAAATTTCAGAAATATGAATCATGCCAGACTTGTTCTCATACTCGTCTAGCTTAGCAAAAACAGAATGGTACTGCACTTTTGTAACCGTACAAAAGACGCAGTCGCCTTCTTGAGGCATACCCTTTTTCTGAAACAACATTATTCAAGTACCTCAAGTACTCGAGCTCGAATCCGAGTCTTACCACCTGTTGGTTCTGCCAAGACTTTAGCGCAGACAAGGCAACTGACCACAGAAGCACTCTTACCGAAGATGATCTGTTCATTCTTGCACTTAGGGCATCGGACTTTGATAAATTTTGAAGTAGGTTCGTCTCTCATTTATTATTCACTTTTTTTGTTGTATCACTTTGCACAGGAGGCCCCTACGCAGCGATCAGCTTCCAGCCAGTCAGGCTTTTGGATCAATACAAAGAGGTTCTAAGCCCATATGGGGGGCACAAAGCGTAGGGAGAAGGAACCCAGAGGTATTTATAAAGCTTTAGCTTGGGATCGCATCCTTAAGAGGAAATGAAGCTACGACTAGAATCTATCGAGAAAAAACACAAAGAAAACGTCGAAGACCTTACAAGATCTCGACTTTCTTAGCACGGATGCCACTTGATTGTGCAGAAGTATGCTTGCACACCTGACATTCGTATCGGAAATCAGTCTTTTTTGTCAGCTTCTTACCAATCATCTTAGGCTTGGTAGGCTTAGAATATTTTCCCTGATTACCAGCACCACGTCGCTCGCCTCGAGCCTGAACTCTCTTTGTAGAACCATAACTCAATGGTCGAGTAGCGTTTCTTGCTCGTCGCTTTGACTGGGTAACTTTCTGCTCAGTGTGTGCCTTGCACTTTGGGCAATGTCGTTTGGTAATCTTTGGTACTTTCATAACAGACCCGTGGAATTAGCTTCGCTTTTTAAATGTATCTACTAAGTACTACTCAGATTAGCTCTTGAGCTCCAAAAGAAAGGAAAACAAACAACTAATTAAACTCATTTACTAAAATAAAGACTAAAAAATAGAATATTAAGAAAAAAATTACTATTTTCAACCTTATTTTATATAAAATAAGACTAAAATAACCCCATTAACCTTAAAAAAGAAAGAATACACTAAACAAAATAAGAAAAAAGGCAAAAATTTATAAATAGTAATTTGCATTTTTATAAGCCGTGTGGAAACGGAAGAAAGTATCGTCGGACTCAGTCTTGAAACGCTAAATCAGCTTGCTCATGAAATAAAGGCAGACTGTATTGTGACGGTCAGTGATCAGGACGATAATGCAGACATCTGGATGGATATCGAAGTCCTCAAGGAAGGAGAGATCGAGGATGATCGAGAGGACGAGGGGAGCTATACTATCCAAGTCTATCGCGAAGAGAAGAATCCCGTCGAGTATCTGTTCAAGAAGACCAAGACCAGACAGTTCGATGGTATCATTGCAGAGATCGTCAGCGACCTCATCAAGAAATCTTACGTCACCCAAAATATGAAACTTCTGATTGCAACTGATCGAACTCTTGCAAAAAAATACAATGTAGCGCTGTTCGCTTTTGATGTGAATCGAGTGCTCTACCGTATCGGAAAATTCAATCTTGCAGAGAACATGAACTCAGAAACCGTTATCGAAAGCGTCATTGAAGTCGCCCAAGAGATCGGAGCAGAAGGAAGAGAAGGAAAACAAGTCGGCACCCTTTTTGTCATCGGAGAACCAAAGGAACTAGAACATTATACAAAACAGCTCATCATGAACCCCTTTCATGGCTATGATAAAGACTTGCTCAACATCGTACATAACGATAACCTCAAAGAAACCATCAAGAATTTTGCACAGCTTGACGGGGCATTCACCATCAACAACGATGGAGATCTTCTTAGTGCAGGCACCTATCTTGATGTAGACACCAGCAACATCAAACCCTATCAAGGATGGGGGACCAAGCATCTTGCAGCAACGGCAATCACAAAAATCACCAGCAGTGTCGCCATTCTTGTCTCTGAGAGTGGCGGTGCCGTAAAGATATTCAAGAACGGTAAACTAGTTCTTCGACTGAGATAGCTAATCTTCTGAAAATAAAGGGCGAACAGCAGTTGCCGAAAGGAGTTCATCACCTGTTGGCCCATAGAATCGATAGATCTTTCCTTCTTCAATAGACTTATCACCATCCAAAAAGAAAGATTTCGTAGATACATCATTAACTACCACTACCTTCCCTTTGCCACTGGAGAAGACCTGTAAGACCTTACCATCAAGATAATCTGCTTTTGCATCATCAAAAGAGACTGGAACAAACAAGACCACCGCACCTAACAAAAGAAAACCAGCAATCACCGCAACCAAAGCATACCTGTAGAGATCAGACTCATCCATACGCTAAAGGCCAAGACAACCTCTTATATACTCATTGAAGCCCTATCCGAAAACTATATAAAAAGACCATTGAATTTCTCTGAGTATGTTATTTTGTCCAAAATGCGGAAGCCTCCTCAAGCTCAAGAAGCAAGGCTCAAAGAATGTTCAATTCTGCAGCTGTGGCTATAGCAGCAACGCAAAGGAAGAAGCGACATTCAGCGAGAAGGTAGAACACAAGGACAACAAGATAGAAGTCAGAGAATCAACAGACGACATCCTTCCTATCGCAGAGAACGTCGAGTGTCCCAAGTGCAAGAACGGCAAGGCCCACTACTGGATGAAACAGACCAGAGCAGGAGACGAGCCAGAAACGAAATTCTTCAAATGCACCGAGTGTAAGCATACCTGGCGAGATTACAGTTAGATTTTTAACCACATTTCCATTCTTCTCCTCTTATGGTCAACTATACGAAAGGATTCTTGGAGAATACGACAACCTACAATCAACGGATGAAACTAGTGACTCGTTTCGAGAAAGATCTCAGACCAGCTGGCCTTTGTGAGAACATGGAAGAATATAGTCTCAGAAAGATCGTCTTCGAACAATGTCAAGAGGATATACCAAGAAAACAATGGTCAGAAAGTATTCAAGACTATTATCAACGGGCAGCTCTTGCAAGCAAAACAGGCAAAATTGTCCAACCAAAGAGCAGAAAGGAATCAACAGAAGCATTCCAAGAGCGAGTAAACAGAATCTCATTACTTTACACGAGAGTCCAAATCCCTGAAATCAAGACCTATGAGCAAGCGCTCAACTACATCAGCAGTTAGTAGCTTCCTTTCCTTAGTTTCTTATCAAAACATCCTCATCACCATTCCTTTCTTACTAGAAAGCAACAGAAATTGCAAATTTCTTGGATTTAGGATGAAAAAATCCTAAACCTTTTTAAATAAAAACCTGTTCCCAAGACTGCACCAGAGAGGCAGTTAGCCAGTATCTGGACGTTTATGGTGAAATTATGGCAATCTTACAATTACGATCAAGACGAAAGAACACAGGAGGACGATACATCAGACCTCTTGTGAAGCGACTCTCACGACTAGGAGGACTTCCTGTCTTCACTAAGCTTGGAGAGACAAAGTCAAAGACCCTTCGAGTTATCGGCGGTAATGATAAAGACAAGCTTCTGGCTGTGAATAAGGCAAATCTTTACGATCCTACAAGCAAGAAACATCAGGTTGTTGCAATCAAGAACATCGTAGAGAACCCTGCAAACCGGCATTATGTTCGACGAAACATCCTCACCAAAGGCTCTATCGTAGAGACTGAGAAGGGACGGGCTCGAATCACCAGCCGACCAGGACAGTCAGCATTCGTCAATGCAACTTTGCTTACCGAGTAAGCAATTTTTTATCTCTTTTTTTATAGAAGTATTTTTAAATCATCTTTTCTAGACTTCTTCCATGCTATCACCTCTTGCTCTTACTATACTCATCATCGCAGCGGTATTCTTTCTCGTACTCAATCTGCTTCGAAGCCTTGCAAAAGCAATCAGCATTACGCTTGTCATTCTTGTCTTAGTAGGGTTCCTTCTAGGATATATGGTCATCAAGGACGCAAAGGAGTTCACTCAGACACTCAACGAGAATAAGACCACCTATCTGCTTGATGAAGGAGACGCTGCTGTCAGGACAGGATTTCAAGCGGTACGACTCAACCTTTCCACTTTCACCCCCCTCTCTCCAGAAGAGATTGCACAGATACGAGATCAACCACCAGGAAAGATATTTCTCATCAACAAAGACATCCTCAATCTTACCGTTGACTATCCTGAACTCTCAGCCCAAGGGCTTGATATCGGCTCTCTTCTAGAAAGCACCACCAATGAATTCCGATCACAAGGATTTGTCCTTGCCCTAGGAAGAAGCATTGAGGAACAAGGAACCTTTGATATGGTCATGCACATCAGAGACGGAAATATTACTATCGAACCAAAGACAGCAGTCGTTTACGTACTCACCAGCACTCCTCGACAGATATATAAAGAAGCAAAAGGATTCATAGTCGGACAGACCACCAAGAGATTGAATCTCTTGCGTGAAGAGGTGAGCGGATGAGCATGTTTGGAAAACTATTCAAGAAAAAGGATGATGATTTCTCTTTTGATTCCACAGATTCATTCTCTCCACCACCAGAAGGTTCAGCAGGATCCTTCGACCAACAGTTCGATCCATTAGGGAGCACCTCTGCAGATCCATTCTCCTCACAAGGACAAGATGCATTCTCTTCGCCAACTGGACAGGAACCACTACCACCCCTTGAACAGGATCAGCATCAAGTGCCACAAAGTACCGGATCACAGATAGCAAGAGATTATATTGCAAAACAACAAGCAACATCTCAACCGACAGCGGCACCACAACAGCAAACCACTGAAGCACACACAATGGAAATCATCAACCTTAAGCTTGATGCAATCAAAAGTCAACTTGAGATGCTCAACCAACGATTAGAAAAAATAGAACATGGTCCACAAAAAAAATGGTAGAACGTTTCTCTTGAAACAGATATCAATCATCCTTTTACCCATCCTTCTCTTTGACATCATCACTAAACAAGTAGTCAAACAGCAGCAGATACAAACGACAGGACATTTCTTTGACATTACTTATGCAACGAACACCGGCACTATGTGGAGTCTTTTTGCAAACTTCCATCTTATCAATATCCTTTTCATTACCCTTAGTCTTCTTGCATTAGGATTTCTCTATTATTATATGCGAACGCAACGACAGCACATCATTCCAGTCTCAATCATCAGTGCAGGAATCATAGGAAACCTTCTCGATAGAATCATCTATGGATTTGTTATTGATTGGGCAAACTTTCATTTCTGGCCCATCTTCAATATTGCTGACAGCGCAATCGTCATAGGAACTATCAGCTTGATGTATCTGCTAGTGAAAGAAGAAGTGAGAAAATAATTAGAACTCATCATTGGTCTCTAGGTCATCCAAGTATCCTTTGTTTCGAAGCCATTTTACTTGAGGTGGTCGATATTTGAAAATAATATCTCCTTTGTCTTCACCACCAAATTCCCAAGGCTCAACAATAACAATATCATTCTCACGAACCCAAAGACTTCGCTTCAGCCTTCCAGGAATACGACAGACCCGTTCATGACCATCAAGACACTGAACTCGACACCTACTTCCACCTAGACGTGCAACAAGAAGACCAATAGTCTCATTTCCTCGAGGGAGCTTGACTCTCGTCACTTCTTCCTCTTGGGGTCGATAATTTCCTTTCTTTGGTGGAGGCATGAGAAGACAGAACGAGAGGCTATTTATAAGCTTGTCGGGGAATTATACTGGTTAAAGGCTAAAGAAGCTCCTTTCTCTTTAATATCACGGATAATATAAGGTATATCTTTCTCATCTAACCTGAAAGAGAACTCACCATCCTCTTCTAATGACTTTGCTTTCGAATACATGATCCTAGGGAGAAGATTCGCCTGTGTAATCGGATTCGCATTGAAACTTTCTACATATTGACAGGCAAACTCAAACAGCCAGCAGTGAGCATCAGGAAACAATCGATAGCCCAACCCTTCAACCAGACGTATCGAATCAGAGAGTTCATCCATGAGAATATAAGCCAGAAAAGATTCTATAAACCTTTCTCTCGTCTCTTAAGCGTTTCAATGAAAGGCAAGTTTGCTTTGGAAATATCATACAAAAGCATCTCATGAGGTTTCACCCAAGCAACGTCTTTAATATGACTCGGCAGATTATCTTTGTTTACCTCGCCTTGAAGATAAATACAATGAACCACTGCTGTTAGTCTAAACATATCCTGAAGAAAAGGCTTACGACCCGAATGCAAAGTAGAACCAGCTTCAATTGACATACCAAAGTCCTCAAGAATAGCAGTTTCTAAACCAAAACGGTAATTTCCTTGTATTCTCGCCCGAGGAAAGTTCCATAAACCACTTGGTTCTTGTATCATAAAATAAGACTTCTCACGCTCAATAATAGCAGTTACGTCAGAATGAGAAGCAAGAAGATAATGAGACATTTACTTATCCACCAGCGTTTTCAGTTTCTCAATGAAAGGCAGATCCGCTTCAGTGATATCATAGCTATCCATCTCTTGAGGAGTCACCCACGCAAAATCAGCAATATCTAATTTTTTGATATCTCCAGAAAGAAAGGTACAATGCATCCCTAGAAGAACAATATGTTTTGATTCCCCATAGACATTTGATGAAACATCAAGAATGTCATCCGCCTTGATCTTGATACCTAATTCCTCATCAATCTCTCGCTCAAGACAGACCCTTGGATCTTCCTTGTGTTCAACCTTTCCGCCAGGGAATTCCCACCGAAGACCATTATGCTTATCAGCAGGTCGTTGAGTAATAAGAAATTTTCCCCGATCCTCAATAACTGCAGCAGTTACGAGAATAGGATAGGAGGACATCTTTACTCGTCGTCCTCATCGTCGTCATCACTGTCTCTACGGATGACCTTGATTGCATCCATACGAAGCGTGATAGGAATAGGAACTGCAGCTTCAAGAAGCTCAACAACCACTTCCTCCTTCTGACGATCGATTCGAGAGACTTTCGCTTTCTCACGCTTGAATGCTCCGCTGATGATCTCAACAATATCATTCTTCTTGATATTCATATCCTTTGCGACCTGTTCAAGCATGTGCTCAATCTCGTGAAAACCAATAGTATTAGGGAGAAGACCTCTTGCATAAGGAACACCATAAGCAGCCTGTTCAGCATCACTTCTGCTTGCTGCCTCTACAAATACGTAGCCTCGCATGCCGTGAGGTCGAACCAATGAGTAGACCTCAAGCTTCTTTCGCTTTGCGTTACTTGAGACAAAGACCAATACCTGATCCTCTCGATTTGCCGTCGTTCGCAGTGCAAAAATTTCTGATTCTGGATGTTTTGTGTCTCCTTCCATTTTAGAGTCCTTTAATAAGCTGATCAATTACATGAATTATGAACCCGATAAAACCGATGAGAAGGATGCCCAGGCCAGATACTTTGACAATAGCCTTGTACTCTTCCTTTGTAGGTTTCTTTGTGATTCGAAATACCCGTACACATTCTGCGTAGAAGGATTTCAATCTAGTTAGTTTCATAATGAAGGAAAAGAAGCCGCTTTTCATTTAAAAAGGTATTGGTCCAAAACAAGCAGATATATTTATAAAAAATACCTCATTTTCACCACTTATGGACAACGACATTGGCCTCACACCTGCCGAACAGGCAGTACTTAGGCTCCAGAAGGCGACAGAAGGACAGTATTCTGCAACCGAACATAATGGTGACACATTAGACTATTATCCTACCAAACAATATCTTATCAGATTCGAGGATCAGGAAGGAAAAGATGTAGGATACGCCTACTTTACTCGACCCATAGGAGATGTTCCCCTCGAAGATATCCTTCACGGACTTGAAGCAAGCAAATACGGAGAACTCATCCAGGTCCAGACCGAGCAAGATATGTCTGTTGCCATCACCCCAGTCTCTCTAGGCTATGTCCTCAAAGAACTAGACCTAAGAGAAGCAGAATGGCAATTTGAATATGATCAAGGAATGGCTCGTAGCAATTATGATGAAGACAAACGAAAATATGAAAGTCAAGTCAATTGGATCAACAACCAGTTTGAGAGACAAGGCGACAAGTATATTGGAAGATCATCATATCGTCGAGAATTTCTCAAAGAAAAGCTTGACAAGCTTGAAGCACAGGATCCTCTAAAAGAATAACTTTTGTAAAAAAAATCAAAAAAAGTTAGTTCACGAACTCAATACCCAAATCGGACTCAAGCTCAGTTCTGCCCTCATATTTCTCGGTCTTTCGACCAGTAATCTGAGAACTTTTCACACCGGTGACGATGAGCATGACCCGAATAGTCCCTTCAAGATCCTCAGAAATCTGAGCACCCCAAATAATTCTCGCATCATCAGCCAGACGTTCAGAAATAGCTTCCACTACCGTCTTAGCTTCATCAAGAGTGAGATCATTTCCTCCAGAGACATTGATGAGAGCGCCATTTGCACCACCGATATCTACATCAAGCAAGGGATTGTTGACTGCTTTCTCCACAGCTTCAACAGCTCGATTATCAGTATCAGACTCGCCAACACCAATCAAAGCAACTCCACCATCACCCATGACTGCACGGATATCTGCAAAGTCCAGATTGACCAGACCAGTTTTAGTGACCAGTTCAGCCATACCCTTTACTGCATTAGTAAGAATCTCATCTGCAACCTTGAAAGCAGTATGAAGCGGCAAGTCACTAGCAATCTCAAGAAGCTTGTCGTTAGGAATGACAATAAGCGTATCAACATTCTTTTCTAGCATCTCAAGACCAAGCATTGCATTCTCGACACGTCGTCCACCTTCCATCTTGAAAGGAATGGTTACAATAGCAACAGTGAGAGCTCCGCTTTTCTTAGCGATTTCAGCAATGACCGGAGCAGAACCAGTACCCGTTCCTCCTCCTAGACCGCACGTGATAAAGACCATGTCACATCCTTGTACTTGAGTTCGGATATCACTTTCAGATTCTCGAGCAGATTCCTCACCCACTTTAGGGTGGCCACCAGCACCAAGACCTTTTGCCAAGTCCTTTCCAATCAACACTTTCGTGTCAGCTGAAGTATAGAGAAGATCCTGAGCATCCGTATTCACAGCAATAGTCTCTGTTCCTAGAATACCCACTTCAGAAATACGATTAATAGTATTGCAACCAGCACCACCAGCACCGATCACTTTAATCTTAGCCTTCTGGCTAGACAATAATTCTTCCAATTCAGCATCGACCACGTTTTCTGGTCGAGGCCTCTCAATTCGTTCTGCCTGAGCATCAATTGCTCCTTGTATAAATGAATCCACTTAAAACCCTCCTCAACTATGAGTTTCCCTTTACCTTTGATGTCTCTGCCAGAATTTATAAATTTTTGTGTTTGAGACGCTCTAGGTTCATAAGCCTTATAAGCATTTCAAGCCCTCGCAAGCACATGAAAGCCTTTGTGAAAAGAATCCTTGAATTCTATAAAAAAGAAGGACGGGACCTTCCTTGGAGACATACGACGGACCGCTACCACATCCTCGTCTCAGAAATCATGCTCCAACAGACACAAGTAACAAGAGTCATCGAGAAATACACTGAGTGGATCAAGGCGTTTCCCACCATAAAGGATCTTGCAGACGCATCCCTTGCAGAAGTGCTCACCCGATGGAGCGGCCTAGGATATAATAGCAGAGGGAAACGATTGTGGGAACTAGCACAAATAGTTGTTGAACAATATGAAGGAATCATTCCAGATACGGCTGAAGAACTCATCAAGCTTCCAGGCATCGGACCCTACACTGCACGAAGTGTTCTTATCTTTGCAGATAATCAGGACCTTGCAACCGTTGACACCAATATCAGACGTATCCTCATCCATGAACTTAATCTCAAAGCCGATATCAGTGATAAAGAGCTGTTTGAGATTGCACAAGATATCCTTCCAAAAGGACAATCAAGAGACTGGCACAATGCATTGATGGATTATGGATCCCATATCCTCACCAGCAAGGCAACAGGAATCAAACCCAATCACCCTTCAAGACCTCAAAAAGATATTATCGAGGACAGATCGTCAAGCACCTGACCACACACAAACATATCACTCTCAATGAAGCAGAAGAGAAAAAGATTCCTGAGAACAAACATGACATCAAGGAAGTTCTTGAGAGTCTGGAAGCTGAAGGACTTATCGTGAAAAAAGGAGATCACTATGAACTGGCGTAAATTGCAATTTGAACACTGGCCTTGGAAGGTAGTGTATTTTCCTGTCTTTCTCAAGTACCTCTGGTATAGCCTGCTAGAAAGAAATCTCTTCTATTTCTACGCAACCAATCCAAGCATCGAGACGGGAGGACTTCTCATCGAATCAAAATATCACATCCTTGAGAAGATCCCTAAAACATATCTTCCGGCAATGAAGCTAGTCAGTCTTGATAAAATCAAACTCACCAAATTCCCCATCATCATCAAACCAAACTATGGAGAAAGGGGAAGTAGTGTCGAGAAGATACGAAACACCAAAGAATTTGAATCATATCAGAAAAACAATCCACACGACAGAAACTATATCATACAGGAATATATCGATCTCCCCTTCGAAGCAGGCGTCTTCTATTATCGTTTACCCTCTGAGAAGAAAGGAAGAATCAGCTCTCTAGTCATCAAGGAATTTCTTACCATCACCGGAGATGGAACAAGTACCATCAAACAACTCATGCAACAGGACTTTCGTGCACAAGAACAGCTCTTACGATTACAGGACAAATTCGACATGAATACGGTGCTCTTCAAAGGAGAACAGCTTCAACTCGAACCTATCGGCAATCATTGTCGAGGAACCACCTTTCTTGACGGAACCTCACAGATCACCAAGAAGCTTGGCGAGACCTTTGATGAACTGGCACAGCAGATCGAAGGATTCTACTATGGCCGGTTTGATGTGCGAGCAAAAAGTTTTGAAGCACTAGAACGAGGAGAATTCAAAGTACTGGAACTCAATGGAGCAAAAGCAGAACCAGCACATATCTACCAACCACAGTATCCAGTCTTCAAAGCATACCAATCACTGTTCTTCCACTGGAAGATGATGCGAAAGATCGCAAGAGAGAACAAAAAGTCAGGAGTAACGTATCCAAGCATCAAAGAAGGAATACAAGACTATAAAAAGTACAAAAGGTTTCATTGAACTATCTCAAGAAAATGAATATCCAGCAAGTAACTCAAGAGGAATTTGACAGGCATCTTGGAGAGTTGTGGAATCAGCAAAAAACTCCAAAAGATATCGATTCTACAAAAACATACTGGTCCTTTTTGGCTCACAATGAGTTAAACAAGCCAGTCGGAGGAGTTGCAGGCTATTTTCGATGGGAATGGGCCTATATTTCACAAATCGTTATTGACCCCCACTTTCAAGGACATGATTATGGATCAAAACTCATGGATTACATTGAAACAATATCAAGAGAAGAGAACATGCAAGGAGTGAGACTATCAACGCTCAGTTTTCAAGCACCGCAATTCTATGAAAAATTAGGTTACCAAGAAGTCGGACGAGTAACTGATTGTCCGCCAGGACACGCACTCATCTATTTCGCAAAAAAATTTACAAAATGATACTTCCAAAAAAAATCCAAGACATCATCGAAGATTTCAAAAGTCTGGAAACCAATACAGAAAAATACGAAGAGCTGCTCACCTACGCAGATGATCTTGCAGAGATGCCAGCTGAATATAAGGTACAGGAGAATCTTGTTCCGGGATGCACGAGTGTCGTCTACATCAAGACCACCATCAAAGAAGGAAAAGTACAGTTCTTTGGTAGCGCAGATTCATACTTAGTGAAAGGACTAGTCGCCATTCTCATCAATAGCTTTTCAGGGACAGAAGCAAAAGATTTTCTTGAAGTACAACCTGACTTTCTCACCGAACTAGGACTTGCAGAAACGTTGAGCGCGACACGAGCAAACGCATCCATCAACATCTTCAACATGATGAAAAAGCAGACGAGGTTATTATTCTGATACCATGACAAATATAGGCCTTCTCTTTGATGCACCCATTCTTTTAGGTTCCCTTTTTCTTATCAACAAGTTCAAAGGACAGATAGCTAAATTATTCCTAAAAATCCGTCTCCCCACATTTATCGTTTCTCTTATCAGCGCAATCCCTTTCATCATCATTGAAGAGAATATCAATTGCGGAGCATTTCAATGTAATTACACTCTTCTTCCACCAACTCTTCTTCCCCTTCTTATCTACATGGCACTGGTAGGATTTCTGTTCAAAAAACTCAAACCAAAAAACACCACTCTCGTTATGGGAATCTTTAGCTTCATAGGTCTCTTATTCGAGTTCTTTTTCGGATACTCACGAGTTGAATTTAGACAACTACCACCTTTTTGGTTCGCATTCATATCTTTCTGGGTCCTTATCAGCTATGCGTATCTTATGATTGTTCCCTTACAAATCCTAAAAATGGAAACAAGAAGACCTAAAAGAAAATGACCATCAAGAAAGGAAAGAAACAGGAAGCTGACAAATCACTTCTTTATGCAAAGCTTCGACCAGGAAGCAATTTCTCAGGAAAAGTCCCCAATCTTCTCATCGGAACCTACGGCTATCCAGATGTTCATGTCGGCAGCATGGTTGGCGAACAACGATCAGCAAAAGAGTTGGTCAAACAGAAACTTACCGTCCAAGAAATCGTAGAAGAGCGGCAAACAGTAGTAAACACGAGAACACAAGGACATATCAAACAACAGTTTCGATACAAGGAAGAAGCACAGGATATCGCAAAGAGCAAGAAAGCAGTCGAAACAGAGATCGAGATAGAAAAACCATTACGGCTGGATACTCAGTTCCATGAACGAGCGATGCCACATGGACCAAGCGCACAGCTCAAAAGCATGGAGATCACTGAGAATCCTACCATCCCTCGATCAGTTGAGCGAATCACTTCAGATACTGATGCAAAAGCAACCACTGCCATGCATGAACTCCAGAAAAAAGGTATCGATGAGTATCATATGACTAAACTGTTGAGTGCAGGAACCTTAGGGCAGGAAGAGAGCAGAAAACTCGTTCCGACAAAATGGTCCATCACTGCAGTGGATGATACTTTCGGGAAAAAACTGCAAGAAGAGATTGCTGACTATGATGATCACTCATACACCTTCTTTACAGGCAACTATCTGGGAAACTATTTTTTTATCATCATCCAACCAGGAGATTTCAGTTTTGAACTCGTTGAGATCGTCCTTCCTCACGGCATCTACAACCAAGGAGATGAACTGCTCATCACCAAAGACCACGAGTTCCAACAAGGAAGAAAAAAATATGTGGAACAGACTGCAGGAGGATACTATGCTTCTAAACTTCCCACCTTAGAATATTTCAGGAAGGTGAAACGTCAAGGAAGAGTGACTGAGTTTCGCGTCATTACTCCAGAATATACTACCCCACTAGGAGTCTGGGTTGTGAGAGAGGGAGTTCGGTTGACGTTGTCAACGAACTCTGCGAATCAGCCTTCAGGAACCAGCGATTCATCCAGAAGGGAATTTACTAGAGAAGAATTCAGTTCATTAGGAGAGATCAAAAACGAATTGCTTAAACTTCTCAAACAATTCTATCACAAACCAGAAGATATTTTGAAAGAAAGCATCCTCTTCAAGACAGAACAGAAAGGGTTGAGGAGTTTTTTTACTTAGTCTATCAACGAGTCATCAGTACAACTTAGTTCTTTCCACTCTCTTACAACTTGTTTATTATCAGCTTCAAGTTCTCTACATCTAGCATACAATGCATCGCTCTCAACAATCCCCAAACAACCCATATCAGTCATTTTTTGAGAAATCTCATTGGATTCTTCAGATAATTTATTTGCCTGATATGCACAGAAATAATTATAAGTTTCTCCAGCAGAATTATTTAATGACTCGCAACCTAAAAGAATTAAAACGCACAAGATAATTGAACTGAGAATTATCTTATTCATATATTAT
>JAGQJW010000014.1 GCA_020430425.1 Nanobdellota archaeon | reverse complement strand
CAGTTGACTCTCTCAAGAATGGGATGAACTCCTCAAACTCTTCTTCTTTGCTCTCTTCAATGGATGAGGTGCTTGAGAATACGGATGGCTATTCCTCTTATTTCAGTCCGAAACTGATTTCAGGACTTTTTGGAGCGATATCTGCTCTGACTGGAGGAGTGTTCTTCTCTGCAGCAAGAGATGACTATAAGCATAAGAAAAGAGGATTTGAAAATGAGCACTCTCACCATCATAAACTGCTTGAAGAGGCAAATGATGACTATGAACGGATTGAAGATGCTGATAGTAAACGCAAGATACGACATCTTATCAATAAGAAACTTGATCTTATCGAATCTACTCCTCGATCTTTTGAGCGATTACTTTGTGAATATAGGGACTTGTGCCTTTCAGCAAGAAGCAATACTTTTGATAGGACTTATGATCGAATAAAAAATGGTGATAGTTACACGGGAGTAAAGATCTGAGTCTCAAAAATCAGGCGATCACTTGCTAAATAAAAACTAATGAAAGAAGGTGAACAATATGAACTCATTATACAAGAACAATGTTTTGGTTGTCTCAGATGTTGACGGCACTCTTGTCAACACGAATGGAGCAGTAAAAGATGCTCAATTGAGAACTTTTGAACGACTTGGCTTTGCATATGAACAAGCAGCATCCTATCTTAATGAATTAGGATTGAAAGGAGCTGTCCAGACCTATCTGAAAATGGATCTCAATGAGTTCTTTAGCAAACACTATAAGACCTTCGACTCTGTACAGGCGGCACAAGAAGGAACTATCTCAGTCTTCTCAGATGCGAAACGATTGATTGAGGGCTATGATGTCTATGCGATCTCCAATTCTACTCAACAGGCAACTGAGCGAAAACTGAATGCTTTAGGATTGGCCGATGCATTTCTTGGAATCAGTGCAGCATTCCTTCAGGAAGAGGCAAAGCCTCAATTGTACCTTGCACAGAAAGCATTCCAGAAACTTGATGATCTGGGATTGTATGATCCAAAAGCACCGTTGATCCATGTCGGCGATCAGGAATATGACGTACAGTTCGGTCATAATATCAAGCAGATCCATCCAAACACGATCAGTCTTCTTATCGATCGAGGAAAACCATACAAAGGCGTGTCAGCTGATGGCATTATCACTTCTCTTGATCAGATAGGTGAGTATCATGGATAGGCTTGCTGAACTCTTGAACAAGCATTATTCTCTTGATGTGGGGCGGATAGAGAAGCTTCCAAAGAACAGCACCAGCCAAGCATATGTCGTCTATGCGGATGAAAAGAAATATTTTCTCAAGGAGCTGTTTCATGTAAGAGGTGTATTTGATGATAATATTGAGATACAGTTTGAAATCATCGAACACTTGGCTGCAAATGGCCTCTCAACTATCGGGAATGTCAAGACCATAGAAGGAAAAAATTTCTTCAAGGATAAAGGGGTGAGATATATTCTCTACCCTTATTTTGATATAACTGGTGCGGATACTTCAGATGATACTCATCTAGAGCTTGCAGCAGAGCAGCTTGCCCTTTTTCATAAGGTGGGTGAAACGTTCAAGACAGAACATGAGTTCCTGAATGAACCGATGCACAAGAAGATCGATGATATTACTTCCTTTAGTGAGATGCGAGACAACTTCTCTCGAGAATCAATCCTTGCCATCGCAAAGAAATCAAGACATCCTCTGGCAAAACGAGTCCTTACTGATGCGCCTATGATCATGTCTGCAATCGTCAAGGTCCTCAAAAGGCTCTGGAGTGCAAGCTATACTAAGGAATCATTGCTTCATTATGATTTCAATGGAGATAATCTCTTTTTTGTCGATGGAAATTTCTTTGCTATCAGCGATTTTGAACACTCTCACATCGGATACCTAGAGACTGATATCGCAAAGGCAGGAAAATACTGGTCTGAGAACAAAGAAGATGCAAGTATTGATGTCAGGAGGTTCAAACGGTTCGTTCACCTCTATGACCGGATCAACACCTGTTCAAAGGATTGGAAACTGTATCACGCACTCCTGATCTATGTTGCCTTAAGAAGACTCATCTATGCTGCTGATCGCACCATGAATAATGCTGACCTGACCTTCCTCTATGATTATGATATCAGGATGATCCGTTTCTTGATGGAGAATGAGAAAGAATTCTGATCAGAATTTCTTGATCAAAAAGAGCTCATAGGTCTTTCCTTTTATCTTTCTGGAGATGATCTTCTCTTTCTCCAATTCCCTGATGATGATCGACAGCTGAGCCTTTGACATGTTCGATTTGAATCTCAATGTCGACTGAGTGATCCCTTCCTGCTCATAGATGCGCTTGAGGATCATCTTCTTATCTTCATTAAAGGCGCTTAGAAATGCGTTGAACTCGTCCTTTCTTTTCTCTTCCTGATTTGCTAGCTGAATCTGCTGAGAAATCCTCTCCTGCTTCTCAAGTATCTTCTTTGATGAGTCAAAGCTAAGAAGATAGATGCCAAAGCTTCCCATTATCGCTGCGATGATCCATCCGATGATATAGATAGAGTTCTCGGTGTCTTGATGCAAACAGGTACCATCCTCAAGATAGCAGGTACCCTGATCTATGATGTACATATCAATCTGCCTATCCTGCTTATCCTTGACTACGCCAACAAAAATCGCTAGCATGAGGCTGAAAAAGATGATGATAATGCCAATAGCCTTCTGGTCCATACTGCTTGGTACACCTTTTTCTTTTTAGACTTTTGCTTTCCTCAAAAGAAGGGAGTTGCTGACGACACTGACACTTGAGAGGGCCATTGCTGCTCCCGCAAACATAGGGGAGAGCAGCCAACCAGTCCATCCATAAAGCGCTCCTGCAGCTAGAGGGATGCCAATGACATTGTAGAAGAGCGCCCAGAACATATTCTGTCTGATCTTTCCCATCGTCTTCTTGCTTAGCCTGATTGCCCTTGCGACATCCAAAGGATCATTTCTCATCAGAACGATATCACCTGATTCCATGGCAACATCTGTACCGCTGCCCATGGCAATGCCTATATCTGCCCGCGCAAGCGCAGGTGCATCATTGATCCCATCACCAACCATGATAACCTTACCTTTCTTCTGGAGCTTCTTCACGTAAGATTCCTTATCCTGCGGGAGGACTTGTGAGAACACTGACTTGATACCTGCCTGCTTTGCGATAGCCCTTGCAGTACGCTCATTGTCTCCAGTAATCATATAGGTATCGATTCCCATCTTCGTGAGATATGATACTGCCTGCTTAGCAGATTCCTTGATAGTATCTGCAACGGCAACCGCTCCTAGAACCTCTTTGGTCGTGGCCAGAAACATAACGGTCTTTCCTTGCGATTCGAGATCACGTCCTTGTAAGAGATAAGGGTTCTTCTTCTTAGTATTCTCTTCGATCAGCTTTGCAGTACCGATATAGTAGGTAGTCTTCTCAATGGTTGCTCTGACTCCTTTTCCGGTGATTGCTGTGAAATCGGTGACTCGCTTGAATTTTCCTTTGTAGGCAGAAACAATGGCTGTTGCCAAAGGATGCTCAGAAAGGTTCTCGATGCTTGCAACAATCGTCAGAAATTCCTTATCCTTAAGAGAAGAAACAATATCTGTCAATACCGGTTTTCCGTGAGTGATGGTTCCTGTCTTATCGAAGATGACGCTCTTGGTCTGATGTGCCGTCTCTAGGGCATCCGCTCCTTTGATCAAGATACCTTTCTTTGCACCAAGGCCAGTCCCTACCATCACTGCAGTCGGTGTTGCCAGACCAAGTGCACAAGGGCATGCCACAACAAGAACTGCAACACTGGTAATCATCGCAAAAGAGATTCCCTCGCCAAGAAAAAAGAACCACGTAATGAATGTCAACAATGCAATACTGATAACTGCAGGGACGAATACAGCAGATATCCTGTCTGCAAACCGTTGGATGGGTGCTTTCTTTCCTTGTGCATCCTGAACGAGCTTGATGATGCTTGCAAGGACCGTATCCTTACCAACTTTTGTAGCCTTGATAGTGAGCATCCCGAATTTGTTGATGGTTGCGGCATAGATAGTATCTCCTTTCTTCTTATCGACAGGAACACTCTCTCCAGTCACCATGCTCTCATCAATACTAGAGTTTCCAGAAAGGACAACTCCATCGACAGGAACTTTCTCTCCTGGCTTGATGATGACTATGTCTCCTGCTAATACCTCCTTAGCCTGAATGGTCAATAATTTTCCTTTTCTTTTTACGTGGGCAAGCTTTGGTGAAATATCCATCAGTCTCTTGATAGCATCCCCTGTCTTTCCTTTCGCGTTTGCTTCTAGAAATTTCCCGAATATGACTAAGGTAATCAGTATCGCAGATGTCTCGAAATACTGACCAAGACTATGATTGAATAATACTGCATAGACACTGAAGAAATAGGCAGCACTTGTACCCACTGCAATAAGCGTATCCATATTAGCAGAAAACCCTTTGAGTGCTCCCCATGCACCTTTATAGAACTGGCGACCTACATAGAACTGGATAGGGGTAGCTAATGCCCAAAGAATATATTCCTGGAATGGAAGATGGATGTTCAACCACATGAACACCATCCCGATGATGAACGCAGGTACTGAAAAGAACAGACTTATGTTCAGGGACCTTTTAAGATCACTGATCTCTTTCTTCTGTGCAAGAGCATGTTCCTTGTAGGGATCGACTGTAACAGAAGCATCATACCCTTTCTTCTGGATCGTCTTTATGAACAGTTCTTTTGATGCTCTCTTCCCATCAAATGATATGGTTGCCTGGGCGGTAGAGAGATTCACGTTCGCTGACTGTACGCCATCAAGCTTCTTGATGCTTCGTTCAATGACGGTGGCACAGCTTGCGCAATGCATGCCAGTAATGCTTAATTGACAATCCTCTTTCTTTTCCATCTTATTCCACATCAAGGTTTCCCCGTACCATGTTCATAGAACAGGCAACAGGAAGGCTTCCCGATTCTGTCGGAGTGAACCTGATGATATTATCTCCTTCCTTAACATATTTCCTGACACCATATTCTCTGATGACTACATCTCTTGCACAGCCATACACACTATCCAGATCCACTGTCATTACTACAGGAACACCTGCTTTTAATGTTTTTGGCTCAGTAACATACTGGTAGTTTTCGATCTTTAGTGTCGCGTACTGAACGTTCCCCTCATCTGCAACGACATCTCCTGTCGCTTGGATTCCTCTTGAGCTGGCGTTACCAAGAATCACTCCCTTTGCCGAAAAACCAATGATTGCGATGATGATAAGAATCGCTATTCCTTTGAGATATTCTTTTGTCTGATTATCTTCTGACATCTTTTCCACCTATCCTAACAAAAAATTCTTTGGTGCAAATACCATGATTGCAGTGATTGCTGCACTTGCAAGAACACATAGTGAAATGAAATAGAAAAAATCAGGTGTTCTTGTCTGCACCTCTTTTCCTTCCACTGATTCCTCATAGACCATGTAGATCATCAATGCGGTAATGATGATGTTTATGAGCATGTATGGTGGCATGAACCATTCGATATGGTCTGACATCATCATCACAGAGATCATAGGACCCATAGTACCTCCCATCACTCCTGCCATCATCCCTTCCATGACGCCCATGACACCACAGCACTGACCTGTAATCACACCCACAGCAACGCTTACTAGCATGCCGACAAGGGCTCCGATAAAAAAACCATTGGTAGCGCCCAGAATTGCACCTATCATCATTCCTGTCTGCATACCGATGGTCATACCTATCATCATACCGACCATACAGGTCACTCTTATCTTGTAGATAAAGAAATGCCACATGGCTGTGGCTATGACTGCAATAGCTATAGAACTGTATATCATCCAAGAGATATACGGACTCATATCAATATGATTATTCAGGCCGAGATATGCCAGAGCCTGAAGCAGAAGCAGGATACCAAGAACGGAGAAAAAATATTTTATGGCATGTATCTCCATCCTGTATGCTTTCTTGTTCTCCTTGAAATGCTTGATCCGCTCCTTGAATGTCTTTCTCTCAAACGGCTGAGTGCTCGCCCGAAATCCTAGATCGTTGATGATCTTTATGAGATTCTTCTTATCCAGATCGCTCTGGACTTTGATAGTCTCTGAAGTGATTTCGTACTGTTTCACCTCTTGAGTCTTCTCTAGTTTCTTAGAGATGAGCTTTACGCAGCTGTCACACTCGATATCAGGACAATAGATAATAGTCTCTTCCATAGTATCCCTTTCTAATAACCTTCTTCTCGAATGATCTTCTCTGCCTGATCCTTTTTTGCAGGATCGTCGATAGTGACGATATTCTTCTTGAAGTCTGCCGTTGCAGCAATCCCTGCATCTTCCAGCGCATCAATGATAAGCATTTCACAACTCTTACAGTGCATCCCTTTAGCTTTGATTTCCACCATGATACTGGTCAATCTCGCTTGTCTGTTTAAATACCTTTTTTCTCTTTTTGAGATTTTATATTGGTTATATCTGAAGAATTCGCGCGTCTTATTGTTTAGTTGGGAAAAAAGTATACTGGCGATTCATCCTCTTATTTTTTTTAGAAACCAGTACTGAAAACTTCTCTGATCAAAGACTTTCAAGAAATTCCTTTCGGGTCTGAAAACCCTTTGCTTTCGCCACTTTTTTGAGTGCACGATCAAACTGGGAACCATACTGAGCAGCTTTCTTAGGACGGAAAGCATCTGTCTCTTCTATACCAATCCTTACTGCTGCAAGCCGAAGAAGATATTTCTGGTGATTGGGAGTGATCTTCAAGTCACTAGGGATGGTGAGTGAGAATTCGATGAGCTCTCGATCCAGAAAGGGAAGGCGAAGCTCAACACCCTGTCTTATAGTGAGGATGTCGTCTCGGTACAGGTCTCTTTCATGTAATTGAAGAAGGCCTGAAAGACATTCTTCGTTAATATCGGTTGATTGCTTGTGTCGCTGGTAGCCTGCCATGATCTCTTCTGCACCAAGTCCTGAGAACAATACTTTACAACCATCTTTTGCCGCTTCTTTTGCGCAAAGGTAGAAGGGAATACCTACAGCGACTTTTACTGCGTCAGTACTTTCTATCTGACTGCTCACTTCTTTTGCAAGCTGTGGTATCTCTTCTTTGGTTGCTGTGATGATCTTATGGTCGAACCCATATCTCTTTGCCACCTGCTGTGACGCAAGAAGATCATGAGGATCATCACCTTCTGGATTATCGAGCGTTGCTGTATAACAGGTCACTTCACATTCCAGTTCTTTGCAGACCTTTGCGATCATTGTCGAATCAACACCTCCTGATAGGAGCACTCCGACTTTGATGTGCTGATCAGGAATCCTTTTCTGGATCGCCTTGACAAACAGTTCTGCAAATACTTCACTTGCCTGTTCTCCTTCCTGCTCTTTCACCTGTAAGGTATAGAAATTTTTCTCTTGAGTGAACAGTTCTCTTTTCTGCAAGTCAAAATAGATGATGCTTCTTGGATCGACTTCCTCTCCTTTGAAATCGAGTGCCTTATTCTCACTGGCAAAAGAACCTTCTCTGGTGAAATATAATGGCTTGACACCAAGAAGATCTCTTGTTGCAATGATCATCTCCTCTTTCTGATAGACAAACGCATAGACTCCATCAAGACGCTCAAGAACCAGACTTACTGACTCTTTGTCAAGAAGCTGACAGAGCAGATCAGCATCATTCTGTGCAGAGATGCCTTGCTGTGCTGTAATCTCTTTCCAATTATATATCTCGCCGTTGAACACTAAAGTCCCTTGATGGGTGATAGGTTGAGGTACGTGCCCCACGATTGCGTGGAGAGCGTGACCAAAGACGAAATGTTCTGTTTCCTTGGTGTGCTGATTATCCCGCCCTCTAGGCAAGAGCATATCAAGACCTTTCTGGACAACTTCCTTCTCTGGAGAAGCAATAATTCCGCACATAGAAAAGATGAATAGCTCCTCCCTTAAAAAGTTTTATAAATACATTTTTTGCTTTTCTTTTTTCTTTCAGGTTATTTTTAAACCCGTTCAGAAATATTTATTAAAAATTCTCTTCCTTTCTCTTCCATGCAAAATATCACTGAAGAGTTCAGAAACGAGTTTTTCCAGCTCTATGATACTTCGGGAGATATCGTCTATTACCGCTGGCTTACCCGGTTCCACGATCGAAAAGGCATCTGCTACTCTTGTCTTGGAATCGATGAGGTACTTGAGTATGAAGAATATCTTGGAAAGAACCAATACTGGCCTGCATTCTGGGAGAAAGCGATCTATGAGAATATCCTCTCGATCTCTTCACCTCAAGAGCTTGCCTATGCACGACTGAATCCTCCACCAAATACTTCTCTAGACCAACCACCTCTTATCTTCGAATTGAAAGATGCTCGTCTGCTTTCCATGGAAAAAATCTACTACTCAATTTCCCAGTATCGTTTTCAGGATGTTCTCAAAAAAGAATTCTATTGTTACGATTTCGATTCAGCATGGGCTGAATCCATGAAGCAATATCCTCGGGGAAAATATAATCTTCTCTGTCAAGCACTGCCTTTGGATGCAGAAACCGATCCTTATGTCAAAAAACCAGACCTTCCTCTTCTTCGTCTACTTCGACCTTCACTAGAGGATCAAGGTGGGGGAAGTGAATTAGAAGAAGTGACCATAAAGGATCCTGTATTGACCTAAACTGTTATTCTAACTGCTCTTCATCTCCTACTTCAGAAACGGAGACGAACTCTTCTTCTCCTTCAACTTTTTCAAGAACGCTTTCGGTCTGGATACCGACGAGATTCTTAGGAGTCTTTTTCATATACTCATCGGTTGAGAAATCATTCCCTTCTGTTGAAAGCTCTTCATATCTGGGGAAATCGATCCAGGTATACCAACCATCATCCTTCTTGAACTTCTTCTTGGCAAAGCAGACCACTCGACTAGGCTTATGTTCACTGAACATCTCGTAATCCTGAAGGTATGGTTCAAGAGTCTTTGCAAACGCGACCACTTCTTCATGCAAGGGCATGCAAGACCTGTTCAATCGTTCCTGACTTGCACCGACATGCATGTACCCTTTCACTTCGATAAAATCAGCGTCACCTTTCTTGATAAGTGCTGCATAGTTCTCGGGTTCGATATCATTCATGCCTTTGATCATCGTCAATCTGATAGTAGTACGCTGCTTCTTCTGTGCAAGATGCTCCAATGACTGATTCAACCGTTCCCAATAATCATCAAATAGAGGAACATCAATTTCTTTGAGCAACTCCTTATTAGGAGCATCCACAGAAATATAGAGCTGAGTAACGGGATTGAGATCCCTGATCTGATCAGGATACTGTGCATTAGTGACCAAGAATGTTGAGATGCCAGCCTCATTGAAGAGCTTAAGCAATTCATTCATACGAGGATAGATGATCGGTTCTCCAGTAAGAGAAAGAGCAACATGCTTGACCGTCTTTGATGCCTTGTAGGCCGCAACGATCGCCTTAGGATTGCCGCCAAAACCGTTGAGCAGCTTCTCCTGTTGCAGCAATGCACCATCAAGGATAGCTTGAGGCTCATCAACACCCCACTTCCATTCCTTGCTTACAGGAGCCTTGTAGCCTCGCCAGCAAAAAGAGCAACGGTTTGCACAAGAGATAGAAGTGGTCATCTGCATACACTGATGGGACATGATGCCATAGAACTTGAGCTTATAGCAACCACCAAGACCTTTGATCATATTCTTGGTCCAACCACAGACCTTCACCGCACTATGGCGATGATCTCCAACGATCCGGTACTGCTGCTTCTCAAGTGCCTTGACGGCTCCATCTGTTAACATGATTTAAAAAGAGAATGAAGAGGTGTTTAAAAATGTTGGGGGGGAAAAGAATGAATCAAATAAAAAGAAAAAACACGTAGCAGTAGCCTGCTAGTGCCAACGGAAAGCTATGCTTCCCTTATGGAAAAAAGGGTTACCCCTTAATTCAAAGCAGCTTCAATAACCTGCTGGAAGACTGCGTATGGCTGTGCGCCACTCACTTTCTGTCCATTGATGATGAAGCCAGGTGTACCGGTGATTCCGTTAGCGACACCTTCAGCCTGATCAGCTGCGGTGATGCTAGCTTTCTCTCCAGAGTCTAGACAGGTGTTGAATTTTTGCGTATCTAGACCGAGGTCAGCTGCGAACTGCTTGAATGAATCAACTCCGCCGGTAACTCCTTTCTCAAAGAGCATATCGTGCATTTCCCAGAACATGTCCTGATCTCCTGCACATTCTGCTGCTTCTGCTGCTTTCTGTGCTTGAGGGTGGAATGAAAGAGGGAAGTTCTTGAAGATGATCTTCACTTTTCCGCTGTCAACGTAGTCGCTTCGGATACTTCCTAGGGTCTGTGAATAGAATCTTCCACAGTAAGGACATTCGAAGTCACTCCATTCAACGATAGTCACGGGAGCATCATCTGCGCCTTCAGTGTGGCCAGTGAATTTACTCATATCAACAGTAGGCGCTGCTGCGGGAGCAGTATCATCTGCTGCGCTTGGAGCCGCTACTTGCGTATCTCCAGTCTTTGTCGCTTCTTTAGCCAAGCTGCTACCATCCATCCCTGACAATTGGATAGCAATAGTCAAGAGAAGAAGGGTCTGAGCAATAGCCAAAACTAACATGATAGGATTCTGTTTTTGAACAATTTGATGTTTCATTATATTAAACCTCCACTACACTGTATTCAACCGAAGAAGGATCCAGTTATAAATTTAATGGAAGTGCAGTAAGGGTTTTTTTAAGTGTTTATAAATAAAATTTTTTTTCTCTTCGAGAAGATATCTCCAGTAGATTTTTAAATGCCTTCTCTTTGCTTGACGTCATGAATATCTTAGTTACAGGGGCTGCTGGTTTCATCGGCTCTCACGTCGCAAAAAAACTTGTAGAAGAAGGTCACAAAGTAATCGGAATAGATAATTTCAATGATTATTATTCTGTCCAGCTCAAAAGAGATAGGGTCAGTAATATAGTCCCTGAAGGAACTCCTGTGATTGAAGGGGATATCCTTGATCAAAAACTTCTTGATGATCTGGCAAAAGAACATTCCTTTGATACTATTATCCATCTGGCTGCACAGGCAGGAGTCAGGTATAGTCTTGAAAATCCTGATGCCTATATCCAGACAAATGTGCAAGGGACCAATAATATCTTTGAGCTTGCACGTAAACATGATATTCCCAAAGTGATCTATGCTTCTTCATCAAGCGTCTATGGTGGGAATGTAAAGATACCTTTCAAGGAGACTGATTCTGTCGATTCTCCAGTCTCTATCTATGCAGCTACAAAGAAAGCGAATGAACTTCAGGCACAAGCGTATCATGCTCTTTATGGGACGACTATGATCGGCCTTCGGTTCTTCACCGTCTATGGTCCTTGGGGTCGACCAGACATGGCTCTAGATATTTTCTCGCGAAAGATGTCAAAGGGAGAACCGATTCCTGTGTTCAATGGAGGAGACATGGCTCGAGGTTTCACCTACATCGATGATATTGCCGCAGGTGTAGTCAGCTGTATCGGCTATGAACCTGAAAATGGTACTGATATCTTCAATCTTTCAACGGAGAACATGGTAAAATTGACTGATTACATCTCTCTTATCGAAAAGCATATGGGCATCACTGCAAAGAAAGATCTCTTGCCTATGCAAAAAGGAGATGTAAAAATCACTTACGCAGATATCAGTCATGCAAAAGAGAAACTTTCCTATGATCCTCAATACGATGTTGATAAGGGAATAAAGAATTTTGCTTTATGGTTTAAGGAATATTATCACTTTAAGTGATTATTTCTCGTGAATATATTTTCTGATGTGCTCATCAATATAGTTCGCTGAAAATTTTGCCTGATGGTAGTCCTTGAACGCAAAACCTCGGAACAGAAAACTGCTATACCAATCAGTCCCTCCTTTGAGAAGCTTATGGAGCTGTTCCATCTCCTCCTGATCTCTTTTTCTCTTTGGAGTATGATATAATTCCTCTACCGCTTCAAGTATGGTCCTTTTTCTTTTTCTTGCATCCATGAGAATATCATTATCTCTGTATCCTCTCATAATCTGATGTACGAATTTCCTGAAATCAAAGGCACTTCTGATCCTGATTTCTTTTTTGATATTCTCTTCGAGAATAGACGGTTCTAGATTCATGTAGTACCTAGTATAGTCGACAGCGATGCGATCGCGCTCCTGTTCCTTGAAGCGATTAGCAGTCTCGATAGCGACGTGCAAAGGCACTATTGGCAATGACCATTCATATTCTTCATTCCATTCCATCAGAAGTCAATAAAGAAGAAAAGAGAATAAAAACCTTTCGGGAGGAACTTATAAGAGGCTCTTGAGCCTGTCCTTGAGCTCAGTGATCTTGACCCGTTCCTGATTGCCCGTATCTCGATCCCTTAAGGTGATGCAGCCATCCTCTAAGGTATCAAAATCATAGGTGACGCAGTAAGGGGTTCCGATACTGTCTGCACGCAAGTACCGTTTACCGACACTTCCACTCTTATCATACTGGCAGATGAAATCTTCTTGCAGCTGAGTGTAGAGTTCGTATGCCTGTTCATGCAGTTTATTGGTGAGTGGAAGAACGGCAAGAGGAATAGGTGCAACCCGATAAGGAAGATCGAATTTTGTCTTACCCTCATCCTTCTCTTTCTCATCGTAGAAGATATCAAGCAAAGCAAAAGTAGGACGATCGGTACCGAAAGCGATCTCAAGAATATGAGGAATCTCTTTGGTACCGTCTTCTTTCATTGCGACAAGATCCTTTTTTGAATGCTTGCTGTGAGTTGAAAGATCATAATCATTACGGTCGTGGATACCACAGACTTCTGTCCAACCGAAGGTGTTGAGATTGATTTCCAAGTCCCATGCATCATCGGCATAGAAGGCCATCTCATCCTTATTGTGCTGCCTGAGCCTGATCCGTTCCTGCGGGATGCCCATAGCGATGAAGACTTCGTAGGCGAGTGCAAGTGTCCATGCATATGCTTTGTTTTTTAGCCATTTTTTCTCAAGTGCTTTCTCTAAAGGAACTCCGCCAGGAAAGTTGGCTTCCAGATTGATGAAGCTTCCTCCCTTTTCTTGCATCTCTGCAGTCCATAAAGGAAGTTTCTTATCTTTCACTTTTTCGAACTTCTCGAAATCATTTTTCTGATCTGCAAACAACATCAACTGTGCTTCAGCCTGAGTGAACTCTCGCATCCGAAGCATGTACTGTCTTGGACTGATCTCATTACGGTAGGCCTTTCCGATCTGAAAGACGCCATTAGGTAATTTGTCACGAAAGAAATTCATGTAACGAAGGAAAGGAAGATAAGTGGTGGTTGCGGTCTCCGGACGATTATAGCTTTCTGTATCTAGACCGACAGTAGTCTTCATCATCAGGTTGTGTTTGGTGATTTCAGGGATGAGGTCCTCGCCGCTTGGAGCCTTGATCTTGTAATCAGCAATGATCTTGAGAAGCTCTTCGTCAGTTGCGCCATCTACTTTGATGCTATCAAAATCAAGATCGTTTTTCAAGAAATGCTCTTCGATGAGCTTGTCAACACGATAGGAATTGCCTTTGGCGTCCTTGATGAGCGGATCGGTGAAACCGCCTAGATGGCCGGATGCTTCCCAGACGATTCGAGGCATAACAGTCGGACATTCCACCTCAAAGAAACCATTCTTCTGGAAGACTTTACGAATCTGAGCCTCAACATTGTTCTTGAGCAATTTTCCAAGCGGTCCATAATCGAAAAAACCAGCAAGACCACCATAGATCTCAGGGCTAGGGCCGTAGACGAAGCCTCGATCCTGCATAAAACTGCTCAAATCCTTCAATTGTTGTGCTCTCTCCATGGTGATGATGAATATATCGTTCCTTTATATAGGTATCTCTTGACCTGTTTCGAGCGTAATCTTTATAAATGATGTATTCTAAGAGTGGGAGTAAGAGAGGTGTATTATGGGATTATTTGGCAAATCAAAGATAGAAGATCTCCCTTCTTTTGATGACCAAAATGCGGCTCAGGTCGCGTCAGAAACAAGCGTGAGCAAGGAAGTAGAACTGGTCACTTCCGTAAAAGATGAATTCTCTATCACGATCAGCGGAATCCTTCGACAATCACAAAAGAAGCTCCAAGAGACCAACGAATCATTAGGACGGGTCGAGAGCAGGCTTCACAACGTCAAGATCTATCAGGAAAGTCTCAAGAAGATGGCAGAGACTCTTGAAGCGAAACTCTTACACATGAGAGGAGGAAGCCAAGAGACTATCGAGGAAGACCTGGCAGAAGAGGAGCAGAATGTCATCCTCTATCTCAAAGGCATCTCAAGTCACCTTAGTGGCGTCATCTTAGAACTGCGAGACCTTCGACGTCTTCTCTCAAAGGTATCAGTCATCCCGACAGACCCTCAAGTACCACCTCTTGAGACGGGAAGGGAATTCGGGGCGAAAGTGGTTGAGATGGTACACAAGATCGAAGGGGATCTCAAACAGATGTCAGAGAACCTCACCAGTCTCTACTCCTTGGAAGCGGATGTGGCAGCAGTGGCTAAAGAGCATGGCGTGACCTTCCCTCAGGATCAGCAGCAGGCTCCACAAGGACAGCCAGAACAGCAGCAACAGCCCCAATAGGCACTTTTCTTAGTAAATTATTTATACTCCTGACCTAGTTTTCTCCTTATGGGAGTGCAAGATACAGAGCAATTACATACTATCATGGTTCATGGAAACTATCTTGGTCCACCCACCTTCTTCTCCTTGGACAATAATGTCAGCTATCCTCTTGAGAAGGGAGATATTCTCTTTTTCCAGACGTTTCGACCATTTTACTATCTGACCCATCTGTCTACACAAGAGCAGCAAGATTATCTGAGTGAGTTCATCAACTATGATTTCTCTGAAGGAGTTCAGAAATATCTCAAGATAGTCCATGTTCCCCCCTCGTTCACTTATGAAGGAGTGAAAAAATTTCTTTACCCGACAGATAGTCTTTCTAAATTGCTTAAAGAATATTCTCTTATGATAGAAAATCTCAATCACGCTTTAGATGTACGGGTCTCTTGGGATGGGTTTCAAGGAAAAGATCAGTTCATTCCCTTACAAAAAAGATTCCAGAACTCTTTGAAGGTCATTGATTCCTTTTCTTCTTCAAATCTGGATGAAAGCATTGAAGCATTCATGAGCTCACAATTTGATCATCTCGCCCATGATGAGTTCTCAGAATTCAACTTCTTCAACAAGGTCCTCAAAGAGAAGAAAGGATGGAATGACATCCTCACTGAAATAAATTATCATCTCCTCACCAAAAGAAATTCCATCCGAGAAGTGGCTGATGATTTTCTTGACTTATACACTCGCAAATTCAAAGCAGTCGTCTACGAAGATAAAGCAATCGAACAGGCATACTCCCATGCGATAAAAGGATTTTTCCATGAACACCGAGAACTTTTTAAAAAATGAACTGATCATCTCAGCAACCTATGCAGGGGATGTGGACCAACTCAGAGAAGAGCATCCTCAACTTGATCAGATCGTCAATCTTTCAACCACCAAATATCTCTATGTCTCCTTTGATCCCTTCCGGTATTTTGCTCTCCTTACCAAAGCAGCCCTCCCAGAACCTTTCACTGAAATGCTTGATCGGTTCATCGATAACTATCAAGGGAGAAGAATCTCTTTTCTTGATTATCATTTCTATGACCGGCAGGATGACTTCTTCTCCTGGTGCAATGCAGACTGGCATCGTCTAGGAACCTATACGAACTTCGACAGTCTAGAAGAGGATCTCAACGACTATCAGGAATACTATCTTGAGAAGAAAGGAAAGCATCTCCCTTCAAGAGTCCTGTCCAGAAAACATTACGATGATGCCTTGCTGTATACTAAGATCGACCATATGGCTGCACAAGAGACTGATGGAGAATTCAAAAAACAGTTCAAGGAAGTGTTCTCAGACTATTTTCTCAAGCAATATATGCACTTCTCTCGAGGAAAGAAGACTCTTGCCAAGTATTATCTGATCAATTATAAAAAATTCAATGCTGATTATCATTTCCAAGAACTGCTTAAAGGACTGACCAATAAATTACAGGCTTTTGTCGAGAACAATATCCTTCCTGTGCCCGAACAGTTCCCTAAGAAAAGCTCCTATCCTTTCGATCTCTTTGACCTCTATGCTGATGCGATGTATGCAAGCCACTACAATGATCTTGGTCTGACGACACTGACCTACCAGAATATGGATAGATTTGAAAAAGAACTGGTGACTCGCCGTGCATAAATTCCCTATTGTCGAGACGCAGATCCTGCAAGGAAATGCCGTAGTGCCGGGCAATGGTGTACTCTTCATAGGGATGACTGATAAGCTCCACTACGAGCTCTTTACGTATGATCCTCATCTTTTCCCTTTT
>JAGQJW010000013.1 GCA_020430425.1 Nanobdellota archaeon | reverse complement strand
TGAAGGTGAAAGCAAGTGTTCTTCCCTAATAAAAAAGGAGATATAAGTGAGGTTATGAAAATCCTTGTCGTCTTGATCGCTCTTTTTGCTATTGTGGGTACCACTCAGAAACTATTCGCAGCAGGAGATAAGGTCCTTGAGGGAAAAGACTGTCAGGCAACACTAGGTCTTCAAGACTTCACTGATAAGACCTTTGTGATCGATTTTGAGAACAACTGCAGAACAATCACTACTGACATTCCCGAGACAAAGATCAGGACAAAAAATAATGATGACCTCTCTCGAGAGATCTCAAGAAAGATCGTAAGGACCTGGGACATCGTTCACCAAGGAACCATCGATGATCTTTGGAACAAAGCAGATTGGCTTAATTTTCTTGGAGGGCAATCCTGCTTTATCGTCTATTCTCTTAATGTAAACTATGTTCCTGAAGATCCCTTTACCTATGCTCAACTGTACCAGTACATGAGAGAAAACAACTACAAAGTAATAGAAGGAGTAGAGAAAAGCTATCTCTCCTATATCCAGACTGAAGGTGGACATGGCGCTGTCATCTTTCCTGAAGCATGGGACACTCCAGAAAAGTTCAAAACTGGTGATGGTCTTGAAAATAATGCAATCAAAGAAGGAACCTCTTACGCAATCAGTGTCGTAAGTCCTTATGAAGGATGGGATTCTTTTTTTTCTGAAAAGAAAAATACCGTCATCCTCTTTAGCACAACCGATTATGCAAGAAACACGATGAGGTGTGAATGGAAATGATTGCTTCACTAGTATCTATAACTCTCTTATGGCTAAAGACCAACAAAAAGGCGCAAGGTCTTTCTTTTCTAGGAAAACTCATCGCGGTCCTCATCGGAACCGGCATCATCATAGGGCTCATTATTTTCTGGACGCACAAGACCAACAGCAATGTTGACAACCTACCAGACATCATCGAGGGATTATCATGAAGTCAAAGAAAGCGGACACCTCATCAATGGCTTTTGTCGGGAGCATCATCCTTCTTCTAGTCTTTCTCTTCTTTGCAACAACACTTTACGCAAATAACGCTTCTACTATCAAGAAACAGACAGGAAACCTTGATTTGGGGACCTTTCTTGGTCTAGGTGAAGGAGAGGTCGTCACCGAGAATAGCCAACTCTCAGAACCCATTCCTCCTGCTCTTCTTGAATATGTTGACTATCTCGTTCCAGCCTTATTTGAACAACCAGAAGTCTTCACCAACCCAACAGACTACAAGCTAAGAACGAATGGTCAATTACTATTCATCGAGCCCTTTCAAGAATATCCTCTGGAACCAAGCAGATATGACCATTTTGTCATCCAACTCACTCAGTCAAGTATCAGTGGCTCATCAGGAATCACTGTTTCTGTCCTCAATACTGATACTTCACAGACATTACCTCTCTACTATGCAAAGGACTATGATTTTTTACAAGGGAAAAAACTCTGTGTCCTGCCAGGTGATGGCAGTGATTTCAAAACTGCAGCAAAAGATGCTCTCCTTCTGGGGACTGATCGTCTAGGATATACTCTTAATGCAGGTCAAGTCATCGCATCAGGAGAAGCAACTGGTATCGGTCTGGCTTTTGAATATGAGGATACGGGAGTAGAGACTACTCTTGATTTCAAATCAATCCAGGCCTATCATGATAATAGCCACGTTCCTCTTCTAGACTATGATTATGAAGATATGAAACTTCCTCTTTACGTCTTTAAGGACACGGTGTGCTTCTTTGAGATGGAATATGGGGGATCGGGAGTCTACTTCGATCCTGATTTAGGATATCCATTTCTCAATGGACAAGGAGCTCTTGAAACAGATGTCATTCGAGAATTTTTCAATCAACAACAAAACGACAATAAGGTGATAATATGATACCTAATAAAAAAGCAGCCTCACAGGCAATATGGATCATTACAGCAGTGGTTATCGCAGCAATAACTATTGGTCTAAGCAGCGATCTCTACGCGAAAGGAGGAAAGACCATCTCTAACCAGATTGATGTCTACTCCTGCACGGCATCGTATGATCAGGAAGGAAAATACGAACTCCAGATGCTAGACCATAAGTGCCCTTGCGATATCGATGACGAGAACAATCCTCTCTATGTAGGAAAAGTCTATACCGTCAAGGAATCAATCTACAAGAATCAGGCAACAAAGATTTTCACCAAAGAGTATCTGGACAAATTTCAAGATTCCGAATTCACCATGTACCAAGTAGACGTGGACAGCATCAATGAGTATATCACTAAAAACTATGAATCAATAGAAACCGATCTGGAAGGCACTGTCGATTATTCCTACAAGGTCAATAATTTTCTTGTTGATGGAGCAAAGACTCCTTCAATGGAAACGCTCTGTCCTTCCTTAGGATCAAAAGCAGCAGAAGGATGCCAGTTCCAGATCTTTATGGAAGATTGGTTTGAAGAAGGAACCACTCAACCACCACGATGCGCTACTGACGAGGACCTCTGCTACATCAAGTATCAAGAAAAATGCGGTAACGTGGAGCCGGAGAAATAAATTGAAGAAGACGGGAAGCATCTCACTAGTTGCCTTGATGTCTCTTATCATAGGGGTGATCATACTAGTACCTCTAGGACTTAAGGCATCATCTTTTCTAGGGGGATCACATCAAGATAAATCAGATGAGCTTCCCCAATTCACTTCTTTGATATCAACACTAGAAGCGGACAAGAATGCAACCAGAACCCTCAGACTTGATGCAGAAGATCTTTTTCTCTTCTTTAGCACGGGAACAGGGTCGATCATTCTCTCAACAGACAAGAAAGACATACCTTCTTTCTCTATTGGCAGACCTGATGACTGCCAAGGAAAAGCCTGTGTCTGCTATTGCAAATCAGGACCGTACTGGAAAGAGACCACCACTGCACCTCACCTTGAGATGAAGGGAATCTTTCCAGATGAAGAATATACTTGTCCAGCTATCAGCTGTCAAGAACTACAAGGTGACATCTACTTTACCAATTCTCGAGGAACCGATTCTTATCTCAAGCAATTACAGACAAGTTCTGCAATCGATTACGTATCTCTTCCCCTTGATGTTCCGGTACTCCTTGCTGATCATCTGGAAAATGAAAAACTCTTCACCTATTTCTTCTCCTTAGCAAAAGGAAGACAACTAAGCCAATTCGTCTATCTCAATTCTTACCATTGGAAAAATGGCTTTGCACTCGGTGCTTTTGGAACTGCCCTTAACTCAAAGGACCAGAAAGAAAGACATCTAGAAATCCCTGCTGTCGACTTGCGACTGGAACGAAAAGAAGAAGGACTCATTGGCATCTGCACACAGGCAACCTGTATTATTCCAGACGATCTTGAACGGATCAAAGATGAACGTGCACTGATGAAAGCGCAAGATGCTCTAAAAAAACAGGCAGAACAAACCATGGAAAAATTCTCTTCTCTTCCTAGCTGTATCTCTTCATTAGGATCTCTTGGAAATGATCTCTCCTCCTGCCTACCAAAAAGGGATCTGATTGATTTCCTCTCAATATCCTATAAGGAAACATCACTCTCCCAACACATCGAGTTTAGTATCTCTTCAAAGAATGATGCAGGAGAAACACTCATCACCAATATCAGTTTCTTTCAGGGAGAAGAGCTTCTTGGATGGGTAGAATCAGGCTATAATTATTCTTGCATCACCCAAGACAAAACACAGATTCACGCAAGACCTTTCGATCTCTCCTTCACGCTTGATACTGAGGATGATCAAGGAGCCATACAGCCACTTTTTGGAATCGGAAAAAAAGAAGATGGCGTCTTCTGTGATGTTAGTATCACCAAAGAGTAGTCTCCAAAAAAACACTAGACTATATAAAGCAAAAACCCCCTGTAGTCTCTATGTTTGCAAAAAAGGGGAATATCAGTCTGATAACGCTGATGGAAGTGATTTTAGGTCTTGTTGTAGCCCTTCTTTTCTTCAGCGCCGCTGATGCTTTAGGCAACCCTTATCAGTTTGAACGGTTCACCATAGCAAAGGATGTTTCTCTTCTTGTTGATGCCATCCAAGCAGTTCCTGCAACTGTTCATTATGAGTATCCAGAAACCAGCTATGGAACCAATATTCTTCTAGAAAAAGATGGAAGAGTCTCCGTCATTCCTGATACTAAAGAAGTACCTGACAGAGACGCACTCATCATCACCCGCTATAGCTTCATCCCCTCAACACTCTTCAAGATGAAAGACACTCTTGTTGATGGAGGCTTCTTTCTCATCGATAAGAGAGGATCAGACATCATCTTCTCAAACAAGACATCAACAACCTCATTCGACGACGAAGTCAATAGAATCAAGAAAGAAGATATAGTCTTTGCTCTTGAAACATCCTCTCAAGGAACTGAAGAGAAAAAATCATTTCTTGAACGTCAGAAAAATGATCTTCAAGGAAAACTGCAATCAGCTTCTTTCTCCTTTTCAGGAGAACCGAACAGATATGTGGGATTCTCTTTAGGAGAGCAAGGAGTCATCTATTACGCAGACCTAGCAGAGACGAAGGCACTTGCAACACAGCTACAAAAAAATCTTCTTATCCAAGGATATGAATTTCTCCTCGTGAAAGGAACCTCTCTTTTCAGCGACGAAAAAATATCTCTTGAGATAATGCTTAGCCCTCAACAAGAAGAGGCAGTCGCTTCACAGCAACTCTTACTGACAACGGTGGTGAAAGGAACAATTGAAACATTTTATGAGAAATAAAAGAGGAGATGCTGACACGTACGTCGCAACGTCCAAGTGGCTCTACTATATCTTAGCTGTAGCGATCGTCTCTTTTAGCATCATCTTCTTTGTCGGTAAAGGTTCATCCTTTCTTGATTCAAAAGCAAGCGTCTCGCCAACCTTAGAAGAAGATCTTCTCGTCTCACGACTGGTCAATGTCTGTTTTTCCTATGAAAAAGATGGCAGGATATACCAGAACATCATCGATGCTACTAAAGTCAGCGATGGAAATCTAGCAGGATGTGTCGACACTAGCTTGACCGTGGTCATCACTAGCCTAGACAACTCTTTTGAACCCTATTTCGCAAAAGTAGGAACCGGTATCGCTAAAGAATCTTTTGTCAGGTATACGCTTCTTGAACTTGATGGAAAAAGATACCCTGCAACTATCGAGGTGTTCTCATGAACAAAAGAGGACAAGACTGGCTTAATGTCATGGAACTTTTTGTAGTGGTCTTCTGTCTCTTCTTTGCCTTTTTCTTTCTTGCACAAGCAAAAGAACATGCAGACCAAAAAGCATCAGATCAACTGGTCACCATCAGTCAAGAATACCAGAACACCCAATTGCTGCGAACGTTCCTTGAAACAGAACTTGAAGTCAATGGAGAACGCATGACGGTGGCTCAGGCGGCAAACAACTATTTCGAGATCAAAGACTATCTGGAAAGCAATACTTTGGAAGGATCTCAAGAACAATCTCTTGTCTTGCTCTCACAAGACTATGAGCATGCCATTGCCTCTCTTGCAGATCAATTGCAACTAGACGATTACATCCTTGTCCCCCTCAATACAGAAGTAACACTCTCTTTTCACTATCGACTGCAAGGAAAAACCATTGAGGGATGGAGCATCCCTGTAGATCGATTCTATGATGACAATAAAGACTTTATTTTTGAACCGATCAGCGTAGAAGTTCCTGCCTACTTCGCACATTCCTATCAACGGCTTGGCAGTTATTCTATCACCTTGGATCTCGCGGGGTTCTATACATGAAGCTTGCTCTCTCAAAGAAAGGACTAGGACTTATGATCATTATAGGACTTGGCATCCTCTTCTCCTCTATCATGCTTATCATCTCTACTCCACCACTCAAACTGGAAGGGCCAATCGGAATCAAACAATATGATATACTCACCACCAATGAGAAACTGGAATCAGCACAAGAATACATGAACACGGCACTCTCCTATAGTGCACAGGCAGCCCAAGACAAGTTATTCAGAACATCAGGACTTGAAACCGAAGAATCAGCCCTTGGCCCAAACTTCCTATCGCCTTGCGGCGTACACATCTATCCTCTCTATCGTAGCAGAAGCTCTTCTTGCTTACCAGAATTCCGCCAGACCTATAAGTCCTATCTTGAACAGAATATGGATTATTATCTTGATGCCTATACTGCTTTACCTCTTACGTTCACCACCATCTACTCTCTTACCAGCAACTCAGATGAGACCACTTCCATCAAAGGAGAAGCATTCTCTTTTAGTGCATCACTAGACTCGAAAGCAAGCCTAACAAAACAGGAGAAGAAAACCTATCCTCGGGGAGCACTGGGAGGCTATGGAAATGAACAGCAGACCACTTGCTCAACAGGAGATTGTCTTGCCACCGTTGCCACCTATTATTATGAACTCTACACTCTAGCTGGATTTTCGTTTCCTTACGTACAAGGAGGAGAGTCCCCTTACAGTTTTGAAGACACGAAAAAGGATCAGGAAGAGAACGAAAACTCTATCTTTAAGGGGGTAGAACTGACACGACTACAACCAGGAACAGGAAAATTCACTCAAGCAGGCTTTGATGCATCAGGATGGCTCTGGTGGGTCGGCTATCATGCAAGCATTTCCCAACTGCTTGTTCGAAGAGATCTTAATACCTACTACCAATCACTCATTGCCGGAGAAGAAATCATCTGCGCACAGAATAGACAAGGAACACAGACCTGCGACCGACTTACCGTAATCGACAAGGCACAGCCAGGAGATCTTCTCTTTGTCGAGGAAGGAGGAGCACCAAGCGATGTCATGATCTACCTAGGAGACAATATGGTCATCCACTCCCGAGGAGGTTATGGACTCATCAAGGAAGAGATCCCGACAAAGTATCTCTATTCAGGGACCTCTCATATCCTTGCTGTCATCCGTCTTCGCTATCCTCCAGCACAAGAAAATGCCCTCTTTGACACGCCAAGAAATACTGCTTTAGAAGGTATGGAAGAAGAAACCTCTCTTTTACCACAAGAAAACTGCATTCTTGCAATCGACCTCTCTCAAGTGAACGAAGAAGGAGTGCGTGCAAGCAGAAGAGGAATCTTTGATGACCCCGCCACTGCAATGGACGCATTCAACAAACTGCTTGTCGAGACCGGACAGGACCAGACCATACTTGATGCTGCAAGCAGATTCCCAAAGATACCTCCAGAACTCATCAAAGCAACCATGATGACTGAGATCGGCTATGGAGATCTTGCTCGCTCCTATCTTGAAGGCACAACAACCAGTAGAGAAGGAGCGTCAATCATCGGACCGATGCAGATCAGCGAAGACGCCTGCGACTCAGTCAACAGAGCATATGGTAAGATCTGTGATTATGACCTCATCAAAAAAGGAGGGTTTGAAGGAGCGGCAAACGGGATCCTTACCGGCACGGCCTACCTTGATCGCCTTCCTGCAGTAAGTGAGTATATCAGTAACCAGAATCCCGATTATTATTTTCTCACCATAGCCTACAACGCAGGACCAACTTCAGCGGCACGAATCCAAGAGGCAACAAGCGCTCGTAAACAGATAGATGTAGCTGATGTCCAATGGAGAGACGTAACTCTTGAAGACGTTGAGAATGGTATGAAACAGATCAAAGGAGATTGGGCGCATGAAAAAGCAAAATGGGAAGAGATCTATGAATATCCTAACCTTGTCGGCCTATCACTTTCCCAACAATGTCAAGGAGATATCTTTGCCTATTATCGAACGACCTCAAGTGATATCTCATTCAACCCCGTGGTCAATACAAAACAGGACATTGACCTCACGGCGATGGAACAAGTGAAAGATTTCACCCAGCTTGTCTTAGGCTGTGATAACAATCTCCCTTCCTGTGTGGAAGACGCAGTCAACTACTTCAACGAAAAACATTCACCCTTCATTACCCTTTCCTTGCAAGGAGAGAAAGATTCTGCGGCCTATGAACTGATCGACCAGATGATGAACTGCTATGCAAATGACCAGACCAACTGTCTTTGCACCTTTGACATCACCAACGATGAGAATGAGTATGCTCTTGGACCAAATCCTCAAGTAAATACTCTTTCGCCTTCGGCACTTTTACAGGTCGGCGTCATCGGAAGCTCATCAACAGAAAATGCTGATCAGGCAGGAGGATATGTCTATTATCTCAACCAGAAGAACGTAGCAACCTTTGATGCGTATGGCATTAGTGGAGACACTACCGGTAAACTTCTAGCCAGATTCGATAGAGATATCATCTCAAAAAATTATGATGAAGTGATCATCTTCAACGGAATCAATGATTGGGGAGTTCCTCTATCAACTCCGGAGAAGAATCTGCAAGCGATGTACACGAAAGCACATCAAGCAGGTATACGAGTCATCGCTGTCACCGTCCAACCGTCAAAAGCATGGTTTGATGCGGCGCAAGATAGCAACCCTTCTCTTTATGATCCTGATGCTATTGCAGAGAAAATGAATGCTCTTAATAATTGGATCCTTCATACGGCAAAGGATGTTGATGTGCGAGTGGATGTCTATAGCCTTCTTGAAGATCCTCAAAGACCTGACTATCTTAAACCAGACTATTCCAGAGACGGACTCCATATGAGTTCTTTAGGGCATCAAGTACTGGCAAATGCGATCTATGAAGCAGCCTATGGCGAGTATACTCAAGGAAGCTCAACTGTCCAAGCGGATACTGGACTCTCCTTGACAGGTGATGAGACTCTTCTTTCATTAGATAATTCTGGAATCGTTGAACTAGGAACTTTCAATAAGGAATCCTTTTCACTCTCCTCTTCTGAGAAGATTGCCCTTCTTCCTTTTGCACCTGCTGATCGATCAGGAGATTCTTCAACAGAACCATTGTTTGTACTCCTTGACCCTCTTACTGGAAAACACCAACTCATCAGAAAAAATTCAGATACCTGGATCGTTGGAACAACCACTGATAAACTTGCACTTGCAAAAGAAGGGGATTTCTCTCCTTCATCAGTAGAAAGAAATGCACGACAGCAGTTGATCATCAATTATGCAGAGCAGTACTTAGGAACAGGATATGGTGATATCACTGACTGCAGCGCATCAGCAGCACAGGCAGGAATCTGTACGACCCAATGCGGTTCTTTTGTCTCCAATGTCTTCTTGTATACTTTAGGAAAAGTGTTTGGATCAAACATCGTCCCTCGAGGAGACGGTTATGAGAAATGTGACAATAGCAATGTCAAGAAATATGATACTATCAACGCTCTTGATGAGAAGACCAAGGAACGATTGGCAAGCGAACTTCAGCCAGGAGATATCTTCTCTTCAACAGGAAGCACTACCAATGGACATACCGGTATCTATGTGGGTAGAGGAACAGTAAAAGATTCGGCAAGAGACAGAGATGATGGGTCAGCCTATTGCTACAAAACTTTTGTGGAAGATCCAGATGGGGATCTAGTCTTCATCCACTCGGTCGGTCCCGTCTGCTATAACACCCTCACCCAGCTAGTAGAAGAACAGAACAGAAATAAAATGTCTTTCTGCCGTCACACACTTCTTGAAAGCAACGTCGATCCAGATGAGTTTACCACTCTAAAACAGACTGCCAACACTGAAAACATAGCATCATCTCTTCAGTGGGTTCCTTATGATGAGGAAACCCAAGCAATATACCAATGTAGAGATAATAAGCAGTATTTTCGATTTCAAGCAACATTCCAATTCACTGATGAGACTTTCGGCTTTAGCATCTATCTTAATGATACTGTAGCCCCTCCTGATGCAACACAACAAGCAGTATTTTCCAGAACCTGCCTTGCTCAACCAATTGCGATACTTTCCTGGCAGACACTTCCCGAATCAGAACCTATCTATTCCTTTGATCTCTATCTCCAGAATGAGAGTGCCAGTCAGTTGCCGATCACTCTTATAGAAAGCACAGCAAAAGAAATAACTGCACAACAGGACCCAACCGAACTCTCTGTACTCCATCAACTCTACAAAGAGGAATTTGACGGAGGATCAATCACCTATTACTATCTCATCAACTCGTTTGCAGATCAGCCACTCCAAAGTGGACAGTCATATGAATTCGATATCGTTCCCACAGACGATTTCCTTAACAAGGGAGAACCTTCTACTGAATATTATTCCTTTACCATTCCAGAAAGTCTTGCTGATTCTGTCAGCTCTGCTCTTGGAACAGATATCCTTGTTGACGTGGTAAATCCATTTCTCTTAGGGGAGTGTACAGATGCCAATGAGTTTAGCATCGAAGACTACCTTTCCCGATTCTCAAATTCCTTGGCAGGTCCAGTAGCGGAGGTAACCTCATGAAAACAGGAGCCATCTTTCTTCTTTTTCTGGTGATGTCCCCCGTACTCACCCTTGCAGCAGAATGCATCGTCGGTATAGATGATTACTGCGATCCCCAGTGCATACCTGTAGACTTTGACTGTGAACAGAATCCTCGAACACTCCATCAGGATGCAACCTGTATCCCAGAACCCGATGGAGTCTGTGATGAGAACTGTCTAGACTCAGACTGGGACTGTATCACTCAACGAGGAGAATCTATAAGCCCTGAAGCTCAGATTCTTCTTGAAACGCCGCCATCCACTTCTTCTACTTCAACAACGAGCATCATCTCTTTTGATGACCGGTCACTCACCTCTTTCCAGATCATCCTTCTTAGCGGTGGCCTTATGCTCTTAGCAGGGCTAGTCCTTCTCTTCTTCCACCAGCTTCGACAGCGAAAGAATCTAGCCCAATATGCCCCTCTTCTCCCCTATGGTCAAGCGGCTCTGGAAAGAGGCTATTCAAGAGAAGATATCGCTTCAAACCTCAAGAAAAAAGGCTATGAAGACCAATTTATAAACGGCTATCTAAGGACACTGGAACACAGGCCATAAAGCTTAAAAAGAATCTCCTGTTAACAAAACGAGTGGGGCACATGGAACAATTAGTACAAAAAATTCTAGATACCGGAAAGATCACTAAATCAGACTTGGATGAACGAGTGCAGAACAAATTAAGTTCTTTAGGCGGACTCATCTCCGAGGAAGGAGCATTGCATATCATCGCAAATGAACTAGGAATACAAGCGGCAAGCACACCTAGCTCTGATGTCAAAATCAAGGACGTCACTGCAGGCATGAGAAACGTCTCTGTCCTTGTCAAGGTCCTTCGAAAATATGAGATGAGAACCTTTGGACCTGACGGTACTGGAAAAGTGGCCAGCGCCTATGTCGGTGACGAGACTGGATCGCTACGACTCACCTTCTGGAATGATAAGACCACCTATTTTGATCAGCTTCAGGAAAACGATGTAGTCGAAGTCCAGCAGGCATACTCTCGAGAGAATAATGGTCGAATCGAACTCCACATGGGGAATGCATCCCATTGTATCATCAATCCAAAAGGAAAAACTGTTGAAGTTCAGGACCGTGCACCCCAATCAACTCCTGAAAAGAAACTGCAGGAGATCACTGAAGATGATTCCTTTATCAATATCACCGCAACCATCGTTCAGGTCTATGATCCTCGATTCTTCCCTGTTGACCCTTCTACCAATAAGAGAGTCGGTGAAGATGAACTCAAAGGAAATGAAACTTATAACTACGTGATGAATATCTTTCTCGATGACAGCACCAGCAATATGCGAGCATCACTCTGGAAAGAGCAGATCCAGCAATTGCTAGATATGTCTGACGAAGAGATCCTTGCCATCAAGGACAATCCAACCCGTCTTGAAGAGATCAAGACCGATCTTCTAGGACGAATCATCAGCGCACGAGCACGAGTGAAAAAGAATGAGGCCTACAACAATATTGAGCTGGTGCTCTATCAGGTCAATCCTAACCCCAAAGCTCCTACTAGCGCTCCCTCTCCAGTAGCTGCTCCTGCTCGAAAGGAGGAGCCTGCACAAGAAGAATCAAAACCAGTAGTGGAATCAAAACCTGCTCCTGAGCCCGCTTTGGCTACAGACGAATCTGATGATCTTGTCGAAGAACTTCTTGGAGACGATGATGAAGAGCTCTTATCCATCGATGATATCGATGACAAACTCTGATCACTGAAGCCATGCTTGGAAGGACTCATCTGGTCTTTGGACTTTTTCTTTCTACTTTTTTCACTTCACCACTTGCTTGGCTTTTTGTTCTCTTTGGAAGCCTTGTTCCTGATATAGATAGCTCAACATCCATCCTAGGACGAAAAGCAAGAATCATCGGCAAGACCTTTGAGCATAGGGGATTCTTTCATTCCCTCTTCTTTCTCATACCAAGCAGTCTTATCATCTACGGATTCTCCCCTCTTCTTTCACTCTCATTTACTATAGGAGTAGGAGGACATCTTCTCTTAGATATGCTTACCAAACAAGGCATCAGAATATATCCTTTCAAGAAAAAAATATCTGGAACTGTTCGAGTAGGAAGCTTTCAAGAATCAATTTTTTTTCTTCTCTTCCTTTTTCTCTTTCTCTTTCGACTCTGGCTTTAAGTTCTCCATCAACTCAACATTCGCTTCACCAAACTCGGCAAGCAATTGCTTTCGTTCTAGCCTGGTCACCCGCTTAGCGATACTCTTCTTGCTAAGTTTCTCGCCTACGAAGATGTGCAAATCATGATGGTTCTTTCGTCGCCATTTCTTATACTCACCATCAGACATCTTCTTGATCTGCTCAATGAACTGCTTTTCCGTGCTGACCTTCTCCTGATTTATGTAGAGATATTCATGACTGTAACTCACTCTCTTGATCTTTGTCTGAGGGTTCTTCTTGAAGTACCATGCTTTTGACAACCGTTGGAAGATGATGATCAGACCAACAACTAGAATGGAATAGAGCGTCAAGATCGAAATCTCTTTTGTGATATCAGAGACAGAGATGCCAAAGAGAATAGATTTTCGAAGCACTTCTGAGGCTATCACATAAGGATTGTATGCTGCGATCTCTCGTAGATAAGGGGAGATAGTCTCTAAAGGCAAGACAATATTTGAGATGAACAGGAATATTGCACCTAATGAGATACTTGCCATGTTCGTTCCCTGTTGATTAGGCAAGAGATAACCGACTGCCATACCGATCATAATAAAGATAGCTGCAGCCAGTGCGGTAATGATCGCATTAACCAAGAGATTTGCGGTAATAATATCCACAATGAAGAGTCCAGCCGCACTCAAGATGACAATGACCTGAACTGCAACAATGATGAATGCAGTAATGAACGTAGTCAAGATAAAAAACTCGTCCCTTGTTGGTGTGGTGAATATTCTAAAAGACGCACGAGATTTCTTCTCTACTACAACCAGCGTACTAGAAAGCATCATGCCTACAAACATGACAATAAGCATGAGGACATACGGAAAGAGAATAACCAATTGATTATTCTCTGAAGCAATGGTCTCGATCTTAGTGTTGATCGGATTGATGATCTGATCACTTGAAGTGATCTCGATAGTGCCGATGTCTGAGACTGTTGACTCAAGCAAGGATTTTGCCCGATCAACATCGCTTGCAATACCTGCAAGATTCTCCTTAAGAGAAGCAATCTTCTCTCGACTGTTCTCGTTGAGCTTCTTTGCATCTTCTAGCTGAGTCTCTATATCACTTAGCTGACTTGCCGTATCTGAAATAATGCTGGATGATAACGTTATCGCATTCGTGTTTCTTGAACTACCCGCCGTGTTCAGATCATTGAGCAAGCTTTCAAAATCATTCAATAGAGTAGCATTGCCTCCATCACTTCTTAAGGTATCAATAAGAGACAATCCTTCAATAACCGTGTCGTTGATATCATCTGCAAGCTTTGTTGTGTATCCTGCAAGTGTGTTGACATCGGTGTCGATTGCGATGCTTCCTCCCACTTCCAAGTCCATCCCTGCAAGGTCGTTGCTGATAGTCTGGGCATCATCACTTGCACTTTCCACATTTCTCTTGAGCTTGATGATGATACCTAGAGCATCATCAATGTTTCCGCTTGTTGAAGTCAACGTATTGGTAAGGGTCTCTGTCAGACTCTTACTCAGTTCATCTGATTTGATACCAATATTCTCAGAGACACTATCAATAACGTTATAGGCGATATTCACTCTTGACTTATCAACATAGAAGGTGATATTGCTGACCTGATCCTTTCTGATCTCAAAGTCTGGAGGGAAAATGACGCAGGTGTGCAACAGACCAAGCTTAAGCTCTTTTAGACAGAGACTCTCTGCCTCAAAACTCTTCACCGTAAAATCTTTTGTCTGCAACGTATCGACAAACTCAGAAGTGAGTGAACTATTATCGGGTGCAAAATAACCGACGGTCAACTGAATATTTGAAGATGAATTGAATGCAAAACCGATGAGTGCAAGAACTAGCACCGGACCAAGAATAATGGCGATGAGCGAGAGTCGAAGACGAAATAAGGTCTTGAAATTCTTGGCAATAGTTTTAAAGAACTTCATTACTTCTCATCCTCCTTCTTGTCTTTCTTCCAGATAGAGATGAAAACATCATCAAGCGATGCACTGGTGACTTTGATGAAGGCAAGCTTCTCCCTTCTTCTTGAAAGCGTCGCCAATACTTCAGATAAGGTCTTCTCCGGAGAGGTTGTATGGATATGGATAAGATTATTTTTTATCTCAATATCAGTAATATGCTTCTTTTTGAGCGCATCAGCGATCTCCTTATACTTTCCAGGAACAGTCTGCAAAGCGATCTCCTGCTTAAGGATGAATTTTTTCTTGAGCTCTTCAGGCTTTCCTAGTGCAATAAGCTTTCCCTCTTTGATAATAGCCACTCGGTCACAGAGAGATTCCAGCTCAGTGAGGTGATGGCTTGAAAGAATGATGGTTGTCCCTTTCTGATTGATCTTTCTTACCAACTCCCAGATATGGTTTCGAAGCAAGGGATCAAGATCTGCAGTCGGCTCGTCAAGGATGAGCACATCAGGATCATGCATCAATGCACAGGCGATGTCCAATCGACGTTCCATACCCCCAGAAAGGTTCTTGGCCTTGACGTCACTTGCTTCCTTGAGATCCATCAAGGTCAGCAAGGTATCCGTATTGGTCTTGATAGCATCACTACTAAGATTGTGCAATGAACCGAAATATTCTAGATTCTCTTTAGTGGTGAGCTCCTCGTAGAATGAAGGAATCTGGGAAGCGAAGCCAAAGACGTGCTTGACAATATTCTGCTTCTTGAAGACTGAGCGATAGATATAGGACTCCCGATAAGAAAGCAGATGGTCCTGCCGGAACAAGACATCACCCTTATCGGGTTTGAGAAAACCAATCATGGTGTGCAGAAAGGTCGTTTTTCCTGCACCACTTGCACCGATAACCCCAATAATCTCTCCCGCATAAATGTCTAAACTCAGATCGTCAAGAACAACATGATTTCCAAATCCTTTGCTGACGTGCTCGATGCGAAAAATAGGTTCGGCCATACGAGTACGGTAGCCCATTTATCGTTTATAAAATTGGTGTTCTTACTAAATAATAGTTCTTACTTCTTTTTTCGTGAGAGCACGAATGCTCGGACTAAAAAAATAGTGAGTATGACTATTGCAGCAATACCTAAGCCCCACAAGAATTCGGGAGAAGATATTCCCGTCTGGGATACGTTGACTGGAAGAGGGGCACTTTTTGCGGCCAACGGAGCAACTGCACTATCTTGTGCAAATAATGCTGCACTCTCTTCTATTGCAAGCGTCTCCTTTCTTGAAAAAAGAGCATACCCGAGACCGACAAGGCCAACACCTATCAATGAAGGAACCAGTGCTTTGATGGACTGCAGTAATGAGATGTCTTCGTGAGCTTTTGGAACGATAACCAGTATGTTGTTGGTGAGGGAATAATGAATAATGGTCTTTCCCTTCTGGCTATAGGTGAATTCCTCGTCATCGACAATACCCCCTTTCACCAATGCCTTGATGTTATAATGGACGGTTGATGCTGGAAGGCTGAGCTCCTTTGCAATCTGTGATGCTGTTGCTTTCTTAGAAGAACCAATAAAGTCGATGATCTGCTTGGCAGTCTTGTTTGAGATTATCTTTGCAAGGGTGCTTGCCTGTGAAAGCTCGATAATCTTCACTCCTTTCTGTACCATCCTGTCAAGAGATAATCCTATCTACTTAAAGATTATGCTTTCACCGAGAGATGCTCTTGAAGGTGCTCGTGGGTATCTACAAGAAAACTACCCAATCCCACCAGATAGAACAAGGCAGTAATGAGAAAAAAGATACCAAAGATGAATCCAGTGAATGGGAGACTGGATAACAACTGAGGAATGATCTTCACATAATACATGCTTATGGAAAAGAAATACAGGCTGACATAAAGTACAAAGAATACTTTTCCTGCAACGACAAGTATGGTCTTGATTGATCTGCTTGAAACATTTGAAATAATCAAGGAAAGAGCGATTGCAATCAAGAGAGTCGCTGCAAAAGGTATCAACTGATAAGTGCTTGCAAAGACTCCGGTGATGTCCACTCCGTAGATGATGTTATTCTTGAGAGCTGAAAAACTGAATGTCGGATTCAGCAAGAATATGAGAAAACAAGTAAATAGAAATAGTATGGTCTGGTTAGTCACTTGGATCTTCTTGTTAAAGTAAAGAACAAACCACATAATTAGGGGGGTTGCCATCAAGAAAATGACTGCAACAAGATTTCCTAAATGGATAAAACTGGTCAGCCAAGAGAGGGATAAATCAGCTCTTACCAATTGAAGGAAAGAAGGATGCGGTCCAATAAGCGCAAGGTACAAGGGATCTCCGATACCAAACAAATGATTCCATAAAAATGTGAGCATGTCCGTGATTATGTGGAGGATAAGCAGGCCACTGATCACTCTTAGAAACGCTCGTTTATACCTTAAGTGTTCCATGACGCCTTTGTAGAAATTGCTTCCAAAATCACCGAAGCGACTCAGGAAAGAACCTGGAGAAAATTTTTCTCTGTGCTTGATGATAATAAAGAAGTAACTCACCAATGCAATCATCAAAAGAGGTGC
>JAGQJW010000130.1 GCA_020430425.1 Nanobdellota archaeon | reverse complement strand
CAACCAATAGATAAAGAAGATATTGATTCCTTAAAATTGCAGATTAAACTGTATATAAAGACACTTGAAAAGTATGTGAAGGAAAAACTTCAATAAATACTCCTCCCATGTGTGGCCAAAATATTATTTTATTCTTTAATTATTAGACTGTATGGAAAAAGAATTGAAAAAGAAAATAATCCTTAATTTTCTCAAAAAAACATTTGTATTCCCTTATTATACTACTAAATTAGAAAAATGTGGATGCGGGGGGAGGGATTTGAACCCTCGAACACACTAAGTGACAGGATGACCTAGCTTAGGGCCAGAACTGACCCTGCATGATCAAAACAAACATGACTTAACCCTTAAGTCCTGCGCATTTAACCAGGCTTTGCTACCCCCGCATTAGTGAGATAACACTGGTAAAGAACGAGAGAACAAACTCAGTTTAAAAGATTTTGTTTTAGACACCTCTTTTTCCAACTACTATAACCACATAAAATTAACAAAACAACAGCAGACG
>JAGQJW010000012.1 GCA_020430425.1 Nanobdellota archaeon | reverse complement strand
CTATGAGTTTTTCGTCCTCTTCTCCCTTGATGAAGACCTTGATGGTGAGGTGGTGAATGAATTTCATTTGAAAGAGGTTTTTTCCCATATATTTAAATACTCTCTTGCTTTTTTGGTCCCTAATGGCTAGAGATTACGTAGAAGGGGGAACGTACGCTTATAGTGGTGTACAGGACGTAGAACAAGAGAACAGACTTCTTCGAGAGACCATCTCTCAGTTGAAGATGGAATTGGATCGCTTTCGAGCCCCTGCACTTCTTGTTGCAGATGTCGTCGAAGTTCTTGATGATGATCATGCATTGATCTCCATGCCAAACGGAAATAAATTCTTTGTAGATAAGGCTAGTTCTGTCGATGATCTTCGAACTGGTGATTCTGTCCTTCTTGAGCAGAAGAACTTGACCATTGTCGATAAGGTCGATTCCACTCGTCGATTTAATGTTGAGCAGTTTGTTATTATGGAGAAGCCAAAGATCAAGTGGTCTGATGTGGGTGGTTTATCCCGTCAGATTCAGGAGGTCAAGGAGATTGTTGAGCTTCCTCTCAAGAAACCTCAATTGTTCAAGAAGATTGGTATTGAACCTCCTAAAGGTATTCTTCTCTACGGTCCACCTGGTACGGGTAAGACTTTGCTTGCAAAGGCAGTCGCAGCTAGCACTAATTCCACTTTCATTGAAATTGTTGGAAGTGAGCTTGTTCAGAAATTTATCGGAGAAGGTGCGAAGCTGGTTAAGGAAATTTTTGACTTGGCTCGTGAGAAGGCACCAAGTGTTGTTTTCATTGATGAGATTGACTCCTTGGCTGCAAACCGTATTGAATTAGGAACGAGCGGTGAGCGAGAAGTACAGCGTACTTTCATGCAGTTCCTTGCAGAGATTGATGGATTCAAGCCCTTGGACAATGTTAAGATCATTGGTTGTACAAACCGAAAAGATATTCTTGATCCTGCTATCCTTCGACCGGGTCGTCTCGATCGCCTCATTGAGGTATCTGCTCCAGAAGTTGATGGGGTAGAGCAGATCTTTAAGATTCATACGAAGAAGATGAAACTTCAAAAGGGTTTCAAATACAAGCTCATAGCAAAAGACTTGCTAGGATTGAGTGGGGCAGAGATTAAGGCTGTCTGCACAGAGGCAGGTTATATTGCTATCCGTGAAGATCGTTTCGAGATGACTCGAGAAGATTTCTTGGCTGCAAAAGATAAGGTTCTTCGTGATGAGAATACTGAAGGAAGCGACTACTTGAGAATGTTTAGCTAGAGCTCTTTTTCTTTACCTTTTTTTCAATCAGTTCTTTGAAGTAGTCGATAAGTTCGCTGTCCATGTTCTCCCAATTCATTGGCTGTCTTGCTTGTAGGTCTCCATGTTCAGAGAATTCATGCATGCTCTTCTCTTGACTCATCCCTGACTCGTCACCGTAGTAGATGACTACTGGCTGTTGTTGTGAAAAGAGGAGTTTGACTGCTTGCTTATATTCTTCTTTGTGAGTACAGGAATAATAGAATCGGTCCATATCGTGATTATCTAGAAATACGGGGAGAAGAAATGATTTGTTGAATGAAGAATAATGTTTGACGACTCGTCTTGCAAACCATTCTTTGTCCTTTTTGTCTAGGATGTGCTCTCGAAGAAGCCTGTTGAAGGTAAAATCAAGACAACCATCAAGGACTTCTTGATAATCTTTGACAAAGGTATCATTATTTGCTTTGGCAAGCCATCGAAAGAGCTGATGTTTTGTTCTTGTTGTTCGCAGATCTTTAAGAGGGAGATGTTCTGCCCACACTTCTCCTATGAGGATGCAATGAGGATGGTGTTTCTTGATCTCTTTTCGAAATGACTTCCAGAACTGTATGCTTGGTCCGATGGCATGGTCCAACCTGAATCCATCAATTCCTAGTGAGAGCCAATAGAGTGCCGCATCGATGATATATTCTTTTGTAGCTGGATTGTCCAGGTTGAGTTTAGGAAGTTCTTTGAAGTGAAAGAAGGTCTGATATTCTTCCTGTCCTGAAAACAGAAACCATTGGCGAAATGCTTTTGTTTTTTTGTGTAGTGCCTCTTGAAAGAATGGATGGCCTGAACTGATGTGGTTAGGAACAAAATCGAGCATGACCTTGATATCATACTGGTGGAAGGTTTTGATGAGTTCTTTGAGATCTTCTAGCGTTCCGAAATGAGGATCTATCTTCATGAAATCGGTGATATGGTATCCATGATAGGCAACTCCTTGGTAGATGGGTGTCAACCAGAGTGCACTTACTCCCAGATCAAGAAAATAATTGAGGTGTTGGGTGATGCCTTTGAGTGTTCCTCCAGCATAGATTGGTTTCTTTGCCTTGGAAGAATCTGCAGGGGAGAACCTATCGACAAATACTTGATAGATGACCTCTTTTTTACTCCACCTCATACTTTATGTCTGGAGTTTTAGAATATTTAAAGATTGGCCTATTGGAATAGGTCGTATTTATCTTGTACTTGACTAAGAATTGCACTTCCTTGTCGAAGGATGTCAACATCTCTTCTTGATTCCAGTAGTTCTCCTGCTTCAAGGAAATAGTAGAGCCCAGTCAACGCTTCAAGAGTGGTTATTCCTTCTCTTAATCTAGAGAAGTCGATGACGTCTATGGTGTGGCACTGTTTTCTTCCTTCTACTGGCTCTGGTCTAAGAAAGACATATGCTTGGGGGACATTATTGAGGGTGTAGAATATCATCGGTCCGTCTTCATAATCAGGTCCTATGACTCCACGATGTTTTGCATAGATTTTCTTGTTGTTTTCATCATCGATGATTCTTGCAACTGCATCGTCCCCATCGATATGGATAAGTCCTTTTATCTGATTCTCTCTAGTGGTGAGTGCCTTATTTCTAAAGCCTACGGGTATTCCTGCTTGCTTGTGGTCGAGTGTATACCTATCTGAATAGATATGTTGATAGAACCCCATTAGATCAAAATTTATGCCACTCATAGGTGGTGAAAAGAAGGAGTTATTTATAAATATTGCTTATTTTATTTAAAAACAAAAAGAAAAGGCTTATCCTTTTCGGATAACCTTGAGAAGACCTTCTAGGGCTTTGACATCTGCTCTGATGTCATCTACTTCTCTCAATTCGATTGATTTGAGCGTTCTTAGCTTGTTTCCCACAAACTCTTTGGCTTGGTGGAGGCTAGCATCGATATCTCCTTGCTTCAAATTAAGATCGTTCTCGTGACCTGCCATATGTTCCAAGTCTTTTGCAAGTCTAAGAATATGGTTATCGATTCCAGTAATGTCTTGTATTTCAAGTTCTAGTTCTTGTTCGATCTTTTTCTGGGTCATCAAAGCAGCTTCTTGGATTGATCTAAGATGCTGTCTTTTCTTGCTAAGAAAGCTAGAGAGTTCTTCCATTTCATTGGCAAAGTGTTTGACAAGCTTTCTCGCATCATCTGCTGACCGCTCGTGGACTGGAATGGCCAATGACATTAATTTTTCTTCAACATGATCTGACGTTAAATGACTCATAGTATCACCGATTTGAGTTTATGTAAAAATCCCTATTTTTCGCCCTTATAAACGTTTCGCTAAGAAGTATTTATATATGCAGGCTAGTTTATCCCCTTTGCGCGATGATTAAGTGAACACCCGCTGACCGTAAGGGATGATGAACGGAAGTAACTTCTGAGCGCTTTTTTTCTTGAGAATTAGTTAACAACAAAATCGACACAGATCCGATAGGTTCTTGGACTCTGCTGTCCGCACTTAACAATCTCTTTGATTTCGTAATTTCGATTGGCTGCTTTGCAGTACTTGTCAATCTCTGCAACTGCTTTATCAAATTCTTCTTCATGATAGAATCCATAGAGGTGGATCGTACATCCTTTGTTTGCTACAGGCAATGCAACATCAAGAAATTCTTCTGCTGTCTTTGGTAACGGCATAATGATTCGGTCATAGGTCCAGGATATGGTGGGCACAACTTCTCGTACATCTCCGCAATGCAGTTCAACATTCTGAAGTTTGTTCTTCTTTACGTTGAGCAGACCAAACTCATGTCCTTGAGGATTGATCTCCACACCGACAATATGTTCTGCTAAGGTGTTCTTTGCAAGAACGCACGGATATGGTGCTGCGCCGCTGAACATGACAAGAATGTTCTCTCCTTCTTGCACTTGATCGCTGATTCTTTTTCTTTCTGTCGAGAGTCGTACTGAGAAATAAACCTCTTCAACGTTGAAGGTGAGCGTACAATTGTTCTCTTTGTAGGTTGCAACCTTTGTTTCTTCACCTGCAAGATATTTCATATCCTGTGTTCGAAAGACGCCGTCATGTCCACTATCTTTTCGTAGCACCGTCTTGATGAGGGGGTTAGTAGAAAGCAATGCTTCCCCTATTCCCTTTTCTTTTGACTGAAGCTCTAGTGGAACTTCGATGATGGCGATGTTTCCTGCAACATCATAGGCCGTCTTTACTATCTCTAATTCCTGAGGGGTAAGAATTGGTTCCAACGCTTCTTTGAAAGAAAGCACTTTTGGTCGTATGGACTCCTGAAGATCCTTTTCTGTGGTCTCTCCAGAATATGATTCGGTTACGGGAAAATAGATCTTTCCATTCTCTTTTATTGGTCGATACTCTAGATTGATCTCTTGCTTTTCAAGAAGTTCTTTCTTGACGTGCTGTGCATCTTTAAGATCAACCTCAATGCTTCGAACCATGGGGATGGATAATGGCCTTTTATTTATAAAAGTGCCTCGTTATGGTTCTGATTAGAAATCGTGCAAGGTCACTCGTTTTTTTATCGCTTTTTGAGGAACTTCCACTTTCTCGCCTACTTGCTCTTTGAGATTTGCCGCAATCTTTGTTCCGACTATAGTGGAGAGCTTCTCGTAGCTGGTCTGCGTGACGTCGCTGACCTTTTGTATGTTGTGAGAGAAAAGCTTCCTTGCTCTGCTTCGCCCGATCCCTTTGAATGAGAGAAGGGGGATGAGCTCATTTCTTACACCATGTTTGACTCTGGTTCGAACTCTCTTGATGATCTTAAGGAGTGGTTGCATCTGTTTCATCCTGGCTAGTTCTTCACAAGCATACAGCAACCAGTCTGCCGTCTGCATCTTGATGCTGATCTCACCTGGTCGGACTTGATAGGTTTCAAGAAGCTGATCTTCTGTCATTTCATTCATCCAGTCCTCAAAAAACTTTGCCGTCTTGAGGGTATCTTCAAAATCATCCTGTGAGATGCGATAGAATTCTTCTTCAGTGATGAGTGTCTGCCTGCTTTCTCGCAGAGATTCGATAAGTTCAAGATCTCCTACTTTTGTTCCAAGGAGTGGTCGAAGTTCAAGAGCGCAACAGAGCAGATGTGAAAGTGCGAATGCTTCATCAGACACAATGGACAGTCCGGGAAGACCTGTAAGAAGGGTGTGTGCAGTAAGGGGGTCGATGTACATTTCTGAAACCCTCTTTCCAAGAGGAGTTGCGACCAATTGTTCGCTAAGTTGTCCTTCAAGATCGCTTGCGCTTACGAAATCGATAGTTTCTTTTCTCTGTTCTCCTTCAAGAAATTCCCATCGTCGAAGGATACCGATCATCCGGTCTAATGTTGCATGAAGTTTCTGAGTGTCTCCATATTGGTGTGCGTAGAAGGTAGTATCAAAGAAATCATAAAGCTCTTGTGTTGACTTGATAAATTCCGTAGAGACGAGGCTGAGTACATAGGTACGAAGAACGGGCTCAACGGCAAGTTTTGAATACAGCTCTTCGACTTCTCCATTGATGTATCGATCAGTATAGTATTCAATATCTCCTTCCTTTGATGCTATGATAATTGCTTCTCCATAATCTTCTTTTCCAGGCCGTCCTGCACGTCCTGACATCTGTTCATATTCGAGAACCGGAATAGGCTGCATCCCTCTAGGACCGAATCGTTTCGTGTCTCGGATGATCGATCGAAAAGCAGGCATGTCAAGTCCTGCTGCAAGCGTTGGTGTAGAGCAGATGATAGAAATGTCTCCTTTCCTGAAATGATCTTCGATAAGTTCTCGTTGCTTGCTTGCAAGTCCTGCGTGATGGAAGGCTATTCCTTTCCGCACACAGGAAGCTAGTCTTCTGCACTGCTTGGTGGGGTTTGCAAGTACGTGGAGGATCTGTTCAGATAAGCTAAGTAAGGAATCGTTCTTGATGGTTTTGGCAATTTTCTCAGCCTGACTTTCTGCCGCTCGTTTGCTTGCACAGAACACTAGAGCTTGCTTTCTCTTTGAAAGGGTATCTAGCGCAAGCCCCGTTGTCGGATCCTTATGGGAAAGAATTTTTGTCTCCACGAATATATCGAGAAGAAGCGACCTTTATATTAGTGACGCTTGGCCAGTGAATGGGAGGATGAGTAGGCACCTGCGGGAACCATGAAGTGAAGCGAAATGGTGTCAGAAATTCAAGGAATTTCTGAGCATTTGAACGTTCAGATTCACAAGAAGTGAATTATGGACTTCTTCGCAGAAAAAGGAAATGGTGAGCCCGCGGGGATTTGAACCCCGGACCACACGATTATCAGTCGTGCACTCCACCAGGCTAAGCTACGGGCTCGAAAAAGCGCCTCCACCCGGGATCGAACCGGGGACCAATCGGTTAACAGCCGATCACTCTACCGCTAAGCTATGGAGGCATAAAATATTTTGCAGCTTATTTTTTTGCCATTGATCTTGGAATTTTTTTATGTGCTACCGAAGCCCCGAAGGGGTGCCAACAACATGTTGTTGTGCAGTGCACAGCGCTCGCCTATGCAAGAATGGCCTGCTAAGCTATGGAGGCAATTCCAAAACGGTGTAGAGGACTAATACGTGCTTTATAAACTTAACTCCTTCTTTCCTTTGAAAATAGTGTTTTTAAGCGTTTTGAAACAAAAACTTTATATACTTTTGACCGTAGTTTGTGATATAGTTGTGTAGTAGTGAAACGGTGAATTCGTGTGAGTGAAGACATTTCAAATAGGACAATTCTTATTTTGGTCGTTCTGACCGTGATAGTTTCAACGCTGGGAACGTTAACCGTTCTAGACAGTGCAAACAAAGTCAATGCCGCACCAGTACCAGTGGGAAATACGCAAGTATCTTCTGGACAAGTATCTCTTCAGATTGCAAGTCCTCCTCCAACTGGTCAAGTGATTCTTCAGATTGCTACTCAAGGTGATTCTCATGGAAGTAACTAATAAAACTCTTGGTTTGCTGCTGATTGCAGCTATTGTGGTTTCTCTGGGAGGAACCTTTGTGAGCCTTAACAAGCTGGGTGGCGTTTCTACTACTGGTTATGCAACCAACAACGAGACGGGAACTGTTACGCTTGCAGTTGGTACAGCTCTATCTATTGTAACCGTTGGTAACACTGATATTGCATTCGGAACTTGTACTCCAGACACTGCTTCAGCCATTACAGTTGATAGTAGCTTGAATTCTGCAGGAGTAAACAATACCTTGTGTGATGGTACTTTTCCAGACAATATAACTATTGAAAATGATGGTAATGTTGATGCAAACGTCACGGTAAGATCGAGCATTAATGGAACTGATTTCTTTGATACGAATGGAAACTTTGAATATAAAGTAAACAATGTATCTGGAGATGGTGGTTGTGATGGTATTCAAGCTCAAACCACTTTTAATTCATTTGCACTCGCAGCAACGGACTATCCGACTTGCAGTAATTTTACCTATGTCGATGCTAATGATCAGATGCAGTTCTCAGCAAGGTTTACCATTCCAGCAAACACGGTATCTTCAATTGGTCCAGCAACAGTGACTTTTGAAGCACGAATTTCAACAGGATAAAATGAGATTTTTACCTCTTTTTTTCTTTTTTCTCTTATGTACTTCGTCGGTTCTTGCTATTGGAATAAGTCCTCCTCTCGTGAAAGCTGATTATGAAGAGGGACTTAAATATGAATTCAATATTAAGCTCATAAACAATGGAGCTCCTGGAGTTCCGATAAAGATGAGTTCTGGAGGAAGCCCTCTTTCCAAATATGTTTCCTTTTCAGAAGATGAGTTTGTCTTTGAGTCAAAATATAAAGATATTACTGTTACAGCTACTTTTCCTGCATATAACGATTTAGAGTCTTTTGGTGAGCAGAAAATTCTCTTATTTGCTACAGAGAATGTTGCAGAGAGTGGGGGGATGATGGCTGTCGCCACTTCAGTTGAAGGATGGTTTATTGTTGATATTCCTCTTCCAGGAAAATATGTGGTCATTGATTCTTTTTCCATCCAAAACACTAATGAGGGTTATAATGCACTTGCTAAAGCGGTTATAAGAAATAGGGGAACACAACCATTATCAGACCTTTCAGCAAGATTAGATGTTACTAATTACAAAGGAGATCTTGTTGATTCTTTTTTATTTAATGATATTTCTATTCCTGTTGATGATTCTTATGCTTTTGAAGAATATTTGCCAACCAAAACCTATGATTCTTCAAAATATTTTGCAACAATTGAAATTAATTATGATTCTGAAAAGAAGCCTGCTCAAAAAGCAACTTCTTTTTTTATGGGAAGTACTGATGTAGAATTATTAGGTTACACAGAAAATATCTCTTCTGGAACTATCAATAAGATTAGATTGGAATTGCAGTCCTTGTGGGGTTCTCCTCTCAAGAACATTCGTGGTTCTATAGAACTGAATGGGGTTTCACAACCTCTTCCTGTACTTGATTTCACTCCTTTTGAGCAGAAGCATCTAGATACTTTTTTAGACGTTCCTGAGACGAACGACACGGCAATTGATGCCACGTTGACACTCACTATTCCTGTTGATGAAACTACTGAAGAGACAAAGACCTTTCCTCTTCGGTTTGAAATTGTTGAAGAGCAGGAGCCCGTACGAGAGTCTCCTCTAGCCAATTCATCTGCTGCACTGATCGGTGTTATTTTGATTGTAATTCTTTTAGGGGCAGTCAATATTGTTTTCTTTATGAGGAAAAAACATGAAAAAAAGAACTAGTGCAATCATCTTGATTTCTTTTATTGTGGTGGTGTTGGTTGCGACTATTATTATCGCTTTAAAAGATTCTCCAAAAGAAATCGCAACCATTCCTTATCGATTTGCTGTAAAAGACAATCTGGGAATTAATTTGGATAGCGACTCACTACAGTTTGGTGGGGGAGTTCCTGGTGTCATCCTTCAGAGGTCTCTTAACATCTCAGCACCTTTTGATGCAGTGGTACACATCGAGAGTGAGGGTCCGGGAAAAGTGATGGTGGATCAGAATGATTTCTTTCTCTTCGCTTCCACTCAAAAAGAGCTGCTGTTTAGTCTGATTGTTCCAGCTGATCTCGCACTGGGTGATTATGAGGGAACGGTCTATATCTCATTTTATGAGTCTTAATTTCATCAGAAGCTTTATATATTCTGATTTCTCTAAAAGTCCCTGAGGATGGAGAGAAAGCTAGTAGTCTTGCTAGTGATGGGTTTGCTTGCAATCTCGCTTGGTCAGACTGCATTTATCTACTATACGAGTGTCAACCTTGTTTCAGATAGTCAGGTGACTGCAAAAGCGACTCTTCAGTCTGGGATGGTTGATATCTGCATTAATAGCCCTCCTCTTTTCTCCTTTGGATGTAATACTACTCTTAGACAGTCTGATTTTTATTCTTGTACATTGAATGCAAGTGATGCAGATAATGATACCTTATATTTTGGAGTGAGTACACTTTCTGGTGGGTTGAATGGTTCTATAGATACGGGAGGTACTTTTTCAGTAACTCCGACTCAAGCAATGGTTGGTAGTTCTGTTCTGGAATTTCAGGTTTCTGATGCTTCTTTTTGTGCTAATGGTGACGCTTATCTCAATGTCTCTTTCAATGTGACTGATAAGAATGACCCTCCCGTCTATGATGTTCCTATCGCTTCACCAATATCTTGGCTCCAGGATTCTTCCTATAGGGGTCTTTTCCTGAATGATCATTTTTCAGATCCTGATGGTGATCCTCTCACCTATCAATATTTTAGTTTCTCTTCTGGATTTACCTTTACCATTCTTGGAACGAGTGAAGTGATTATCACTCATTCTTCCTGTGGCACGGGAAGCGTTATTTTCCAAGCGAAGGATCCCTATAACCTTACTGCTGATTCTGGAGTTATCTCTTTAGATGTCACTTGCGCTGATGAGAACCCTCCTCCAAATGCTGGTGGCGGCGGCGGCGCGTTTTCTAGCTGTGAATCTGAATGGAAATGTGAATCTGAATGGAGCCGATGCTATATCAATGGAACTCAAAAAAGGTCATGTACTGATATTCATGGTTGTGAAGATCCTTATACAAGATATTTTTGGCAAGAATGTGAGTATATTGCTCATTGCTATAATGGGGTAAAAGATATTGATGAAGAAGGTATTGATTGTGGAGGGTCTGATTGTGAAATCTGTGAAACCTGTTATGATGATAAACTGAATAATTATGAAGTTGAAGTGGATTGTGGTGGTCCAAACTGTAATGCTTGTTCAAACTGTTTCAACGGTATTCAGGATTATCAGGAGACTGGTTTGGATTGTGGTGGTCCTAGCTGCGAGCCTTGTCCTACTTGTAATGATGGTATCCAGAACCAGAATGAGACTGGTTTGGATTGTGGTGGTCCTTTCTGTGCTCCTTGTACGCGTATTGAGGCCCCAACACTTATTGAGGATGGTGGTGGTCCTGAGAAGATCCAGATTATTCTCCTTGGAAGTTTCCTTGGCTTGGCAATACTTGCAGTCACTTATCGTCTCTTCAAGAACCAGATTCATGCACTCATTGCAGCTCTTCTTTTGGCCGCTGCCATGAAGAAAAGAAAACAGATTCTTCTCTCCAATGAACAGAAGCAGTTCATTCTTTCTAAACTTGCAGAGCTGGAAAAGAAGGATCTTCTCAAGAAAAATAAATTATCTCAATTTCAGAATCTTTTGGGTCGTCTGCAGCGGCAATTCTTCTCCTTCCTCATAGATTCCGCTGCAGATATTCCCCTTATCCATGAACGGATTGATAAGCTTCATACCAACAACAAAGTCAAGGAATTGCTCAAGAAGCAGTTTATTTCCTTGATGAAGCTTGAGAAGACAAAGAATCTTTCCCTTCTTGAATTACAGCTTCATCTTGAGTTCTTCAGGACGATAATATTCCATCTCTCCCGAGTAGAACGACAAGAGGTGTCAAGAACGGTCTCTGAATTGACGAGTTATAAGGAACCGGTCATTGATGTAATCAGACAGTTGTTGTATAATGGGGTACTTGCATTACAGTTTTCAAAGAATACTGTTGCCAGAGAGAAGTATATGAAAGCATTGCAGCTGTATCAGACATTGGATCAAAAAGAACAGGCAGTAGTCTATGATGAGCTCGCTTTGGATTTCCATCATCTTGCTTATGCTTCAACGTTCCAATAGGCTTTCTTATTCATCCTGAAGTGTTTCTACTGGTTGTAGTTTGCTTGCTTGTCGTGCTGGTAGTGTTCCTGAGAGTGCTCCAATCAGAAAAGAGAATAAGAGTGCACTTGCAAAGAGTTCCCAACTATAGCTTGCTTGTAAGAATGTTTTCCCAAGAGCTTGCTTGCTGATGACCTCAACAAGGGTTGCAAAGATTGTTCCTAAGATAATACCCAGTATCCCTCCAACAAGACCGAGGAATCCGCTTTCAACGAAAAAAAGAGTGAAGATGTGTTTATTTGTTGCTCCTATTGCTTTCATGATTCCGATTTCTTTCTTTCGCTCAAGAACAGAGGTGTACATGGTGTTCATGATACCGATGCTACCTACAAAGAGACTGATCAATGAGATGCCGATAAGTACTGCTTGGACAATATTGAGGATGGTGTTGAAGGTGGCAAGGATATCATCAGGCGTCTGTACCGTGAAATCTTCTTGTCCATCTTTTACTCCTCGGTATCGTGCAAGACTTCTCTTGAGTTCATTTGCAACAATTAAGGGATCTTTTGTCGGATCGACTTCTACGATGATTTGGTCAATTCTATCTTCTATTCCTGTTACTTCACGAAACGCTCTCATGGGCATATAGATCATCTGATCATCTGAAGAGCTTCCTAGAGGTGCGAATATTCCTATAACAGTAAATTTCTCTCCATTGACAAGAACTCGGTCATTGATTTGTACATTTTTTCCATTATAGAGTCCTTTTGTATAATGGTAGAATCCCATATTGACAACTTTGTTGTCTGATGGAAGAAGATTTCTTCCCGCAAGGGGCGCGTCTGGAGAATAGAGCTCGGTGATAAGGCTCATACGGTCAGGTTCTTGAGGAACTCCAATGATGGAGAAGTATCTTGTCTCTCCTTGGAATTCTATTTTTGCGCTTGCAAGAGTATATCCTGAAACTCTGTTTACTCCAGATTCTCCTTCTAGGAAGTTAAGATCTTTTTCTGTAAGGGGGTTGCTTCCCGTGTTGTCCCCAATGACACCAAAGCTGGTTTTTGGTTGAATGAATATCTTATCACTTCCTAGATCCTCAAAAGTCTGCACGATCGCTGCTTTCATTCCAAGACTCAACGAGATGAGTGAGACGACCGCTGCAATACCGATGAATATTCCTATCATAGTCAGCCAGCTACGAAGTCTTCTCCTTGTCAAGGATTGCCATGCGATGGTTGCGAATTCTTTGATCATTTTTTATACTCTTTATTTTCGTAGTGCATCTACTGGTTGTAGTTTGCTTGCTTGTCGTGCTGGTAGTGTCCCTGCTAGTGCTCCTAGTGCAAAAGCAAAGAAGACTGAACCAAGGATGAGCCAGCCTGGGAAGACGGTCTTCAGGATTGATTCTCCAAATGCAGCGTATGCGGCAATCTCGACTCCCTTGCTGATGGTTGCTCCAAGAAAGAGTCCGAGTAACCCCCCTGTGAGCCCTAGAAGTCCCGATTCTATAAGAAAGATTGCAAGGACATCCGAGTTCTTTGCTCCTATTGCTTTCATGATTCCGATTTCCATTCTTCGCTCAAGTACTGCAGTATACATGGTGTTGAGTATTCCGATACTTCCAACTACCAAGCTGATAAAAGCAATACCTACCAGAAGGACTTGAACCACGATAAGAATGTCATTGAGTGAATTCAATGCGTCTTGAGGAGATGATATCTCAAAATCTTCCTCTCCTATTTTTTGTCCTCTGTCTCGGCGTAAGGCACGCTCAACTTCGAGCTTTGCCTGATCAACGTCTTCTCCTGGCTGGACTGATGCAATCATGAAACTGTATTTCTGATCGAGTCCCAAAAGATCTTCCATTGACTTCTGAGTCATGATGATTGATGAATCAAAAAGAGGATTTCCTTTTTTCTTGGTGATTCCTGCAACACTAAATGTCTTCCCATTGATCTTGATCTTGTCTCCTACTTGGGGTGCTAGGTCGTTGTTGAATGTAACGCTTGGGCCGATAGTAACTTTTGAGTCATCGCCTTCTTGGATAAATCGTCCTTGATCTATGTGGAGATTGACTAGGTTATAGACCCTCATCCCATCTTCTCCTGGCGGGAGTGATGCTGCAAAGAAATTTTTTACTTCATCTCGATAGTCTACTTCTACTCCTTTGATATATCTGGGGATGGCGAATTCTATTGAGGGAAGCTGTTCAACAAGCCTGACATCATGGTCGTTAATCTCTCCTACTGCATTTGTTCCTGGCGGGCCAAAGCTTGATCCTGCTCCTTGTATGGTGATGGTGTTCACTCCAAAAGAAGAGAATTGATCCGCAATTGCTGATTGAAGTCCTTGACCTAGACTTATCAGTGCTACGATTGCAGCTATTCCTGCAAAGATACCAATAAGGGTGAGCCAGCTTCGTAACCCTCTGTGTCGAAGGTTCTGAAAGGCTATTTTGAATGCTTCAAGGAGATTCATGATCTAAAAGAGAACGATTATCTTCTCTTTTTCCTTCTCCATTGGAAGTAGACAACTCCGGCTGCCAAGAGAATGATGACCAGAATGACCGTTCCTGTATGGCTGCTCTTTTCAGTTGTTTCGCTGAATCGAAGGGGAACCTCTATAATTTGATTATACTCTTTATTGTTCTCATCCTTGAAGCTCACTTTTACTTTCAGTGGTTGACTTTCATCATTGATTTTGATGGTGTAGGTCTCGCTTCGATAATCATCACTATCGAGATCTCCGATATAATCTTGGGAATTTGAGCTGATCTCATAATTCTCTGAAGTGACTATCTCGCTGTCCAGAAATTTGAGGTCATTGATTCCCTTATTGATGTACTTAAGGGTTATGGTTCCTTCTTTTGTGTCTTTAGAAACGGTGCTCTCGTCAAGAAGGATCTTAAGTTCTGGAACTGCTTGGACAATAACGCCAACATAGTCTTCAGTTTCTGTTTCTGCTCCTTGGTCAGTCACATAAGACATGCTAAGTGGTAACTTGTAATATCCTGGTGTTGCACTAGGATATGCTTTGATCTCATAGGAGATGGTGGTGATTTCCCCTGGATTGAGTCTGCTGATTCTCTTCTCTGTTGCGGAGTTAAGAGGAATGAAAGGGAGATCAATAGTTGTTGTTCCACTTACAGTTTCCATCTGGAGTTGTAGTGCGATGTTTCGAAGAACAGTCTCTTCATTATTTTTTATAGTGATGCTCACTGTTCCATCTCCGCCTGGAAGGAATTCATCGCTTTGCACTTGAGTGATGGTCAATGATGCTTCATCACTGTCGACTTCGATAGGAAGGTTTGATTCTTGCCATTCGTCTTGAGCATATTTGTCGGTGAATTCAATGACGAGCTGGTTCTCTCCGATGAATGCAGTACTATCCACCTTGATTTTGAATTCCTCTACAATGCTCTGTTGTGATTTGAGTTCTCCGATGTAAATGGTCCGCTCACCCTCTCTTGCGATCGAGAAAGGAAATTGGTCTTGGATACGCAAGGCAACGTCTGTTGCATCAGTGTTTCCGACATTATCTAGCTTTACATATGCAGTCACGAACTGACCTGGTGAAGCAGGTAAAGGGTCGTACCGCAAGAGGCTTGCCTTAAGGCTTGCGTCTGCTGCAACTAGCGGAACTGCCAGAAGCATGATGATCATTGCAATGAGCACTATTTGTTTTTTCATTTTCTTTCTCCTTACGTATTGACGATTTTTCCGTCCTTAAGCACTTCAACACGCTGTGCAAACTGAGCGGTTTTCGCATCATGGGTTACCATAATGATAGTCTTTCCTTCTTCCTTGTGAAGCTTTTTAAGGAAATCCATAAATGTGTGTCCTGTTTTGCTGTCGAGATTACCTGTTGGCTCGTCAGCAAGGATGACGTCTGGGTTGACGGCAAGAGCTCTGGCGATGGCCACTCGCTGTTGCTGTCCTCCTGAAAGTTCGCTTGGCTTATGATCCATCCGGTCCTGCAGATCGACAAGCTTAAGCAGTTCTTCTGCTCTCTTATTCCTTTTTTCAAGATCCCACTCCTGAAAGATGAGGGGGAGCATAACGTTCTCTTTTGCAGTCATCGTATTGATAAGATTGAATTTCTGGAAGATAAAGCCTATTTTTTGTCCTCTGATCTGGGCTAGTCTTGATTCGCTCATGGTTGAGATATCTTTTCCATCAAGAAGGACCCTTCCTTTAGAGGGGCGGTCAAGGCATCCTACCATATTCATGCTGGTTGACTTTCCGCTTCCAGAAGGTCCCATGATGGCAAGAAACTCTCCTTTTTTCACTTGAAGAGTCAGTCCGCTAAGAGCATTGACTACATTGTCTCCCATGTGATACGTTTTCCAGACATTATCCAACTCGATGATGGCTGAAGATGACTTGTTCTTTGATGATTTTTTCATACGATTCCTCTTTTTACAAGACGAAGATAGTGCGGTTTTTTTTATTTATAAAGTCTACGAAATTTTCTTCGATGCTAAAGACAATCTTTATAAATGGTTATTTGTAAAAAAAGGCTAGGGTGCTTTAGTGGGGATAAACTGTATGAGGCTGGTTTTTTTACTGGTCAGCATATTTCTTTTGAGTTCATCTCTAGCTTCTGCGGGAAATGAATCATTCTCCTCTGATCTATCTTCTCTAAGCGGGATTCTCATGGCCAACTTGGAGTTCTGGAATGGTTCATCGACAATTGACTATACGGGTAATGGTTTTGACGGGACCAACAGTTCTGCAATCTATAATGCAACGGGTGGTCCCTTTGGAAATGGAGCCTATAATTTTAATGGTTCTCAGTATATTATTCTTGACAATAGTACGGATCTTTATGCTCCTGAAACTTTTAGTGTGGCCTTATGGGTTGAGAATCCTACTTTTGAGAGTTATGAAAAGATTGTTGCAAAAGCGGATGATAATGTCGACTCTTGGGGTATTGATGCGAATTCTGGTGGGGGAGGGTCCTATAGGTTCTTCATCAACGATGGCGCGTGGAACGGAAATTTTGCTAGCTTTTCGGCACCACCGACGAATTGGACTCATGTCGTTGGAACATACAACCGGTCAGAAGGAAATATTCGTATCTATGTGAATGGAGTGGAAGGTTCAAGTGCTGCTTATGATGCTCGAATAAATCACCTGTCTCATGTGGACGCTGTGGTGGGTGCAAGAAGAGACAATGATAAACAGTATCCCTTCGGATCTGTTCAGAACTTCAATGGGAGCATTGCTTCAGTTCAGATTTATAACTATACACTCAACAGCAGTCAGGTTCTTGACCTATATCATAATGGAACCTTTAATTACACACCTTACACAAACAATAGTCGATGTCAGACTTGTGGGGCTGATTATGAATTTCCTTTTCTCTCACACTACAATTCCACCTACAACACCTCCGATATCAATAAGTCTTATCCTGTAGTCATCTTCTTGCATGGTCAGGGTGAACTTGGTAGTGATCTCTCCTTAATCTCTAGTTTGAGTTACTATCCTTCGATTGCGGCACAGAATACTACTGCAATTGTAATCTCTCCTCAAGCAGAGAGTGGTGGCTTCTGGTCCTATGCAGCCTATATTGAACGGCTTGATGCTTTTGTTGAGCAGCTCATTGATTATCACGACGGAAGAATTGATGAAGATAGAATCTACTTGACAGGATTATCGATGGGAGGTATGGGTGTCTGGCGTATGGCCATAAATTATGGTGATCTTTTTGCTGCGTATGTTCCTATCTCCTCGAATACGGCAGGGGATACGGGCACTTGTAACATCAAAGGAAAACCTGTCTGGGGTTTTCATGGTGATGCTGACGGTACCGTTGATGTGACAGGAACGACAGTTCCGATCAGTTGGCTCAATGGAAGTACTTGCGGGGAGCCTTATCCTGATGAGAGGATTGCAATGACTATCTATCCGGGAAGAGGTCATGAAACGTATGTCTGGGGAGGAACCTATGATGGTTCAAACGGATATGATATGTGGTCTTGGATGTATCAGTTTACAAGGATTGATAC
>JAGQJW010000129.1 GCA_020430425.1 Nanobdellota archaeon | reverse complement strand
AATTTTGAGCAAAATATGGGCTTTTTTTTGCTTTGTCGAGAAGATTTTGATAAAAAACGAATATTTTTCCTATAACCTATATATACCCCTACTTTCGAAAATAGATGTATGGATGACCAAGAAGAGCACGAAATGAATGTTTATGGCGAAGACGCTCGAGAATCGCTCATGCGCGACGACGAGATTAGTCCTGAAGAAGAAGCATTCATGAAAGGCTATGATGAAGCAGAAGAAGCTCCTGAAAAAGAAGACGACTCTGATTACGAAAACTCCTTTGATTGAGTTTTTGAAAACACGTTTTTCTTGTAGATATCGTACTCTTCAACGTTTTTGAATTATGTAATTATGTGGTTTAGATTTAACAAAGAATCTAAATACACTGTTGTGCAGGTATATGTATGAAACTTATCTCGTGGAATGTGAATGGAATTCGCGCAGTGCTCAAAAAAGGCTTTCTTGACTTCGTAAAAAAATATGATCCTGATGTGTTATGTGTGCAAGAAACAAAA
>JAGQJW010000128.1 GCA_020430425.1 Nanobdellota archaeon | reverse complement strand
TGCTTGCTCTTCTTCTTTCATTTGGATGGGACCCCCTAGGTTAGGTGTGTAAATGGCGAGCCGGACGAGATTTGAACTCGCGACCACCTGATTAAAAGTCAGGTGCTCTACCAGGCTGAGCTACCGGCTCAAACAAAATTGCCGGTTAAAAAAGCGCCCGAACCGGGATTCGAACCCGGGTCGCGGCCTCGACAGGGCCGCATGATGACCAACTACACTACTAGGGCATAGTTCTCACTAAAACTTAAATGAAACAATTATTAATTTTTTAGGACGTCCATCTTTGGTTTTAGCAGAATCTTTGCCAGTTGTATTTTTAGGGCAAACAGCTTATTTATAAAACTTTTGGTTTACCGAAGGTAATAAGAAATCCCGTCACCCGGATTTGAACCGGGAACCTCTCGGGTTCGGCTGGTTATGAATCATTTTCAGTCTTTCGGACAACTCATCACAACCTCTACAGCCGAACGCTCTACCGTTGAGCTATGACGGGATAAGAAAAAAGACTATAATTAATTTATAAAACTAACGATTAAGTATTAAAACTCCCTATACCTAACATTTCCAGTATGCCCAAAAACA
>JAGQJW010000127.1 GCA_020430425.1 Nanobdellota archaeon | reverse complement strand
AAAACGATCATTTTCTGTGTTGATCCAGACCACCTTTCAGAGTTATTTTTGACACTGATCAGATCGGTGTGTGATATCTTCCTGAAATTAGAATTGAAGAAATTTGCAGGAAGTCTTATCAGAGTTATTAATGTACAACGATTCAAACGACCGATGGGTGATGTCATTACGGCAATCCCTTTCAAGATAGAGCCTGGTAAAGGTCTCGCTATCGAGATTGCATCGCTTGATTAGGTGAAAGAATGAGTAAAAGAGGAAAAGTTACAAGGACTCAGCAAAAAGTTGAGACTGCACAATCATCTTACCCTCACTTCAGGGACTATATGAAGAAGCTTCCAAAGGAATTGGCTAATCCAAAGTATCTTCTAGAACTCGATCGAAGCATGCGTGACCTTGATCCTCTTAATATTATTTATCCTGTTGGTGATGCACTATTTGTCCACATCTTTCGTCCGGAAGGAAAGCCTTTGCAATACGTGGTCATCGAACCGACCATGGATGAGTCTACTGATAAAATATACCAAAAAGTTCTTGATCGTCTAGTAGAGATCGCTTTCCAACAGGAAAAGATTGATGTTGCTGACGATATTACTCCTATCCTTGTCAATCTACTTAATGATGTGGTGGTCATTGATACGAAAACATTTTTTGGAAGCAGTCTCTCTTCAAAGATTCATCTCAACCAGCAGCAGTATGATATCATCAAGTATTTTCTTCTGCGAGAGCGAGTTGGTTATTCGAAGTTAGAGCCGCTTTTCAACGATCCTTATCTGGAGGATATCCACTGTACGGGAATTGGCCATATTAAGGCAGTACACAAGATTTTTCAGGCTGTACGTATGAATATTGATTTTTCTAATGATCTTGAGCTTAACAAATATATCTTAGAAACCTCCGAGCGGGTTGAGCGTCCAGTAAGTGACGCTCGTCCCGTTGTTGACGCAGTAATGCCAGATGGATCTCGTGTAAACTTCATCTACGGAAGAGAGATCTCAAGAGAGGGTTCCAGTTTCACAGTACGTA
>JAGQJW010000126.1 GCA_020430425.1 Nanobdellota archaeon | reverse complement strand
CGACTAGCAATTATAGAGATGATTGATCATGAAGGAAATTCGCCACTTATATTTGATGATCCTTTTGTGACTTTCGATAGACAAAGACTTCTTGCAACAAAAAGTTTGCTCCAAGAAATTTCAAAGAAACGCCAAACCTTTATCTTTACTTGTCACGATGATTATGACGAGTGGGGCAGTCTTGTTAATCTATAATAGGTTTCCCAGTTAATCAACCTCTTGTTTGCAGAGTTTATCTTTGTTATGCAAATATATATAATGAAAATATAAGTTTATAACCTTATGAATTCATTTCGAAAAAAACAAAGGTTTGTCGTTTCGACAATACTTATCATAATGCTTGTTACATCAACGTTTCTACCTTTTGATTTGAATCAAAAAGCTGAAGCGAAGACCTCTTCTGAAATTGCAGATGAAATAAGTGCAAAGCAGAAGGAGCTTAGTGATTTGCAATCAAAATTGAATTCACTTAATTCTCAGACAAGTGTTTTAAATAGTCAGGCCTATGGTTTATCCGGGAGTTTAGCTTCAGTTCAGAATGAACTCAAAAAAGTCGAGAATGAAATTGAAATTAATAAACTGAAGGTTATTGAACTTGAAACCGAGAAACAATTGAAACAACTTGATATCGAGAAGAGGAAGAACGATTTAAATAACAAGCTGTATGACTTCTATGTCTTATCACACTCGGAGAATGATTTAAGTCTTGCTGATTCGTTAGATATGGATCACTATTGGACGAGTGAAAAGTATATGTCGCTTCTAATTTCGAAAGAAAAAGGAAATATTGATAATTTAAGTAAGCAAGTTTTAGGAATAACATCAGATATCGCAAGATTTGAAAAATCAAAGAAGGATTTTGAGAAACAGGGTGAAGAAAAAAAAAAAAAAAAGAAAGATTTATCAGCTCAGCATGCTAACTACAATTATCAAATTTCTGTGAATAAATCTCAGATATCTGGATTAGCAAACCAAGTACAGTCAATACAGTCAGATATAAAATACTTAAAAAAAAAAAAAAAACGGATATTAGAG
>JAGQJW010000125.1 GCA_020430425.1 Nanobdellota archaeon | reverse complement strand
AAGGAAAATTAGTCTGGTTTGTCCGCTCATCAGGTAGCGCATAGAGTGCGCTAGAGGTTGGCATACCATAGAGTTTTCCAGTGATCCGAGCGATGTTTGCCCCAGCAAGAACCGGTGTAGCACCCACATTATCACTTACAGCGATGGTAAAATTAGTATGGGGTTCTCCGATCACAAATTCAGTAATGTTATCCTGATAGTAGATATCCTGAACATCAAGAGGATGATTATAGAACGGAGCTTCGTATCGAACACCACTGAGCTCTACAAAAGTCACCCAGTATTTTCCCTGCTGCTCAAAGTTGAATCCATGATAGGTCTCATAATCAGACTTCTTATACTTGGTCGTTCCCTCCTGACCAGGCTTGATGATGAATAAGCCACCAATCAGTGCAATGATAACGATTGCAGCAATGATGATAATGATTGATGAAGAATTTGTCTTCTTCTTAGATTTGTTAACCGTGTCATGTTTTACCATTTTTTTTCACTTCCTGATCTTTCTTATTATTCTCGAATTTTATTTATTGATGATCTTTAAGATACTGTAGAGCAGTCGATCCCTGACCAGATAAAGGTCATCCACCTTGGTCTCTATCTGGACGCAAGAGTCATTGATGACAATCTCCGTTCTATTGCTTTCGACAAGAGTGATTACTGGAATCTGAGCAGTCGCATTAAGGCAGCTGATACCTGTACTATTCTCAGTAGCAAGAGGTACACCAACAGCCAATACATGGCCATACCGATCGAAATCAAATCTTATCAAATCGATAAGAGGTGCTGCTTGAACACTAGGATTCGACGCTAAGGCAAGATAGCCAGTACTTCCAATCACTTCAGTGAGATTTCCTTCAACTGGAATTCTTAAGGTGTCTTGAGGAAGCGCGTAGAAGATCTTCTCTTCACCATCAAGGGTGGTTGAGAGTGCATACTGACCAGCCGTCTGTTCGACGAGATCAAAGGTGAAATCTTGATACTCATATCGGTTAGAAGCTTGGGTCTGCTGATTAGAGACATAGACGCCAAGAATAGAAACTACCATCAAGCCTACAAAGACGATGCTCACCATCAGCTGGTTTCTCTTCTTTTTCTTTGCTTCTTTGTCCTTTCGTTTGACATCACGAAACTTTCTGTGCACCATAGTGTCGAGGTGAAAGCGAAAACGTTTTTTAAAGCTTTCTTATCTTTTATAAGCTGGTACGAAAGATTTATTAAACTCTACGAAGGACCCCTGTCCCGTGAGGTTTTGAAAGAAATTCTTTTGAAACAGACTATACCAATAAATCAAGAGGTTATCATTATGGCATTAGAACTACCGGAAAACATGGATTCATTATCTTATTTCACAAGAAGGAAGGCAGACAACTGGAAAGCGATCGCTTGGGTTGAGAAAGGAACCTGTCCAAGCTGCAACAAAGGATTGATGGAGAAACCAAAGGATCCAAAGACAGGAAAACCAAAAATCAGGTCAACTGAATATATCTGCAGTG
>JAGQJW010000124.1 GCA_020430425.1 Nanobdellota archaeon | reverse complement strand
AATAATATTTATAAATAAGAAATACAAGAAGTATTTGTATGTTGTTCAACAGAAAAGGTCAAGGAATACTTAATGGATTAAACCTTCTCTTCGCAATCATCGTTCTAGCAGGCGGAGCATTACCGCTTCTTTCCAAGTTTGGAGTTATCGGTGAAATTCCTGCGATTCCGACAATTGTCATTCAGATACTGACCATCATAGGTGGGTTTTTATTGCTTCTTGATGGGTTTATGGGAACAAGAAGTATGAGGCAGGTCATGCCAAAGATGCTTAATCTTGTGGTGTCTCTTGTTGTTTTGGTCGGAGGAGTTCTTCCCCTATTATCTCAGCTAGGAGTCATTGGACAGCTTCCAGACATTCCACTGATTGTTTTTCAAGGTCTTCTCGTCGTAGCTGGATTGGTTCTTTTGCTCGATGGACTCTTAGGAGCGAGCCCTTCAAGTTTTTAGAACATAAACCTTTATAAAGAGATTCTGATTTCTCCAGCGTACTATGAACGGTACAATTGTTAATTACAAAGGTGGTAAGCACACGCAAGTCACCAATCAAATGATTATCACGGTAAAGGATATTACCACCCGGGAAGATGCTGCAAAGCTCGTGGGTAAAAAGGTAGTCTACAATACTGGGAAAAAAGACATTACTGGTGAAGTGAGAAGTGCTCATGGAAACAGTGGCGCTCTTCGAGTTCTTTTCGAGACGGGTATGCCAGGTCAAGCTATTGGTAAGACCGTAGCAATCAATTAGGTGAAACGATGGATCTTACAATCACAAAACAAACAGAGAACCCTTTGCTTTCTAGAAAGGAAGTTGAGGCAAAGATTATTTTTGAAGGTGCTACTCCAAAACGTTCTGATGTGCAGAAGGATCTTGCAAAAGCTGTAAAGGCTGCTGAAAAGATGGTTATTGTACAGACGATCCAAACCGTATTCGGTCAGACGCAAGCTCAGGTTGTTGCTCACGTTTACAGTGACGAGAATGCTATGAAAGCAAATGAGCGAGCTAATCTTCTAGAAAAGCATACTGGTCATGGTGCTGAACCTGAACAGCCTGCACAGGAAGAAGCTCCTGCAGCAGAAGAAAGTGCTGATGCTCCAGCTGAAGAGAATACTGAGGCTCAATAAAAATGGCTGACGAAAAAAAATCTTTTCACATCAATGCTCTCTATGAAGGCGGTAAAGCAAAGAATAAATCATGTCCTAAATGCGGACCGGGAATTTTCCTTGCTGATCACAAGGACCGTGTTTCTTGCGGTAAGTGTGGTTACACCGAGAAAAAATAGATTTCTTTTTACTTTTTTACTTCTACTAGTTTCTTCTTATCCGTGCTGATGAGATGTTTCATTCTTTTTACGAATTCATTTGCTTCTAGAAGGAGATCATCAATTTCTTTTCCGGTGATCTTAGTGAGCTGATGGTGCCCTACATCTTTTGCAAGCTTGTAGAATTTACGGAGTGTTCGCACATAATTCTTTGGCAGAAGTCCTTTGTCTGCAAAGTGTTCTTCAAGAAGATCTGCCACCAAGTGAGGCGCTCCTGGAATGACGTCTATATGCATGAGTGCAGCGTGTGCTGAATCGATGACTGCCCAGTAGCAGT
>JAGQJW010000123.1 GCA_020430425.1 Nanobdellota archaeon | reverse complement strand
AAGTTTCAAAGAAGATACTAAAGACTGCACTTTCTGCAACCGATTACCGACTTCCCTTCTCTTCATTCTCAGATTCTTCAGGAAAAAAATCAATCAAAGGGATTATTCAAGGAGGAAACTTGGCGATGTGTGCATGGAGTCTAGGTTCCTCTTTTGAAGTGCAGCTCAAGAAAAGAATAGTTTTCTTTGAAGACATAGGAACAAACGATGCGACAGCATACAGCAGAATTGTCCAGCTAAAAGAATCAGGAAGTCTACAGCCAAAAGCAATAATCTTTGGATATCTTATGAAAGTGAAGAAAATGAATGCATTCATCAAAGCAGTACAGGAGCTGTTTCCAAAGGTTCCCATCATCTATAATCTACCTATCGGCCATCAGCTTCCAAATGTGACGATCCCTATTGGTGCAGAGACCACCATCGACTTTGTACGAAAAGAGATCCTATTCGAATTTCCAAAAGAAGCTCAAGAATATAAGGTGATATTCAATGCATAGATGTCAGCTCATCTCAACATCTGCATTCATTACAAAAGAGCAGGAACTAAAAGCTCTCGATAATTGCAGGAAGCTTGAGTTGGAAGCTGAGTTCAAGAGGATTCCTAGACGATTTCTTCAGAAGTGGGCAGGAACACCACAAGAAAGAAAAGAACAGTTAGAGGATGCTGCAAAAAGTGATGCCACTATTCTTTGGAACTGCTTTGGAGAGTCAGGACTGATTCAATTTCTCAACACCATTAATTTTCGGAGGCTAAAGGGAAAGTCAATCATCGGATCAAGTGATTGTACTCTTCTGATCAACAAGGCATATGAAAAAACGAAACAGGTGATGATCCACGGACCAAACGCAAGCACCACCATCGATCTCAATTCAGCAGCCATGCTCAAGCAGCTCATTGACGGAAAACCATTGAAAGGATCATTTCACATTCTCCAGCGGACCGATAAGGAAAAGATCAAAGGCATCATCAAAGGAGGAAACCTCATTTCCTTGACATGGGGTATCGGACTCAAGCAAGAGGTCAAGCTCAGCAAGTGCATCGTAGTGTTTGATAAGCTAGGTAAAGACAATTATTCAACCTACAACAATCTGGTCCAGCTTAAGAACACCGGTAGTTTCAGGCCAAAAGCCATCGTCCTTGCAAGGATCAGGACCCAGAAAAGAAAACAGCTTTTTGAGATGCTCAAGGAACTGTTCCCTGAAATCCCCATCATCCACGATCTTCAATTTGATAATATCACTGCAAAAAAGCTTTCTTTCCCCATCGGCGGGCGCTGTGAAATCAACTTAAAGACGAGAAGAATCAGCTTTCTTTAAAAAGAAACCAAAGCAAAACACCCGTTAAGTATACAAAATAGTATACTAAAACACAACATTTATATACTAGTAGACGCATTTACTTGATTTATGGTTATCTTGTTTGACCAGTTTAACTTGCCCGATGATGTCTACGACATCATTTTCGCCACCACCCAACAAGTCGAGGTGGGCAAGATGCTCATCGAGGAGATGAAAGTCAAGGGTGGAGAGATTGGTAAGACTGAGATGAGCATGTTCGCGACAGCCCTTCATGATGGAAAGGTTGTCGAGTCTGTGAGCGAAGGTCCCTTCCGGCAGAAAAAGAAGG
>JAGQJW010000122.1 GCA_020430425.1 Nanobdellota archaeon | reverse complement strand
TCGTCTCCTGGAATGAAATTTTTCACTAACAAAATCAAGAAGACATCAACTACCAAAATAATCAAAAGACTCCACCTCACCACAACAACCATAGATATGCCCATGATCAAGGGAAGAAGCAGAGCTGCACTGATACCAAAAGCCATCGCAATGGTCAAGGCACTAAAGACTTCTCGTAAAAGATTGATATTGTTGAGACTTGTCCGGTATTCACTTGCATAATCATCAAGCATGGAATCCTGCTCATCAATCATGAATGTTCCAAGATTTCCTCCAAAATCCATGATAGCAGCAAATCTATCGAGAAAATCAGCATACATCTTTGAAGGAGAAAGCTTTGCCACCTTCCTGCAGGCATAAGCAAAACCAAGGTTCCACGATTTTGCAAGATAGAGAATTTTCTGAGCAGATTTTGAGATAAAGCCGTACTCAGTCTTTGCAGCGATCTTCTTGAAGAAACTAGTCCTATCAATATCAAGTGTCGAAATGGTTCCTGCATAGGTTATGAAAAGATGAATGTTCTCATGAATATCAACCTTGATCTTCTCATGGAGAATGATCGGATAAGTCGCCGTAAAAAGTACTCCAATAGCAAGGATTATGTAGGGAAAGAATGCCGGGAGGAACGGTGCAAAAAATATCGAACCGAAAAAGAACATGACTGAAGTTCCCATGACTGGTAAAACCAAGCGAAGAACAAAATCATTTGTTCCATTATAACCAATCAAATGAAAGTAGTTCATCTCTATACCTCAAAAGGAAGTGCAGCGTTTCCTTCCTTGAAATATCTACTGATGATATCATACACCTCAAAGTAATTGAAGATCTTATGTTCCCATAATTTCTCAATAATCTTCTTTCGTAAATCAAGCTCCTTATAGATGTCCTTCACATCTGCATAACCTAATTTCGTTGCAATTTTTTTCTCTAAAATGAAACTGTTGTTAAGACCTCTGAATCGAAATTCATCCTTGATAGGATCCCAGTTGAAGACCTGACGGGTAATGACCTTATTCTCCACATCATAATATCGTTCAATTTCACTGATAGAAGTGACCCGTCGAACAAAGTGAGTTCCGACACTCACTGCCTGCTGGATCAAGACCACATTCAAGTTATCAATGAAGGCTATTGGAACATCAATAGGATGACCAGTCAAACGCTGGATCATAGAATGGACACTACCTGCGTGAAAGGTACTCATTACAGGGTGACCCGTCTGCATTGCCTGGAAGGCAACGTTTCCTTCGACACCTCGAATCTCTCCTACGATAATATAATTTGGACGACTTCGCAATGCAGCAATAAGCAAAGTGAACAGATCAACATCAGTATCCTTTCCTGCCTCTCTCGTCACTAAGTGCTGCCACGTATCATGAGGAATCGTAACTTCTGCCGTGTTCTCTACGGTGTAGATCTTATCATCAGGCTTGATGAACGTAACGCTAGCATTAAGGGTTGTCGTCTTTCCACTTGCCGTTTCTCCGCAGACAAAGACATTCATCCCATTTTCCAAGCACAACCAGATATATGCTGCCATCTCAGAAGACATCGTCCCAAAGTTAACAATCTCAACGATACTGGTTGGAATCTCTGAAAACTTACGTACTGTGAAACTGGAACCCTCTCTTGAGATCTCTCTTCCGTAGATGAAGTTTACACGAGATCCATCCGGCATTACTGCGTCAACAACGGGACGAGCGTCACTTACTGGACGCTCAACCCGCT
>JAGQJW010000121.1 GCA_020430425.1 Nanobdellota archaeon | reverse complement strand
TGGCAAGAAAATCTGGTAGTGCAGATCTTAATGATCCCAAAGTTAGACTTGATTTAGTAAGACAATACGAAACGTTAGTTAGAGGAATCTCAAAGAGTTATTATAATGAGTTAAGATCGGACGTTCTTTCAGGTTTCCCTACTAATTAGGTTATTTTTCTTCTTTTTCCAAAGGGCTTTTGACTGATTTCAACTGCTCCTTTGCCACGTGGGTGTAGATTTGAGTAGTCTGTAGATTAGAATGGCCAAGAAGCTCCTGAATGATACGGACATCGTTTCCTGCTTCTAGAAGGTGTGTGGCAAAACTATGGCGAAGCTTGTGGGGAGTAATTCCTTTAGAGATTGCAGCCTTCTCTACTGCCTTCTTGAGGATCTGCTGAATGTTTCTAGTAGTCATCTGCGTACCATCTCGTCCTGGAAAAAGATATATTGACTCTACTGAACGCTTTCTTAGATATCTTTGAAGCTCTTTTCCTAAGGATTCAGGATAGATGAACATGCGATCCTTTCCTCCTTTTCCATCCCTGACCCATCCATGATTCTCATTGAATTCGAAGTCTGTGGCCTTAAGACTCACTACTTCTGAAACTCTTAATCCTGCAGCATAGATGAGTTGTAAGAGTAGTCTGCTCTTGTGGTTGACCTGATCAAAGATGGACTGCAGCTCATCCCTGTTTGCAATGACGGGCAGTTTTCTAGGAATCTTTGGTGTCTTGATGGACTTGACTGATTTTTCCATCACTTCTTTGAGAAGGAAAAGAATTGCGCTTCTGGCAAGAGCGACTGTTGAAGGTGAGGCTTGCTTGGTGGTGAGCAGGTGAGAAAGATAGATCTTGACATCGTTCGTGTCAATCTCTTCAATTGGCTTGTTGATGTGGGTCAAAAAATCACTATTGATGGCGAAATAATTTCTTTGAGTGTTTGGTGAGAAACCTCTCAATTGCAATTCAGTAGTGAGTAATTGAAGCACCTGATCTGATTCTATGAAAATCGCCTCTTTTTCTTGTTTTTGTGCGAAGAAGTTTATATATTTGTCGAAAACTTCGCACAATATACATTGTGCGAATATTTATTTATAAATAGAATGTATTTTTTGTGAGAATTTCTAAATATTGCATAAAACTAGCTATTTTGCTTCAGGAAGCCGAGTTCTTGGATCAAATTATCGTATGTTTTTTGGTCGTTGATAAACTCCGCATAATAGGGTACTGTGGCTGAATAGTTTTTCTTCAGTTTTTGTTTTCCTGAACAAGATCTAAGAATTTTGTTGAAGTGGATTTTTGGATTTGCACCGGATGAGTAATCGATTGCAAGTTTGACTTTCTGATCAGTTTTTACAAATTTTGCTCTGCTTTCTTCAGTCAGCTCTCTTAACATCAGCTCGAGCTTGTCTTTTTTCTTGTTGGTGTTGACGGTAATTCGGTAAGTGGGGATATTTGGTTGAAGTTTTGTTGATAGTTCCATTTTAGTTGTCGTGAACGAGTGGGTAGAAAAATTTGATGGTGATTGCTCCTATGAACAACACGTTAAAGAGTAGTGAATAAATTTCCCACATTGTTTTTCTCCTCAATTTGATTTATCTAAAACATTTAAGCAAATCTTAAATATTTATTTTTCTAAATATTTTAAGCAAAACATATATTTTTTTACTTTTTTTGATACACTCCAAAAACGGTGAATCCTTTATCAATAAAATATTGTGCTGCTTCACCTACATCTTCATTAGGGACTTGGATTGCTGCGTGCTTGGAGAATTTAATGTCTCGTTCAAGTGCTA
>JAGQJW010000120.1 GCA_020430425.1 Nanobdellota archaeon | reverse complement strand
TAAATAACTCTCTGTTTGCTCTTTTTATTCCAATTGATACGGTAACACGGATGTGTTGTCGGAGAAGGACATGAGCGGGTTTCTTGCTTATGGCTGGAGGCAGTACAATGGATGAGATTAAGAAAAACTTAGAGACAGGAAAATTAGTCATTGGTACTAAGCGTACTATCAAGGCTATAAAAAACTCGTCTGTTGCAAAGATATTTCTGGCAAGCAACTGTCCAGAGATCATCAGCGAAGACGTGGAATACTATGGTGCGTTTGATGAAGTACCTGTAGAAAAGCTTAACATCGCTTGCGACGAACTAGGTATCGTCTGTAAGAAACCTTTCCTCATTAGTGTGGTAAGTATTCTCAAATAGGTGCGATACATTGGCAATTAGCTTCAAGATTGATGTGCAGATCCTCCAATGGATAGAGCTCTTTGAGAAAGTGACTCGAGCAAAGACCAAGGATTGTTTTCTCTTTCAGGATAAGATCTGTTTTATGGTAGTAAGAGGTCATTTGCACAAAGCTTTAGGGCCAAACAAGAAGAACGTAACGAAACTTGAGAACCTGACTAAACGACGGATTAAGATCATTGAATACAACGATAATGTGTTGCAGTTCATCACTAATGTACTGTCTCCACTTAAGGTTGTAGATATCAAGAATGAGGAAGGTATTGTGACCATTACAGGTCCTGATCAGAAGACAAGAGGTCTGATGATTGGTGCAAAGGCTGCTAACCTTAGGGGTTATGAGCAGATCGTGCAGAAATACTTTCCTGATATCCAGGAATTGAAGGTTATATAGGTGAACGAAAATGTCAAAGAAATCACGTGGATTGAATGCTGGTAAGAAACTTCAGAAACGAAGAGTTGTCAGCAAATGGATGGATAAATGGTTTGTAAAGAAGCATAAAGGATTCGCTGCAAAATCGGACCCTCTTGAGGGTGCAGCGCAGGCTTCAGCTATCGTCTTGCAGAAAGTGCAGGTAGAAGCAAAGCAGCCAAACTCAGCAATGAGAAAATGTGTTCGAGTTCAGTTGATCAAGAACAGTAAGCAGATCACTGCGTTCCTTCCTGGGGATGGAGCGAATAAGTTGGTCGATGAGCACGACGAAGTTGTTGTTGAGCGAATCGGTGGTGTTATGGGTCGTGCAAAAGGAGATCTTCCTGGTGTACGATGGCAGGTCATCAAAGTGAATGATCAGGCACTTGCCGCTCTCTTGGGTGGTAAGATCGAGAAGGCACGTAAGTAGGTGAAATAAGATGAGCGACGTATTAGCATTTAACAAATGGGATTGTTCAGGACTCAAAGTAGACGACCCTGGACTTGTTGACTACGTGACTATCAAACCTGTTATTGTTCCTCGAACTGGTGCAAGATATGCGGGTAACCGATTTCACAAGTCAAAGATTTTTGCAGTTGAGCGATTGATCAACAAGATGATGGTTCCTGGTAGAGCAGGAACAAAAAAGCACAAGTACTCAAGTGGTCATGTCACTGGAAAAGCGACTACTGCTTACAGGGTTGTCTTTGATGCATTCTCCATCGTTGAGGAGAAGCTCAAGAAGAATCCTGTCGAAGTATATGTGCAGGCTCTGGTGAACGCAGCTCCACGAGAGGAGATCATCACTATTGAATATGGTGGTGCACGTTACCCGAAACCTGTTGAGTGTGCTCCGCAGAGACGAATTGATCGAACGCTTAAGTTCATGGCACAAGGCGCTTACAAGAACTCTTTCAACAAGAAGAAGAGTGCAGCAATGGCTTTGGCTGAAGAGATCATGGCGGCATA
>JAGQJW010000011.1 GCA_020430425.1 Nanobdellota archaeon | reverse complement strand
CTATTGAAGATGATACGAAACGAAACAGGATCACAGGACTTTTTCACTCCATGAATGCAGTGGCTATCATGCTGGCACCACCATTAGGAGCCTTGATTGCAGATGAACTTGGCTACACCGAAGTCTTCATGGTCTCTTTGGTCATGATGCTGGTGCTTCTCATCTTTCTTTTCTTCTATGACCTGTTCAAATTCAATGATCACTATCATCATCGAGAACATGGCGAGCTCATCTATCGTGATCTGAATCCTTTTGCACAAGTTAAAGATTTCCTAGAGAATAAGCAACTGAGAACCTCAGCAATTATCGGGATGCTTGCAAGCTTCACTCTTCCTTTCATCTCCTTGGTCCTTCCTTTTATTCTCATCGAACAGATGGGTCTTTCCAATTTCCATCTGGGTGTAATGCTCTTTGTCTTTGGTCTGGTACACTCGTTCCAATATTTCTTTGGGATCATATCTGATAAGATAGGAGAACGAAAATCAATCCTTTTTGGGGTGAGCACTCTTGTCCTCACTTTCTTTCTGTTCTTCTTGACAGACAACTATTTTCTTATGCTTGCTATCATGCTGGTCAGGTCCATTGGAATCTCTCTTTGGAATGTCGCCATGTGGAGCTACCTCTCAAAAATAGGAGAAGAGAACAATATTGAAGGAAAAGTCATCGGAGGATATATCGCTCTCTCAAGAATAGCATCAACCATCAGTTTTGTCGTTTCAGGAGCACTACTGGTTGCATGGGGTCATTTCATCCTTCTCTTCTACTCTCTCATCATTCTTATAGGCTTATTTGCCACCTATAAGTCGGTGGGTAACCGGGCGGTAACTTTATAAAAGACTCTGGATGACTTTTCATCAACAGTATAAGGTGTAAAATGATGCTTAGAAATGTTCATTTCTAGCACCAACGTTTCACCGGAGGCGAAACTTATGGCAGTTGAATTTAGTGAATTTAAAGGGAACAAGATGATCAAGCTCGTCAATGATAACGATCCAGAAGGAAAATGGCCTTTCCAGTTCGGAAAGATGAAAGCAAAACTTATCGTGCAGAACTTCGAAGAAATAAAGAAGTTTGCTGAAGAAGAGTAGGTCGCATTTGGCCCCTCAGGGGTTTTTCTTTCTTTTTTCAAAAGATAATATTTTTATATTTCTTTCACTCTTATCTATCCTATGTTACACGCAACTACAGAAACGATTGCAGGACATACTATCACTAAAGTCCTTGGGATCGTTCGAGGAAATAGTGTCCGTGCGAAATGGATCGGGGCAGACATTGTTGCTGGCCTTCGAAACCTTGTCGGTGGAGAGATGGAACAGTACGTCGCTTTAATGTCAGAAGCCAGAGAGACGGCCATGGCCCGAATGGATGAAGATGCAAAGAAACTCAAGGCGGATGCGATTGTAGGAGTTCGTTTCATGACATCTCAGATCGCAAATGGCGCTGCAGAGATTCTGGTCTTTGGAACCGCAGTCAAGCTCAAGTAAGATGGATGACGAAGCAGAGAAGCTCTACGCAAGAGAGCGAAAGAAACTTGACCTGAAACGAAATATCGAGACGAACACGATGTGGAGCTTTGGCTTAGCAGTCATCGGGCTTTTTGCCATCATGGGAGTCATCTATATCCCTCTCCTGATCATCACCGGTCCCTTAGGAATCTTCTTTGGCTTTCGAGGACTTCATGCTATCAAGAAGAACAAGAGATACAAAGGAAAAGGATTTGCAATCTCAGGAATCATCTTCGGTTCACTTTATGTTCTTTTCCTGTTGCTCTTTCTTATTATCCGATTCAATGAGCTATTCTAGAAGACTTCATAGTGGATATGTTCTTTTGGAATATCTTTTCCTTGAAGTACGCTGACAGTATCCTTGACCATTGCATCACTTCCACAGATATAGTACTGTGCCTCTTTATCAAAATCGATAAGTTTCTGCACATAACCTTTGGCGATACCTTCTTTCTCTTCACGGGAAAGGGTAGGCTTGTAGACAAAGGTCTCATCTCCTTTATCAAGAGCAGAGAACTCTTCATGGAAATAAAGCCCTTCCTTCAATCGTGCTCCAAAGATCAGCGTCATCTCAAATCCTTTATCAAGATGCTCGGCAATCATAGAATGGATCGGGGCAATGCCTGTATTGGTTGCAATGAAGATATGCTTTCTCTTCTCTTTCTGGAAGATAAATTTTCCTAGAGGTCCCATTACTGAGAATTCTGTTTGTGGTGTGGATCGTCTGAACTGTTCACCTGCAAGCCCTCCAGGAATGCATTCTACCAATAGCTGGATCGGTAATCTGCTTGGTGCGTTAAACAATGAATAGGATCGTGGTTTTGGTTTTCCTTCTTCATCCTTAAGGATGAAAGTGAGAAACTGTCCTGCCTGAAAATCCAACGAAGGGATATCTAAAGTGAAGACAAACGAATCTTTGGTCAACTGCTTTCTGTCACTAATCCTGGTTGTAATTCTTTGCACCATGGTGTTGAAAAAGAAAAAATACCTACTGCTTAGCAGCAAGGTAGAGTTCGTTGACTTTTTCCCAATTGATCACGTGAAAGAATGCTTCTACATAATCAGGTCTCTTGTTCTGGAACTTCAGATAGTATGCATGCTCCCAGACATCAATACCTAAGAGAGGAATCTGCCCTTGGCTGGTCGGTGAGTCTTGGTTGTGTGTCTGAGTGATCTTGAGTTCATTGTTGTCAAGAACCAACCATGCCCAACCGCTTCCAAACACGGTTGCAGCAGCATTAGAGAATGCCTCCTTGAATGCTTCAAGACTTCCAAAAGCTCCTTCAATTGCAGTTTTGATATCTCCATCAAAAGGAACATCGCGTTTCAGGATGGTCCAGAATAATGCGTGGTTGAGATAACCTCCACCATGGTTTCTCACAGCACCTCTGATATCTTCAGGGACTGCATCGAGGTTCGCGACCAACTCTTCTGGAGTCTTCTCATCAAGTTCTGCATGCTTTTCTACTGCTTCATTGAACTTGTTGATATATGCCTGATGGTGCTTGGTGTGGTGGATCTCCATCGTCTTTGCATCGATGTATGGTTCTAGTGCGTCGTATTCATAGCCTAATTCTGGTAGTTGTGCTTTCATTTGTTTAACCTCTTATCGTTTTTATTTGGTATATTGTTCATACCCCCTCTCTTCGATATCGTGAACGAGCTGCTTGTCGCCGGTCTTTACGATCTCTCCTTTGTGCATGATAATCAGGATTCAAGTATTCCAGAATCCTCTGATAATGGGTGATGACGAGGATGCTCATCTGAGGATTCCTCTCTTTGACAGTGGTGATCCCTTCACAGACTTGACGGAGTGCATCCACATCAAGTCCAGAATCAGTCTCATCAAGGATGGCAACAGTTGGAGCAAGCATAAGCATCTGCAGGATCTCCATCTTCTTTTTCTCACCGCCTGAAAATCCTTTATTGAGATATCTGTTGGCAAAATCATGATCCATATGAAGCAGTTCCATGTTCTGTGCGAGAAGTCTCTTGAATTCACTTACTCTTATGGGCTTCTCTCGTCTTGCATTGACTGCTTGACGTAAGAAGTTGCTTACGGTCACTCCTTCGATCTCTGCAGGATACTGAAAGGAAAGAAACAGTCCTTTCTTTGATCGTTCATCTGCTTCCAAGGAGATGATATCTTCTCCTTCTAGTTGTGCTGTTCCTGAAACCTTGTACTGTGGATGACCCATCAGGCTGTTTGCCAGGGTTGATTTTCCGCTTCCATTCGGTCCCATGATGACAGTGATAGTTCCGGGTGATAAAGAGAAGGAAATCTCTTTGAGAATCTGCTTCTCTTCAATGCCTGCGCTAAGATTCTGTACCTGTAATGTATTCATGTTCTTTTCCTCATTATCTTTTCGATCGCTGATGAGATACTCTGTATTGCCTGCAGGATATCTCCTTCTGAATTGTAAAGTCCTATGCTGATGCGGATGGTTGCGTGCACTCCTAGTGCTTTGAGAAATGGCTCTGCACAATGCTGACCGACACGCACACAGACATTGTCTGCTGCACAGAACTGAGCGATATCTAGTGCAGGAACGGATTCGTGGAAGAAGCTGATGATGGAACCAGCAGGCTCTCCTTGATGACCGATAATGTTTATCCCTTTTATTTTCTTGAGCTCTTTGAGTGCGAGATCAGTAAGCTCCTTCTCGATACGCATCGCATCGTGGCGATGATCCTGTAGATACTCGATGGCTTTTGCCGCTCCTACAATCCCTGCAACATCCATGGTTCCCGCTTCAAACTTTGTAGGTCCTTTAGCGTAGGTTGTCGATTCCTTTGAGACACTTTCAATCATATCACCGCCATACAAGAATGGTGGTAGCTCTTCAAGGTCTCTTGCGTAGAGTATTCCTACTCCTAAAGGACCATATAACTTGTGAGCTGAACAGGCGAGATAGTCTGCGTCAAGTTCGTTGACATCAATCGGCTCGTGCACCGCCCATTGACAGGCATCAACGATGATAATAGCATCTTTATTTTTTGCTCGAATCGCTTTTATGATATTCTTCACAGGAAATTTCTGACCGCTTACATTGGACATGGCAGTGAAGCTGACAATCCTTGTCTTTTGATCAACCAGTTCACTTATTGATTCTAGAGAGAAGGTCTCCTTATCATAGGATGCGATTTTAAGATGTGCCCCTGATCGTTTTGCCAATTCCTGCCAAGGAACAAAATTGCTGTGGTGTTCAATCTCAGTAATGATGATGTTCTGATCTTTCAGGATAGGGATCGATCTTGAGAGAAGATTAAGGCTTTCTGTCGTATTCTTGGTGAAGACAATGTGTCTGTCAGTAGTATTGAAAAACTGAGCGATAGTCTTTCTTGCCTCGTCCATTGCAAGAGATGCCTTGATGGAGATGCTATAGATGCCTCGATGAGCATTTGCGTTGCTAGTAGTATAGAACTCATTGATCGCATCAAGAACACTTCGTGGCTTCTGGCTTGTCGCTGCACTATCCAGGTAGACTATGTTCGGGTTATTTTTTAGAAGAGGAAAATCATTCTTCATCAATCTCACCTCTCATCTCCTTTTTCATTCTTGGTGAAAGGTCGTGATAGATCTCATCAATAAACCCTTTCACGATAAGCTCTTTTGCCAGATCTTTTTCTATTCCTCGACTCTGCAGATAGAATAGCTGTTCTTCACTTACCGAACTGATGGTTGATCCATGCGAGCAAGTGACATTCTTGTTCTCGATCTCAAGGTCTGGAATGGTTATCGCTCTTGACTCCTTATCCAACAAGAGTACTTGTGAACTCTGGTAACCGGTAGAATCATCTGCGACTGGTTCAATTCTTACCAATCCCTTTGCAAGAATCCTTGATTTTGCCGCTATGCTCTTGAACTGAATATCGGATTCAGTCTTTGGTGCAAGATGGTGTGAAATGGTAGTGATGTCTGCTTTCTCTTGCGGTTCTGTCTTTGCAAGAGTCTTTGTCTTGACTGAAGAGCCTACTCCTTGAAGGCTTGCTTTCTGATCGAAGATCAGCTGTTTTGTTCCTGAAGTCTGAGTGAACCAGAGAACAGAACTCTTCTCTTCAAGAACAAGAAGATGTTTTGCCAGATGCACTTTCTCGGAAAGAAGACTCATCTTTGTCGCTAACTGAAATGAAGTCTCTTTTTCTGCAACGATAGTCAGGCCGCCGGTTGAGAATTCGTAATCACTCTCTTCCTTCCACTCAATAAACAGCTCTCCTTGAGTTGCCTTCTTTACTTTGATGACCACATCACTATGGCTCCTATTATGGATGATTATTTTCTGAAAACCTTCCAGATGATCAATCGTGATCAAGAACGATCTGGCATTTTTCTGATGGATGAGATCATTTCCTTGTTCTGTAAACAATTCATTGATGGTGTTTGTCTCAATGACTGGAAACGATGCTTCAATAAAACTCTGATTATCTTTTTCTGATGGGATGTCCTTGACTCCTTCCAGAGAAGTGATTATCCCTAGTCCTCGAGGAATACTTTCTAGTGCTACTTCTTGGTTCATCCTAGAGTCCCCTCCATCTCCAGTTCGATGAGCTTGTTGAGTTCACTTGCGTATTCCAATGGCAGTTCCTTGACGATCGGTTCAATGAACCCATTGACGATAAGCTGAACTGCCTGTTCCTTGCTAAGGCCTCGACTCTGCAAATAGAATATCTGCTCATCACTGATCTTTCCTACTCTTGCTTCATGGACCACTTCCACTTCATCAGTATTGATGTCCATGGTTGGATAGGTGTTGCTCTGGCTGATTGCATCGAACATGAGTGCGTCACACTCGACAGCACAAGAACTTCCTGTCGCTTTCTTTGATATATGGACCAATCCTCGATATCCTGTGATGCCACCATCTTTTGCGATGCTCTTGCTTGTAATGATGCTTTTGGTGTTTGGTGCAAGGTGATAGACTTTTGCACCGGTATCTTGATTCTGATCCTTTCCTGCGTAGGCAATACTGATATGATCTGCTCGCGCACCTGCTCCTATGAGAAGACTGGTGGGATAGAGCATGGTGACGCCACTTCCTAGGTTTCCACCAATCCATTCCATCACTCCATTCTCTTGTACGAGTGCTCGTTTTGTGTTAAGATTATAGGTATTTATTGACCAGTTCTCGACACTGCTGTAACGCATCCTTGCACCTTTCTTGACGATGACTTCAACACCGCCTGCATGAAGAGAGTTCTGATTGAATTTTGGTGCACTGCATCCTTCAATGTATTGGACCTGTGCACCTTCTTCGATGATGATAAGGGTGTGTTCGAACTGACCGAAACCTATCTTGTTCATTCGAAAATATGCCTGCAATGGTTGATCTACTTTCACTCCCTTTGGCACGTACAGAAAAGTTCCTCCACTCCACACTGCTGCATGAAGTGCGGCAAACTTATGGAGATTTGGCCTGATGCATTGGGTCATAAAATATTCTTTGACGATTTCTGGATGTTTTTTGAGTGCTTCATCCATATCAAGAAAAATGACTCCTTGCTCTTCTAGTTCTTTTTGTAGGTTGTGATAGATAGTGGTAGAATCGAATTGTGCACCAACCCCTGCAAGCGCTTCCCGTTCTGCCTTGGGGATGCCTAATTTCTCAAAGGTGTTCTTGACATTCTCTGGAACGTCATCCCAAGATTTTGCATTCTGTGTGCTTTGCGGATCGTTGAAGTAGGTGATGTGATCAAGATTGAGTTTGCTCAGGTCTGGTCCCCAGGTTGGAAGCGGCAATTCCTGAAACAGTTTTAATCCTTGTAGCCTGAATTGAAGCATCCATTCAGGTTCTTTCTTGTACTCAGAAATCTTTCTGACTGTCTCTTCACTGAGTCCTGCAGGTAGCTCAAATTTTGTACTGACCTCGTCATGATGGTCATAGAGCTCTCTTGAGATGCTTACTTCCTGTGTCATTTTTTCCTGATATTCATGATGGCAACTACTTTGTCTTCTTTATCCTTGATAGGGGTGCCGATAAGATGATGTTCCTTGCATGAACCTTTGATCTCTTTTCCTTCTTTTGCTGCATGTACCAACTCACAATCTTTGCAGATGTGACTCTTTCCTGCAAATACTTCATAGCATTTCTTTCCCTCTTGATCTGGTTTGTTTGACCAGAGGATCGATTGCTGATCATCCTGAAAGGTGACATTCTCTTCGACTTTAGCAAGCAAGTCCTTGAGCTCTTTTGAGACAGGATTATCTTTGCTCATCAGCGAGAAAAGAGGAGATGCTGTCAGGCTCCAGAGCTTTGCTTTTCCTTTAGTTCGTACTCGACACATCCCCATCGCTTCTAGGCCTTCAAGATATTTCCCTGCGGTGTGACGCTCAATCTCCAGTTTCTGAGCTACTTGATTTATCGTAAACTCTCCTTTTGAGTCCTCTAGAAGCTTAAGAATGCTTTTTTGCACTGGATGCATGTCTAATGGTAACCATTAACTGTTTATAAAGATTTCTTTAGTGGTAACCATTAGATTCTTGTTTCTTTGAGATTCTATCGTAAGCTTTATAGTCTTGTTTCTTCCCATTCCTGCATGGCAGTTCTCATTACTCTCACTGCTTTGAGCGGTGCTGGAAAAAGCGAAGTGTTTGACTACGTCAGACAGAAGTATCCTCAATTTCTTGCTATGGTCTCTTACACTAGCAGACCGAAACGACATGATGATGAAGGAGGTTATATCTTTGAAGATAAACAATTCTTTGCAGAACATGAAGATGAATTCATTGAACTGGCTACTTTTCCTCCGCTAAAATCAATTGAGCGAGAAGATGTCCATTATTACGGAAAACATCAATCGCAATTTGATGGAAAAGACTATATCACTATCTTTGATGAGGTAGGTATGAAAACGTTGCAGCAGTCTTATGAGGAAGGAAAACTTCGTGGATATACTCTTCTTAAGCTCTTTGTCAAGTGCGATAATGCTCTTCGACTCTCTCGACTGAACGGAGATTTGAAAAGATACAATAGGGATCTTACTCGAGAACTCCTTTCTGAAACCTTCTATGATTATGTTCTTGATAACAATAAGACAAAAAAAGAATTATATGATCAGATTGATGAAATTCTTAGCATCCTAAAACTGTAAATGCTTGATAACCTCATTTAAACAAAAAGACTGCCACTATAATTAAAAGGACGACAATCCCTATGCTGACCGTTGGAATCAAATACTTTTTCTTTTTTTTCTGCTCTTCTGCAGTAAGCTTTCTAGGATTTGGATTCAGTCTTTTCTCCATGATTGCACCAAGGACAAGACCTAAGACTGATCCTACCAACGGTCCAAAGGCAACATTTCCCATTGCTAGTCCTACTGGTATGCCTAGAGGAATGCCTATTGCAATGCCATATCCTATGAAATGACCTTGAGGATATCTTTCTTTTTTCATTTTACCAGATAATTCAGCACTTCCTTTGGATGGACTGCTGGCTTGACCTCATCATAGACTTTGATGACTTTCCTGTCTTTATCGATGATGAAGGTGATTCGGTTGATGCCCATATAGGTTCGACCCATGAATTTCTTCTCGCCATAGACGCCGTATTTCTCACAGACAGAGAAGTTCGTATCAGAAAGGAGCTTGACTTCTTTTCCTACTTTCTCACAGAAAGAGGTCTTTGAGGCTGCATCTCCACCGCTGATACCGATTACACCGATATTGTTCTTCTGGAACTCTTGCGCAAGTTCATTGAAACCTTTCGTCTCAAGAGCACAACCAGGAGTATTATCTTTAGGATAGAAAAAGATGACCACTCGATCCTGCGTGTAGGACCGTAAAGCCACCTGCTGCTCGTCTTTATCTGGAAGCATGAATTCTGGTGCAGTATCGCCTATATGTAACATAACATCATTACCTATGAAGAACTATTATAAAAAGTTAAGGGAAAAAGCCAGCGAAATTCTGGCCATGGAAAAATAAAACTCTAAATCTTACCTACTAGGTCAATTCCTGGCTTAAGAGTCTTGTCTCCTGGATTCCATTTGGCAGGACAGGCAAGACCTGGATTCTCTCGTGCAAACTTGAGAGCCTGGATCTTTCGAAGGAGCTCTTTTGCATTTCGACCGATCGGTTCGTCAGTGATCTCAATGGCCTTGACAACCTGGTCAGGATCGATGATGATGGTTGCTCGATCAGCGAGACCTTCACTGGTTCGAAGCACATCATAAGCCTCTGAAATGGTGTGAAGTGGATCTCCTAACATAGGGAATTTAATCTTCTTGATAGCGACGCTAGCATCATGCCATGCCTTGTGGACGAAATGAGTATCTGTTGAGACAGAAAGAATCTCTGCACCTTCTTTTTTTATCTCATCATACATTTCAGCCATATCTTCTAGCTCAGTCGGGCAGACAAAGGTGAAGTCAGCAGGATAGAAGAAAAGGACAACGAATTTTCCTTTATAGTCGTCAAGGCTGATATCCTTGAAAGTCTCATCCGCATAAGCGGTCGCTTTGAATGTTGGAGCTTGTTCATTTAATTTTACCATTTTTGTTACCTTCTGTTATTTGAATCTAATAATTGATCTTTACGTGGCCTTTCTTGATCTTGCACTGACAGGCGAACCTATTGTCTTCATCCATGCCTAGTTCCTGTTCCATCTCGGTCAATGGAGTAAGATTCTCTTTCCCCTCTACGATCTGAATCTGACAGGTTCCACAGACACCGCTCTGGCAAGCAAAAGGGATGCCGAATTCTTCACAAGTCTCTTGGAGTCCTTCACCATCAGGAATCTCCTTTGTAATACCTTCACATTCAAGAGTTGCCATTCCTCCAAGGAGGCTGAGGCCTTTTATAAAGATTATGGAGTGCTGTCGCTAGGAAGAAAAATAATTCACAGCAGTATAAAGAACAGGTCTAGGACTCTTTAGATTCCTTCTCTTCTTTAGCTTCTTTGCCATCAGAAGCTGCTTCTTGTTTCGCTTTCTCTTCTGCTTCGTGCTCAAGCTCCTCTTGATGATGTGCCTCATCCTTGATTGCCTGAAGCTCTTCTTGCTCAGCTATTGCTTTCTCAAGAATCTCCAAGCCTTCCTTTGTCTTATTGCAACGTTTACACAAGCCTGCAAAATTGAGGAATTTTGGAGCACTACAGAGCTTACATTTGCTGAATGTCTTAGCCATGAATCTTTTCCTGTGGTTTCTGGTTTATTAATGTTATGAGGGTCACTTTTATAGAAGCGCTTTTCGAGGAAGGTTTTATATAGCTCTGAATCTTTTTCCCTTTACGTGTCACTTCAAAAGAAACTGAACCCATCCGTTCCTCCTCTAGAAGACGATATGTCTTTGGGGGTTGTGCGCTCTATCAAAGGCAATAAGCTCACGCTCCAGACGAAGGAAGGATCTTCAACAGTTGATGTCTCTTTGGCTGATGTGGTTCAGTATGATGTCGAACTAGATAGTCAGCTTCCTATTATTATTGACAGGAAGACGCACGAGATCATTCAAGTTCGTGCACCTCACGAATCATATGTATTGTATGATAAGCGGAAAGCTTCTTCCTACAAAAGATAATTCTTCTCTCCAATATATTTCCATAACCTTTTTAAGTCACTTTTTACTGTTTGGATACTATGACTATTTGCATTGTAGGATTAGGATATGTTGGTCTGCCTTTGGCAGTGAAGTTTGGATTGCATCAACCCGTTCTTGGATATGATATTCATCAAGGAAGAATCGATGAGCTCAAGACCGGACACGATAGTACGTTTGAAGTAGACGATGCTGAGCTGCGTAAAGCAGATATTACTTTCACGACAGATCCGGCCATCATCTCTCAAGCAGATATAATTATCGTTGCAATTCCAACACCAGTCGATGAGGAGAATAGACCTGATCTTGAACCAGTCCTCTCTGGATGTCGAGTCATCGGAGAGCATCTGAAAAAAGGTGCAACGGTCATCTTTGAATCAACTGTCTATCCTGGATGCACTGAACGGGACTGTAAACCTGTTCTTGAAGAAAAGTCCGGGTTGAAATCCGGAAGTGATTTTCATATCGCCTATAGTCCTGAGCGAATCAACCCTGGAGATAAGGTGCATACGGTTGAGACCATTGTTAAAGTCGTAAGTGGTGATACTCCTGAAACTTTGGAGAAGGTTGCTACACTCTATGAGCAGGTCATCAAGGCAGGTGTGCATCGAGCACCAAGCATCATGGTTGCAGAAGCGGCAAAAATAATTGAGAATACTCAACGAGATATCAACATCGGATTGATGAATGAACTGAAGATGATCTTTGATCGGATGGGAATAAACATCTATGATGTGCTTGAAGCTGCTGGAACTAAATGGAACTTCCTGAAATTCCATCCAGGACTTGTCGGAGGTCATTGCATCGGGGTTGACCCTTACTATCTTGCTGCAGAAGCGAAACGGCTAGGTCATCATCCTGAAATAATCCTTGCTGGCCGAAGCGTCAATGATAATATGGCTCATTATGAAGCATCTCAGATCATCAAGGATCTTGCACGAAAAGGAAACACGCTCAAAGGACTGAAACTGCTTGTTCTTGGAGGGGCTTTCAAGCCTGACGTTCCTGATATGCGAAACTCCAAAGTCAAGGATCTTATCGCTGATCTGAAAAGCTATGGTTGTGACGTGAGCATCTGTGAACCTCACTTCAAAGGTGCTGAACTTTTCGGTGCTAAAAATGTCTCTCTTGATGAGAAAAAGAACTTTGATGTGAGCATCAAGGCAGTAAAGCACAAAGCTTTTGGTGATGTTCAAACTGATTATACTCTTCTCTGATCTTCGAGATACCTTTAAATAGGTGCAGTTCTCCTATCGATGGTGAGGTAGTATTATGAAAACTGAAGTAATAGAAAAACTTTCGGCGTTAATTACCGCTGCATTCGGATTGGTTGCTGCACTTGCATGGAACGATGCAATAAAGGCTTTGTTTGTAGGACCTTGTGGAAGTGAAGGTGCTGGTGCATTATGTTCCTTGTCTTCTGGAGGCCCTTGGGTCTATGCAGTCATCGTAACGGTTATTGCTGTTTTTGCAACGATCTGGGTAGCTAAGATCGCAGACAAGACCAAATAAGTTCTCTTTTCTTTTTCTTTTTTTTCAGATCTTATTCTCTTTTCGTAAACTATTTAACTTTCCCTGATACTTTTTGATGTCATGAACATTATTCCAGATGATGATGCTACCTGTCAAGCTTTTCTAGAATCTTCAGTACAGGCTGCAAAGAAGGCTACTTGTCAACGATCAAAATGCGGTTCTGTTATTGTCAAAGATGGAGAGGTCATTGGCGAGGGTTGGAATACTCCTCCTGGAGAAGTGGAGAGTCAACGACGATGCCATCTCAAAAAAAGTTCCTATGACCTTAAAGTGACTGATAAGACTTGCTGCGTCCATGCTGAGCAACGGGCAATCATGGATGCTTTGCGTCGACATCCAGAGAAAATCAACGGAGCAAGGCTCTATTTCGTACGGCTTGGTGCAAACGATGAGAAGACTCGCTCTGGAAAACCTTACTGTACCATCTGCAGCAAGATGGCACTTGATGTAGGTCTGTCTGAGTTTGTCCTCTGGAGAGAAGAAGGCTTCTGTGTCTTTGACACGCAAGAATATAATGATCTCTCGTATGAGTACACTCCTTAATTCTGTGCTTCTAGTGTGCTAAGTGAACATCCACTTAACTTTGCAAGGTCATAGAGTGATTGGGTTCCTGGATAGTTTGCTCCATCAATGACCCATGTAGGGTAGCCTTGTATTCCTGCGTTGGTGCACGCTTGAGGATATTTATCACAGTCAACATAGGTAACGTACTGGAATGAAGTTCCAAACATCTCCTTTTGCGCTTTACAGTGCGGACACCATTCAGTTCCGTACATGACTGCACCTGAGTCTGTTAGGCATTGGGCCAATTCATCGGCAGGACCTACAATAGTGGAAGAACAGGCGCTAAGAAGCACTAATAGACCTGCGGCAAAAAGGAATATGATGTTGTTTTTTCTCATGTTTCAAACCCTCTTTTCCTGTTTCGTGAAGGGTTGTTTATAAGAATTATGGATGATTCTGATAATACTACTCTTTAGTGGTTATTTTTCAAAACATTTATAAAGTATCTCTCTGTTGCAAGGCTTAATGCCTTCAAAACAAAAGAAAATACATTTCAATGAGCTGGATACGGTCAAGGATTCGGATGGGAAGACTCTCTTTGACAGGGCAGTCTATGAAATGATTGTCAAATCTCAGAAAAAGATTGATTATTTGCAAGAGGGCATGCTAAGCCTGTTCAACCAGAATATTGCTCATCAGAATTCTATCGCTCATCTGAAAAAGACTCATAATAAGGAAATAAAAGGATTAAATCAGTCTCTTTATGTTCGAGGAAATAAAGCATATCATCTCGAGCGAGAAAATGAGAAACTCAAGAACGATCTAGAATCAAGTCAGAGTAAGACAGTTCCTCTATCAACCTATTCTTTGGCGCTTGACCAACGAGACAAGTATCTTGCTGCGCTACAGACTCTTAAGAACAATTTTCCTGATGTTGCTAAAACTCTTGATGATATTGTAGGTCCTTTACCTGAGGTAAGCCCTTTGATTGCTCAAGAAAAAGAAGAGCATTCTGCAAAACCGAAAAAACTATCTTATGCTTCTCTTCTTTCAAAAATCCAAACTCATCTTGAAGATGGCATGCCTCCTTCAAAGAATAAATCCTATCATTCATTTCTGGATCAATACGGAATTACTTTTGTTAAACCACATATTCCCTCGCGACTTCCTTCGGTTGCTGAGCAAGGTGAGACGATTAAATTGGATTCTTCACATGTGAAGTCAATAGATGCTCAAACTCTTGGAGTCTACTTCAATGATCAGGAAACTCTTGGAGTCATCATTTCTGGAGATTCTCTTGATAATAATGAATATATGCAACGACTGGCGCAAGATGGAAAACGAATTATCCATTCAAGTGTTATCTCTGAAATAAAGAATGCTATTGCAAGTAAATTCTATCCGGATGCAAGGAACTTGATTGAACAGTTCAACCTTTTCGACGCTGCAAAGCCACACGTAATCGATCTGGCAAAATCACCTCAGGCAAAAAGAGCTTTCTCTTCTCTCTATTCTGAACTGAAATAATTCGATAATTTCCTGTGAGCTTGCTGAAGTCTAATCTGTCTTAGCAACTCTTCGATATGAGAACTCAACAGGAACCATCTGTCCCCTATATGCAAAAACCTGAGGGATACACTCTTCAATCTTCTGTTCTTCTTCTCTTGAAAGATCTTTCTCGATGCTGATCCCTGCTGATATCCTGTATGGGTCTGAAAGCCTCATTCCTGCTTTTAGCGTATATCCCAATTCTTTAATCGATTGCTTATACGTATCTTCAAATGCTTTTATGGTCTCTCTTGCAAGCTTCTGATCGATGCACATACTCTTATTTCTTAGAAATGAAGTTTTTATAGGTTTTGATAAAATTGGACTTTATTCGGCAATAATTCTTCCTAGGTAACCAACTTCTACAGGTATTCCTTTGTATGTTTCTGGAATAATCTCTTTTGCCTGTGCTTCTTTTTCCGGTGGGGCTCCTGAAATGTTTTGGATTCTTGCAAGGAGCATGTATGAGTCTTTTGTTGGCTTAATTCCAGTACTTAGATACAATCCTAATTCTTCTATCTGAGGGCCAAATTCTTTTCGAAAGGAATCTTTCGTCTCTTGTATAATGGTCTTATCTATTGACATAGTTCTATTTCTTGAGAAAGAAGTTTTTATTTGTTTTGGTCAAGAACTACTGCTGCTTAATTCTCTTGTGCAGCTGTTCTATTTTATTTCTGAGCTTTATTGCTTGTTCAAAGTCTAATTCTTCTGCTGACTTCTTCATCTGGGCTTCCAGTTCAATAATCAGATTGGGAATCTCTTTCTTTGGCAGGTGCTTATCATCTTTAAGGAGAGTAATCTCTTTCTCTTCGACTGGCTTGATGATCGTCTGAGGAGTGATGTCATGCTCTTTGTTATAGGCAAGCTGGATACCTCTTCTCCTGTTGGTCTCTTTGATGGTCTTGTGCATAGAATCAGTCATATTGTCTGCATAAAGAATGACTTTGCTCTCGCTGTTTCGTGCAGCACGACCGATAGTCTGGATGAGTGATTTATCATTTCGCAAGAAGCCTTCCTTATCTGCATCAAGAATGCCAACCAACGCCACTTCTGGAATGTCAAGACCCTCTCGCAAGAGGTTGATGCCGATCAGCACATCAAATTTTCCTAATCGCAATTGCCTGATGATCTCGATACGTTCAAGTGAATCGATCTCTGAATGTAGGTATCTGACTTTTATCCCTTTATCTGCTAAATATTCAGTCAGTTCTTCTGCCAATCGTTTGGTCAACGTGGTCACTAGTGTTCGATACCCTTTATTTTTCGTCTCTTTGATCTCTTTGATCAGATCATCCATCTGCCCTTTGCTTGGTCTGATCTCAACCAATGGATCGACAAGACCTGTTGGTCGAACGATCATCTCTGAGATCTGTGATGAATGCTCTAGCTCGTAGGTTGCAGGTGTTGCGCTGACGAAGACGACATGATTCATGAACTGAGAAAACTCTTCGAAGCGAAGCGGTCTGTTGTCAAGTGCTGAAGGGAGACGGAATCCATACTCGACCAGAGATTGCTTTCTTGATCGGTCTCCTTTGTACATGCCATTGAACTGCGGGATGGTCTGATGACTCTCATCAATGATCATCAAGAAATCTTCTGGAAAAAAATCAAGAAGACAGTAAGGCTTCTCTCCCTGTTTTCGTTTATCGAAGAATCGTGAATAGTTCTCTATGCCATTGCAGTAGCCCATCTCTTTTATCATTTCCATGTCATAATTGACTCGTTGCTTGAGACGATGGGCAAAGAGAGCGTTCTCTTTCTCTAGAACGGGAAGCTGTTCCTTAAGCTCAGCTTCAATCTCGATGAGTGCGTCATCAATGACTTGATCCTCAACGACAAAATGTTTTGCAGGATAGAAGGTGAAGGTGTCATACGTGTTCTTGAGCTCGATGTTTGGGGTTGTATATTCTTGGATGCTTGCGATGGTATTTCCCTGCAAGGAGATACGTACCATGGTATTCAGATATGTGGGGATGATGTCGATGGTCGATCCTTTTACCCGAAAGGTTCCTTGCTTGAGATCAGTATCGTTTCGTTCGTACTGCATCTTGAGGAAATGCTGGAGCAATTCTCTTCGACTGATCTCTTGTCCTTGTTCGATGCGAAAGGTGTGCTTTGCATATTGAGTCGGATCTCCTAGACCATAGATTGCTGAGACGCTTGCGACAATGATGGTGTCTGGTCGTGTCAAGAGACTGACGGTTGCAGAAAGCCTCATCTGTTCAATTTTTGGATTGATTTTCGCGTCCTTCTCGATGTAGGTATCGGTACTAGGCAGGTATGATTCTGGTTGGTAATAATCGTAATAGGAGATGAAGAATTCGACGCGGTTGTCTGGGAAGAATTCCTTGAGTTCCTTGTAGAGCTGAAAGGCAAGAGTCTTGTTGTGGGCAAGCACGATGGTTGGTCTGCTGTAGTTCTGGATGATGTTTGCGGCTACATATGATTTTCCGCTTCCGGTTACTCCTAGCAGGGTCTGCATCTTGTACCCTTTCTTGAGACCTTTACTTATCTCTTCGATGGCCTTTGGCTGATCACCAGATGGTTTGAAAGGGGCCTTGAGCTGGAACATGTGATTTGGAGGGTTAGTTTTCTTTATAAGGGTGTTGTGGGTCTGTCTTGTGCACATTTATAAATAAAACCACAATATTTATAAATAAAAACAACTATCTTTTTGTTACTTATTGGTGGTTAATACTATGGATAAGAAAGATGTTCCTATTTTTATCACAACAACTGAGACCTCAGAACTTTCCGATAGATATGGCTTTCTAGGGGCCTATGCAACAGATGAGCGAGGAGGCCTTTCATTAGTTATCCCGCCTTTGACGCAGGGCCTGCATGACTTGGGATATAATAACGTCCACGTGGTCGTCCCTAATGTCAAGAAAGCATTCAAGCAGAAAAAAAGAGGAGTCACTGACAAGCGAGCTCTTGAAGAACGTCTCCACATTCCTGAACGTTTCATCCATCTAGTAGAATCAAAACATATCAGAAACCTTGATGGCATCTATGATGAATCAAAAGAAGGCGGTCATGAACGTACTCTTGCCATCTTTCAAGCAAAAGCGGCACATCTTATCAAAGATAATTTGGGATTCTATAATCGAAGAGGTATCCACATCTCCAATGATGGAACTGGTGGAATGCTCAATGCATACCTGAAGATGCGAGATATTCCTATCCTCCATGTCGCTCACAATGTTCACGGCAGAGATATTCCTCTTGCAGAATATGATCGAGCAGACTTTTCTTATTCTGCATTTGAAGATAATTTCTTTCTGACTTGGGGGGATCCGACTCGGCTTGCCAATACAGAAACTTCCATCAAGAATGCTGACTTTGTCGGAGTGGTCGGTCATCAGTTCAAGAAAGAACTCCTTTCAGGATCGTTGAATCAATTTGTCAGCGCCCATATCCTCAATGAACTTTTGATCAAGGAGAAATTTGGTAAATTCG
>JAGQJW010000119.1 GCA_020430425.1 Nanobdellota archaeon | reverse complement strand
TTCTTTGAAATTTCTTGGAGCAAACTTTTTGTTGCAAGAAGTCTTTGTCTATCGAACGTCACAAAAGGATCATCAAATATAAGTGGCGAATTTCCTTCATGATCAATCATCTCTATAATTGCAATCCGAGCAAGAAGATAAATAAGATCTACTGTTCCTGCTGAAAGCTCTTCTGGATAAACAAAATCATTTTTCTCATTTGAAAAGATCTGGATCTTGAGATCCTCATCTAATTCAACTTTTTCATACTTGCCATCGGTAAGTTTTGGAAGATGATCTTCAATGAATACTTTAAGCTATTGATTACTTCCTTTAAGTGTATCTTTAATAGCTTTATCAAGGGAAAGAATTGCGAGTTCAAGCGCAGAATATCTCTTCACAGCAGTATTGTAATCATTTTTTAGCCACTCAAGCTTCTCTTGAAGTCTAACTAGGTCATCAACACTATATTCCGAATCTTCAATTCTTACCTTAGAAGCGGTCAATTCGTCTTCCAATTTCTTCTTATCTAACTTTAGCATATCTAATTCTCTTCTCTTTCTGAGGTAATCTTCAGGCAAAACCCTTGCTGAAACAACTTCTTGGGTTAACTTCGTTTGCTCTATTTCTGCCTTTCTTGTAAATACTTGATTCTGTTCTTTTTTTAACTCATCTATAGATTTGCCTTTTAATCTAGCATCTAAATATGTTTGGATTTCTGTCATTTGCTCTTTTAATGCAACAAACTTCGCTTTGTTTGTAAAGAATTCATCACTTGAGTTTGAGTTTGTTTTTGCAAGTAACTCTTCAGCTTCCTTATTTAACAATTTCAATCTTTCACTAGCATCAATCTTTTCCTTCTCTTTCTCAGTAACCTCAACTTTCTTCTCGGGTTTCTTTCGATTTATAACAAACCGTGTTATTAAATACGAAACAGCCGAAAGCAAAATTCCAACAATCAGTGCTATCCATTTATCTAATAATTTGTATGCTATGATACCTAATAGAAGTGTAGCAATGGTTAACCCATACTGGACATATTGTTTGTTCTTATCAACCTTAGGGACTATAGCTAAAGGTTCTGGAGTCTGTTCCTCGACCAACTCATTTAGCACTTTCAGTTCACCATTTATACTCGATAGACTCTCTCCTATCTCATCAAGATCAACATTAAAAAAATCTTTAAAGTTAATTAGGGATTCTTCCAACTTTGCTTTTTGAGCATAGATGTTTTCTGCTTCAGCAATATCTCGACCTAATTCATTTGCTTTTTGCGTAAGTTCATCGACCTCTTTTGTTGCTTCTTCATATACTTTTTGATTTTCAAACTCTTTTTCTAAAATTATTATTTTCTCATCCAATTCATTTACAGAAGTTTTATCTGTATCACCCTTTGAATAGGCAGTTTTTAATGTTTGAACTCGTTCATGAACTTTTTTATAATTTTCTGCTTCTACAGTTATTTGATCTTTTAATGACTTTAAAATCCCAGGATACTTTGCAGGCGAATTTAGTCCGATTCCCATCTTTCGATATTCTTCTTTTAAACTAGAAAGCGCCTCGTAAGGATTTGAATCAAGGTTACCAAGAACCGCCTTCTGGATTGCTGATTGTAGATCCTTGCCTACATTTAGCTCATTCATCTGATTTTGAGAGACATATGAGGTCGAAAGATAAATTTGAGGAGAATCAATACCAAGCGTTTTATAAAGACTTTCTTGAATACGAGTTGGATCAGCTTGCTTCTTTTTAGATTCTAAGTCCAGCAAAAGTGCTGTTTTTGCTACGAAGTCTTTTGTTAATTTTAGAGACTTGTCTTTGTAACTGAAATCAAGTTCAATTTTAAACAAGTCATCGCTTGTCCATGTAGCTAACTGAGCAACCTCTTTCTTAGATCTTGAAGTTACATCTGTAAAAAGTG
>JAGQJW010000118.1 GCA_020430425.1 Nanobdellota archaeon | reverse complement strand
TATTATCTTCAGTCTGGTTGTTGTGGGTATAGCTGCTTTTAACCTCTTGCTTGATTTCGATTTCATTGAGCAGGGTGCAAGAAGAAATGTTCCAAAATATATGGAGTGGTATGCAACTTTCGGGTTATTGGTGACGTTGATCTGGCTTTACATTGAGATCCTACGTCTTCTCTCAAAGATAAGGAGCAACGAATAGATGCTAAAATAATAATTGAAGGTGAAATTATGATGAAGAAAAAAGGAAAACAATTGTTTACAAAAAAGAATATGGCTATCATGCTCTTTGTAGCATTGGGCATCCAGTATGTCTTACCGGCGATTGGCATTGGCTTTCTTGGCTGGCTTGCAACATTGCTTATCTTGATGGTTGCTGTAGTTCTTCTGGTTAACTGATGGAAAAGGATTTCTCTTTGGTGGCTGATGAGATCCTTGCGCAATGCAAGGAACTCTATTGGCATGTCCCTAATAATATCAAGAAAGAGCAGATTCATGTCCGTTCTTGGAATGTACCAAAATCCACTGCACAGTTTCTTTACCTGATGGCTTTTGCAACAAAAGCAAAACAGATTCTTGAATTGGGTACGAGTGCAGGATACTCTACTATCTGGCTAGCAAAAGCAGCACAAGAGAACGGTGGTACGGTTGATACGATTGAGTATTTCGCGCCGAAATGTGAGGTGGCACAAAAGCACTTCAAGCAGGCTGGAGTGGACGAGGTGATCACGCTTCACCAAGACACTATCCTTGAGGTCTTGAAGGTCTGGGAGAAAGACATTGACTTCATATTTATGGATGCTGATCGAGGAAACTATGATCAGTATTTCTTCTATCTCTATCCAGCTCTCAAGAAAGGAGGTATTATTGTTGTCGATAACGCTGGCAATTACCGTGACAGGATGGTTCGATTCCTCAAAGCAGCACAAGAGGCCCCTCATCAGTACAGTACTTTTTTGGATTTAGATAATGGTCTGTTTCTTTTTATCAAATAACAATCTTTTTTAATGAGTGTTTATCTTGTTTCTCTATGAATGAGTATGTGCCAAGTAAGGAGATTTTAGACAAGTATGCTGATGTGATGATTAATTTTGCTCTCAATGGTGGAGAAGGAGTAAAGCCTGGAGAGGTAGTGTTGATTACTGTTCCTGAGTCTGCAAGACCATTCTATGATAGTTTGTATGAGGTGGCAATCAAAGCAGGAGCTCATCCGATGATGAGATTGATTGCACAAGGAAATGAACTATTCTTCTATGAGAATGCAACGACTGAACAACTCTCTTTCTTTCCTTTGAAATATTATCAAGGGTTGATCGATCAGGTTGATCATACGATCTCAGTCAGTGCTCCAGATGACTTGAAGCGATTATCTTCTGTTGATAAGAAAAAGATATTTGAACATCATAAGGCACTCCAGCCCGCTCATGAGATCCACGACAAGAAAGAGCACGAAGGAAAACTTTTCTGGACTCTTTGTATGTATGGAACTTCTGCAATGGCACAAGAAGCAGGACTTTCCCTGAAAGAATATTGGGCTGAGATCATCCATGCCTGCTATCTTGATGAGGATGATCCTGTTGCTCATTGGAAGGATTTCAAGAAGAAAGCAGACGAGTATAAACGAAAGCTTGATGAGATGGATATTGAATATCTTGATGTGGTCTCGCAGAGAACGAATCTGCGTATCGGTCTTGGCAAGAATCGTAGGTGGCTTGGTGCACGATGTCATAATATTCCTAGTTTTGAACTGTTCATCTCACCTGACTGGAGAGAGACTCGAGGTAACATCCAGTTTACTGAACCCTTGTATCGATATGGTAATCTTATAGAGAATGCCTACGTGGAGTTCGGTGACGATGGCTGCGTCAAGAAAGCGACTGCTACTCAAGGTGAAGAAGTCCTCTTGGAAATG
>JAGQJW010000117.1 GCA_020430425.1 Nanobdellota archaeon | reverse complement strand
AGAAGGTGAAGATTTCATACAATAAGAGGCAATTTTACGATCGCATCTTAACCCCCATGAAAACAATGGGCCTCATCGACTATGACTTGTACAAGAAAACGTACAAGATCAGCGAGAGGTTCAACAAGAATATGATGAAAGTAGGTCTCATGTGGCTACAGGAGATCCGAAAACCCCCACTGAACCCCCACCCCTAAACCAGCCCCAAGTACAGGCAACCTAAGGCATGGTATGGCAAGCGTTCGAAAGGATGCTTGCGTGTAAACCCGTTGTGGTTGATACAGCAGTCGGACCAATTAAGGTCCTATTACTATCCCTACAAAAAAGAGGTCCTCTATGGATATTTCTTGCAAACCACCCTCCCCCTAATACCCCTCCGTGGAGAACCTCTTTTTTTACTTTCTTCTATATGAATAGTCTTTCCTAGCGATAGCATTTTTTTTAAAGAAAGGCTCATTTTCGTCCCTTATGGGATTCAATACGGCAAGAAAGATTCTTGATGTTTTCAGACTCATCAATAAAGAGCGAGCCAGTGTCGCGTCTCAAGTGTTTGAGTACACCTATGAAATCGATAATGCAGTTGACGGAGAGCTTGATGTCGAAGAGAGCAAAATCCTCCTTCTTGAAGAGCGAATTGAGATTCAGAAAGCAAAAACCCAACTAAGTAAACATCCCTTCCTCAACAATATCTCTAAAGTGAATCCTCAAACCAGTGAATTAATCTATACTGGTCTTGACAGAATGATTGATGCATTCAAATGCGATGTCCAGATAAGAGAGTCAAAAACACCACTATCTGAAAAGCAATTAAGAGAAAGAAACTATCTTATGAATGGAACTCCATTTCACCTAGCATATGAATTCATCCATGATGAACCTTTCAAGGAACCAGCTCAGCTTCCTGAACTGATTTATTATTGGACCATCTATGATGCACTAAAAGATCTTGAAGAAGACATACAAAATAAGATATATCTACTTCCTAAAGAAAAGATGGAAGCGTACAGAGTAGAGAAAGAGAACATCAGGACCTACGATAAACTGAAACAAGATCTCAAACTCGAATCTTCAAGAAAGATGTACAAGCTCGCACCCATATTCAAGGATTCAAACATGAACCGTGTAGAAGAGCTCATCCTTAGAAGTTATTTCATTTCAAGAAGCCTCAAAGCAAAACACATCTAAAAAAATAAAAAAAACCTACCACTTCTTTACTGACTCAACGACTTGTGCATGCCACTTATTGATGATCTCAAGGATGGTCTGCCTAATATAATCTCTGTTCTTTACCTTGTAGACGAAAGTATAGCCTCCCGTATCTAGATTTACCTGATGCTTGAGGACCAGATCTTTCTCAAAGAGTTTCTTGATCGCTTTTTGGATAGTAGTCCGATCCTTTTTCGTCATCTCACCGATCTGCGTTGCAGAAAGGGAATCATGCTGACTGAGCAAGAATAGCAAGAGATTGTATTCAGTCTTGTTCAGGTCAAAACTACACATCACCAGATCTTTGAAATCGATGTGATGACAGGAGAATGAAATGGTTGTAGTCATATTTTTTTACCTCTGTGTGAAAAATACGATAGCAGCTTCCCAGAGGGATGCTAGAAAAACAATTGTTTTTCAACGCAACGCTGCAACGCGTTCTAGCTACCCTCCTGATGGTGAAGCTCTTCAAGATATCGCTGTGCTTCAAGTGCAGCCATACAGCCGCTTCCTGCTGCTGTGATGGCCTGTCGGAATTTTCTGTCCTGGACATCTCCTGCAGCAAAGACCCCTTCAACGTTTGTCTTAGTACTATCAGGTTGGGTGACAATATATCCTAGATCATCAGTGTCAATGGTTCCTTTGAAAAGTTCAGTATTTGGGACGTGGCCGATTGCCAAGAAAAGTCCATCTGTTGGATAGTCCTGTTCTTCACCAGTCTGAGAATTTTTTATCTTAACTCCCGTAACTTTATCTTCTCCCAGAACATCAC
>JAGQJW010000116.1 GCA_020430425.1 Nanobdellota archaeon | reverse complement strand
CATCATTAAGGAGCCAGCCCAGTTTGTGGATCAAGTCCATTTTTATCTTCAAAAAGAAGATCTTCGAACTTCTAAAGAGATCTCTTCTTTGATCATCGAGAAATTCTTGAAGAAAAATAGTGAAAAGCCAGAAGGTGCGTGGGGGTCATTTGGAAAAATGTATTCTTTTGCAAAAGACCAGAATCTAGAGAATTATCTAGGACCTCTCATTAAGCTCACAGTAGAATCAGCATCACGCGAAAAAGATAGGAATGAAAGAGAGAGGAAGATAGAAGCAACACTGTACCAATTCTATAGGCTTAATGATTCATTTTCTCCAGCGCAAAGAAAAGAAATTCAAGAGACTATCGCACAGACCTATCTTCAACTGATAGATTCTACCAAGCATAGTCAGAGTGCAAACATCTACACCCTCATACAAGGACTTCACCCCTCTAAAAAAGTTCTTCAGAAAGCTGATTCTCTTGTTCTTTTCAAATGAAAGAGATATATCTCAAAGATAAGAGAAAAGACAAACACTTATAAACAAAAAACCCAAGAAAAGACTGTATGACCGTCACTGCAAGGGATCTCAAGCTATTGGCAGAGAAGATGGATGCTGTCTTTGTTAGGTTCAAGATTGCAGATACCTTCGTCGATAAGACTTCTAATGAGTTTGATGATGCCTTTGATGAGTTCATTAATCATCTGATCCACTTGCTCAAGGTAAGAAAATCAGGTCTTTCTTTTGAAGCAGCCCTTACTGACATCGGAGAGCATGGGTTCCACGAAATAGAACGGGCAATTAAACGGCAGGAGAAAGTCTGGAACATCATTGAGCTGCTGCATGTTCAAGAACATTATGTTCCTCTTATGGATCAGTATTTCAACCAGATCCAAGGATCGCTTGAGATGGAAGAGGCGGAATTGCTGGTACAGTTCTACCATAAGTTTCGAGCAGGTCTTCATACATTCAACAATCATCTTCCCAATCTGAAGCAGAATGTACTCATCAAAGAGCAGTTGCTCAACAAGGTGAGAGAGGATTTTTCGATTCGAACTATTGGAGAATTATCCATGACCCAGAACACCTACAAGATGGATGTTGCACAGCTCAACAAAGAGCTGCAGCCAGCATTCTCTGATCTTGAAGGTACGTTCAAGAATCTTATCAGAGGTATGGGTAAAGCAAAGATCAGAACAAAACAGTTGGCGCATCATACTATCCACAGCAAACCCTATGAGTTGTCTGTTGCGTTTGCTTTCATGACATTTCTCTTCTTAGTGAAGCTTATGGCTCTTGGAGGTCTAGTCCTTGGAGCTGTCGCCATCTTTCTTAAGATTGCTCACACCATCCATTCTTATCATACATTCAAGGAGTTTGGGTTCACCAAGAAATTCACCAGTATTTTTTCCAAGCTCCCTAAACCGAAAGTTGTCATCCAAAGCCCTATCTCCACCTTGATGGAGCCTATTCTTCGGGTTCTTGAATCGGATGAGCAGGAAGCGATGAGTTTTCAGCCATCGATGAGTTTCGCCTGATCAGAGATCATCGATTGAGATGATGAATTCTCCATCAACATAGGATCCTTTCTTTTTGCGAGGCACGTTCATCTCCTTGAGTTCCATTCCTTTAGTGAAAGAGATGTTGCCACAGGACATGCAGTTGAAGTAAGGGCCGAATTTTCCTGCGCGAAGATCAAGCCATTCACCGCAAGTGCAGCGGATTGCAGGCATCTCATCACTTCGGTGTTCAGGACAGACCAGCAGTCCTTCCTTGTTCTGCACCGTTGCTCGTTTTCCACACCAAGGGCAAGTGTCTTCACGGGATTGTCCATACACCTTTCTCATTCGCATACTACTACTGACCAATTGCGAGGAGCTTTTAAATATATTGAAAAAAAGATTCAGCCATGACAGCGAGTACTGAGAAGATTCTTGAACAGGCAGTATTCATCCGTTCAACCAAGTATCAGATGAATTTTTCTGTTGAAGAGAGAAAGATCCTTTCGTCAGCTGACAATATCCTTCTAGAACGAGCTAAAGTCATCGGCAGTCTTGATGAGTACATCGGAACTCTTTTCCCGAAGAGAG
>JAGQJW010000115.1 GCA_020430425.1 Nanobdellota archaeon | reverse complement strand
CCCTTCCCGGTTAGGTGATGATGCCTTCTACTTCAACATCGTAATGGACATCCTTGCTGGAGAGTGGGTGATTGAAATCAACGATGACTCTACCGCCGCTTACGCTTCGAACGATTCCCATGGTGTCATCGATATTGACCTGCAGTCCTGCAAATGGTCTGATATTTTCCTTAGCGAAGAGTTTCATAGGGACAAGCTGGAGCTTCTTTGCATCCTTTTTCCCGAAAGCATCGACATCCTTGATGTCAAATGAGTGTTTTCCTGCTTCCTTGCCGACTAGTCCTTCATCAAGACCTTTGATAAGGTGTCGTTCTCCGATAACGACCACTACTGGGCCGTATTTTGTCTTAGGGGAGTAGATCTCTTCCTTTTTTGCTGTAGCTTCTACAGTAGTGTCATAGACGTGCCCATCAGCACTTCCAGTATAGTTGAGTCGAACAAAATCGCCTTTCTTAATCATGATATTCACCAAATACTCCTTGCTAATCCTGTCTTGTTTTTAAATGCTATGGTTAGATTTATCTAGGAGTGCCTGTTAGATTGTTGTTGGTGAGGGTTAGGTGTTGGTTGATGGGTGTGTTTGATAGATTAATTTCTTTAAAAGCTGCTATTGCTGATTATGATGGGACGACCGCAGATACGTATGATCGTCAATTTCAATGGTTCAAATTGTGTGCAGACTATTCTGGAATCGATTTTCCTTATCATTCAGATGAAGAATTTCGTCCAGTCTATGCCAAAGCGTACAAAGAAGGTGGCATTCAAGGGAGTTATGATTTCTTTGGGCTTCCTTGTGATATGAATGATCATTCTCATCCTATCCATCCTATCTATGATGAGTTCAATCTCTCAAGACCTGCACCTTTTTTTGAAGGTATGCCTGAACTTATAGAATTTCTCAAAGAAGAGGGTGTCAAAATCGCTTTTTGCACGAACAATTATACTCCTTTGGTTAGAGCAGGTCTCAAGAGATATGGTCTGGATGATGACTCTTATGTCTTTGTGGATGGAAAATCGGTAAAGAAGTACTCTTCCAACGGGAAGCAGAACTATTATAAGAAGCCTTCAAAGAAATTGATGCAAAGGGCACTCAAAGAATTGGGCACTCGACCTGAGGAGACGATTCACCTGTGCGATACTCTGGTTGATCTTCAGTCAGCAGTAGACATTCCTTATGGGAGATATAATCGAGAAGACCTTACTAATCTTGGTCATCTAAAGGGGTTTGAAGGAGATATTCTTAGAGAAGGTGTGATGACTCCTTTTGGACAGAAACATTTTGATGGATTATATTCTCATCCTGATGAAGTAAAAGACTTAGTCAGAGAATTTATGAAATAGAAAGAAATAAGAAAAAATTAATGAAGTCTTGCTCGTGAAGGGTTTTCAAGGCCTACTTTGAACTGGTCGTAGTTCTTCTTGATTTCATCAACTTTTTTCTGGTAGTACTCATAGGTCAGCTGACTGACATTTTCCTGTGCGTACGTAAAGAATTCTGATGGCTTCATGAAATAGGTGATGCCTCCATCTTTGGTATCTACTCTGACCTTGTCAGATAATCTGTCAAAAGTGTAGAATATTTCGTACTCTCGAAGGCCTTCTAGTGTCTTCTCTGCAGCTCTTGGAAGTGCGATGTAGTCGATAAGCGGTCTATTGGGGAATAGGGAATTTGCAATAGTGCTCATGGTGTTGATGATTTTTTGGAGTTTCATGTTGATTTCTCACCTTTTTTTAGGGTTATTTTCTCTCTTAAAATAAGGTTCTCTTTATATATGTTACTGTTTAGTGGTAACTTTAGATAATTCCTCTCACTTACCTTTTTAAATGAAAAGAGTTCTTTCTTTGTACATGATTCCTTTCCTGAACCGAAAAAAACGGGTCATTCTCGACACGAACATGCTCTTGATGCCTGGAAAAGGCCTTGACGTGCTCTCTGCCATAGAAGACGCTCTCTCTATCTCGTTTCAGTTCTATCTCATGGCAGGAACCTTGGATGAGCTTG
>JAGQJW010000114.1 GCA_020430425.1 Nanobdellota archaeon | reverse complement strand
ATCTCTTTATATAAGAAGATTTATCTTCCCAATCAAGACTAAAACAATATAAATTCACTACGCATTCTCTCTTTTATGATTCTCTTCAAGCTCATGGGTTTCTTTGACATACTGGCAGGATCGATGATCATCCTTACTATAGGGGACATTCCCTTCAGATTAGTCCTTGGTCATTCCCTCTATCTGATGCTCAAAGGATATATCTTTCGAGGTGATCTCTTGAGTCTTATTGATGCAGGTATTGGAATCTACGGAGTCTTCGCAATATTTTTGCCGATATCTTTTATCAGCATCCTTGCAGGAACCTATCTGGCCATCAAAGGAGTCTATTCATTGCTCTGATTCAGACTCCATACTGTTTCTTAAGGTGTTTTTTAGAAAGTAGCCACAGGATGCCTGTTAAGATGGTGGCAAACACTGCAGAGAAGAACAGTCCAGCAATGGTGAAGATGAAAAAAGAGAATGAGAAGAAGAGCAGGAAAAAATAGTTTGTTTTGTTTGTATAGAACAGATGTGCACCGATATTCTTTGAGAAAGGGAGCAGACTAAAGAATGCAAGTGCAGCACTAAAGACCATTCCAGCGTAGAAGAATGGAAGATCTGTCAGTTGGAAGAAGAACTGAAGGATGATACTTAGAAAAATGCTGGTAATAGGTGCGAGCGAGAGGATGGTGAAGATATCGTACCTGTTCTCTCCGGGAAAGACTTTTCCATGTCGCAGCCTATCGATCCTTTGTATCTCAATGAGTCCGGGAAAAAGGAGAGGAACAAAACCGTAGGTAGTAAATGAAACGACGAATCCGATAAGTGATGCCATGAGCCATCCTTGATACTGTGCTGTATAGTGTCGATGGATAGCAAACCATTTCGGTACGGCAACAAAAAGGAATAAGGAACCTATGACGATGATAAAGAACTGAAAATAGGATGCTAGAGCGCTTACAAGATCGTAGTCTGTCGTTCTCCAGACAAAAAAGAAGAGAATTAAGGACAGGATGATGCTGGTGATAAAGAAGTCTTTTCGCTCCTTTTGATCGAAATGGAAATATCGTTGTACAAGCCTGCCGCTAGCCATAAAGACTCTAATAGTAATGCTTCTTTTTAAATTATGAGGGTAAATAAGGTGAAAGAATCGATAGGTCGGACATCCTGCTCGCATTGTAGGAAAGAAGAAGGGTTGGTAGATGTATTATTTGCTGTTCTGCGCTAATCTCTTTTTCCTGGTTGACAAGAGAAGCTCCAACACCAGAGTCTATGCAAGTGTGGATTGCATCAGTATCAAGAGAAAGTCTATTGGCAAGGCTCCAGAGATATTCTTCTGTGATGTTGGTTCCTTCATCTCTTAGGATGCTATGTACCGGCCAATATGTTCTTGCATCAACACTTCGTACGCATTGGGTAAAGACGGCGGTCTCATAAGAGAGCGGGTATGCATCAAGCGGTGCATCAATATAGGTATAGAATATGGTTCCTGGATGTTCTTGTAGAAGAGTTCTGATTACAGGAAAGAAGTCCCTGCTTTCCTTGCAGGTATAGCAGCCGAATTCGATAAGGTGGAGAGGATACTCTTCCGTTCCTATGATTGGTGGTTGAAAGGAATGATAGTTTTCGATGGTCACTTCTTGGATGAATGCACAATTATCTTCAATTACTCCCTGTTCTGTACTGAAAAAGCAGGTTGCTGATTCTTGCGGTCCCACGCAAGATCCATAGGTCAATACATAATATCCTGCTTTAGTCACGAAGAAGAGCAGGATGATAAGAAGCAGAACATAGGTCCATGAGAAAAGACGAAACTGCTTGAAGATAAGCGTTCCTACATTCTTTGGAAGGAGATAAGTGGTTTGGATATCTTTCTCCTTTGGTTGTTTTCCAAAGAGGACCTGTTTCCAAAAATCTCCAAGGAGCTTTCGAAAGACGATGCTCTTTACAAGGACGATAAAGACAATAATACTAAGGACCAGACAGTTCATAGGATGTATTGTGGTAAGAAGAATTTATATGTATATCGCAAGGCGTTCATTATTCCTTCAGAGCCCTGAAACACTGAATCGCTGTTCTAGAACCGAGATTTTACAGAATACTTAGCTCCACAGGCTTGGCATTTGAGAAAATAGACTCCTGTATCCTTAGAGAGCTTTGTTTCTG
>JAGQJW010000113.1 GCA_020430425.1 Nanobdellota archaeon | reverse complement strand
TCGCTCCTTTAAGATTTCTGCCACTCATTTATTCATCGGATTCGAACGTAGTTCCTCAAAGAGGTGCCAGCAACCCTGTTGCTTCGCACGAATCCCCTCGGGCTCGCTCCTTTAAGATATAACCTAAAACTTATATACTTCTCAGAACTAAGAAATTGAAATGATAGGACGTGCTCAAAAAATTTCCAGACAGATGGAACTCGAAGGTAGAGTAACTACTCTTTCAAAACAGAAATCGTTTGAACTGGAAAGAGGAATGGCACTTTCAGCACTACTAAAAGAGCAAGCCAGAAAAAAAGAAAGGGCTTCAAGAGCATACGCCTCATTCATCGAATCAGGCATGAATCAAGTCTACAGAACCAGCACTACCTATCAACGAATCATCAATTATCTTCTAAGAAGGTGATCAATTTCCTCTATTGCTTCTCTGCTTTACCGGCTGCACTACAGGAGTAGATTTCTTTACAGGTGCAGGTCTTGTAGTAGGACGATAGGTCGGAGTCGATCTTGTCGGTACTGAAGGAGGAGTATATTCCCGAACAGGAGCACGAGGAATCTCTTTCTTGTAGACCGGTCTTTGGTAATTCTTTTTTTGCTGAACTTTATCTATCGGTCTTTGGTCTCTTGAACGGTTGGAAGGTGTGGTCTGTAATCTATCTTCTAAAGAATTTCTTTTAATAGTCCTGTCTTGTCTTGGTGCAGTAATGATCTTCTTTGGAGGATGATGCCTGTCAATGATAGGCTCTCGATAAGAAGGTACGCGCCAATAATCATACCAGTAAAAAGAAGAACTGAAAGGAGAATAATAAGAAGAATAGTATGGTGAGAACCAAGGAGTGAAATCATACCACCCCGTCAGATAGAAGGATGAGGAGAAAGGTGCGATCTCCATATCAAACGGGTCGATGTAACCATTTCCATTCATATCGATAACCGGACCATAAGTATGGGGTAAAGGATCAAATAAATCTTTTATACCATCAAAATCACTATCCCAAATTGCACTCACATAAGAAAAAGGAACTAGAGGGCTTCGGGTAAAAGAGGGACGAATCGGCTCATGGGAAACAACTTGTTCTGGAGGTGTCATGTGAGCGTACATGGGATCGTAGGCTAAGCTCGACTGAGAGAACTTAAAAGAAGAACAAGATGCGATCAAAGGTAGTGAAAGCATCAAAAGACCCCTTTTTAGTCCACCAAATACATCTGCCACGATTCGCCCCTAGTGAAATCCTAGGAAGAGAAACTATAAAAACATTCTTTGTCATTACGACATGGTGGTCTTTAAAAAATCAGTTGTTTGTCAGAAAGGAGGAGAGAAGGCTTATCCGCTCTTTTCTTTTTTCAGTAAGAAGACGATGGATATATCCCGGGTGTTCAGAAACAAGGACAGGAATATGATCAAATTCCCTCACCGAGTAAGTCACTTCCTGAAAGGCAGAAGTATCTTCAAAGAAATGAGAATAGACAGGAGCACCAAAAAGAACAATCTTCTTTGGCTGATAAAGCTCTATCTGTTCAAGCAATAGAGGCTTTGAGACATCATACTCCTGTTTAGTAGGTGGCTTGTCATCTGGAAGAATTCCCTTCACATAATTTGTGACAAACAAATCATCCAGAGAAATCTTGGATTCTTCTAAGATCCACTTGAGAACCCTTCCTGTCTGTGAAGCAAGGAGCGCTTCTCGATATCCTTCTTCTTCATGAGGGATAGGAGCTCTGCTATCAGAGAAATGCAATACCATCATCAGACGAGAAGCATCATAGTTCTTTCCAAGCAGGCCAGGGTTGTACGAACCAGGAATAAAATTCATAAAAAAAGCAGAATGCGGATGGTTTTATAAAAATAACCTCTTCTTTAAAAAATCAAAGAGTGAATTCACCGTCCTTATAGATCACTTTCTGCTCACCATTTCGAAGAGTCGCAGTGATAGTCCTTTGTTCAGTTGAGACGATGTCGGTATGAATCACTGATTCATTGAACCCCATCTCTTTCCACTCATCTTCACTCACTTTGGTGACATCTCCCTTAAAAGAATCCTTATATGCATTCCCCAAGGCGATGTGAGTATTTCCTTGAATGCCACCAACATTCTCATCAAAAAGAGTCTGCGCCATGAATTTAGTTATACGAGAGAACCGTCGATCAGTCATAGAGAACTCACCGACCTTATCTG
>JAGQJW010000112.1 GCA_020430425.1 Nanobdellota archaeon | reverse complement strand
TCATAGAGTGCAACGGAACATTCGTGAGCCTTTTTCGCCAATTCTTCTCGAGAAGACTGTGAAGAGATAGTGCCCAAAGTCCTATTCCAGACATCCTGCACCATTGCAGAAACGTCTTTAGGAACGTCATCTATCTTAATACATTCATATCCGAACTGCTCCAGACGCTTGACAGGCCGTAAAAAAAGCTCTCCTTGATGAGATTTCTTATAGCTCCAATCCATACTTAGTTTAGGGCTTTTTAAGTATATAAATGTTTCTATTTGTTACTACTTTTAAGTAACTATTTTTTTGAAAACTTGGTGAGCAGAACAGAAACACCCACTCCAGCAAGCACCAGACCAATAGCAGGCAAAGAGACCGTAATCTGACGGAGAGGGACCAAGAGAGCTCCTAAGACTAATCCAGAGAGTACCGCCATCGTCCGATTCTTCCTGTTCTCAAGCAGACGCTTGATGCCTTTTGAGACGAACAGAAGAGACATCATCGCACCCAAGGCAAAGACTACCAAATACAAGGTGTCAAAAGAATGAAGCGCTTCAAGAGTCGGCAGATAGAGACCGAGAACCAATAAGAGAAACGATCCTGAAATACCCGGAAGAAGCATGGCAGTAATGGCTAGAAAACCTCCAATGAAGACAAAGAAGAGTGATGGACTAGCTAGTGCGGCCTGTGTAGGCAAGAGAGAGAAGAGCGCACCTAAAAGGAGTCCAACAAGCACATACAGACCCGTCTTTGACGTCTGCTCTACATGACTGAACAAGGCAAGTCCTGAGGCAAGAATCAGGCCTACAAAAAAGGAGAGGACCAATGAAGGATAGGTCTGCAATAAGGAGAGCAGAATCCGAGAGGCAGATAGAACAGCCACCATAATACCAAACACTAAAGGAAGAAGAAAGGAAAGGTCCAAAGGCTTGAGAAACTTATCGAAGTCCCCTTTTTTGAGAAATTTCACCTCGAGGTTTGAGAGGTTTCCTAAAGCAGTAAGCAGGCGATCGTAGATACCAGTAATGAAAGCAATAGTCCCCCCCGAAATACCCGGAACAATATCACAGGCACCCATAAAGAGTCCTCGAAGGAAAATAGTGAATGAATTCATCAAGATCCTTCACGCGAAGATACCTTATAAAACTTTTTAAAGAGAAGATTATTCGCACCATTTATGAGACAGAACGATAAAAGACGGCTGGCAAGAGACATCTCCTCATTACTTTTTGATAATGTGGACCTTATCGAAAAGCTCACTCCCAGACAGTTGAATCGTTCTTCTGACGCATTTGGAGGAGAAGATACGGTAGGACGACACTTTCGACACATCTTCAATCACGTCGAATCATTTCTTAATGGACTCTCAGCAAAATACATCGATTATGAAGCCAGACAACGAAATCCTCAGATCGAGACGAACCTGTTGAAAGCAAAAGAATACGCAAGCAATGTTCAAGAGCGGTTCCACCTACGGTCAGAAACATCACCTCTGTTCTATGAAGAAAGGATCAGAATCCACGAAAAGCCCTATGGAAACTTTGATAGTACCGTACAGGCACAGATGCTCTACCTCTATCACCATACCACCCACCACGACGCAATGATCAGAATGATTCTTTTCGATGACAAAAACTTCGATAGAAATCTCATCAACGACTCATTTGGAATAGCACCTTCTACCCTTCGTTATCAACAGAACAAGTAGTTCAAATAGATAAGATTTTAAAAAGAATCCTCTAGATACATTCTATGAAGCGAGTGCTGCTAGCTGGAATCATCCTCATTCTTCTCGGATTACTGCAATCCATCAGCTACCACCCACCACTTCCAAACCAGTACGTCGATACAGAATATGGACGCATTGCGTATAAGACCTATGGCGAGGGAGAAAAAATTCTTATTGCAATACACGGCAGCCCCGGTTCCAAAAACGACTTTGATAGACTAGGTCCTCTATTGACCAATTATACCGTCTATGCTCTTGACATGCCAGGGTTTGGCGAATCGACCAAAAGAGCAAAAGACTATGGATTCTCACAGGCAAGCGAGGTTCTCCTCTCTTTTATGGATATCCAAGGAATCGACAAGGCAGAGATACTTGGCTACTCTTGGGGAGGAGGTGTCGCAAGCACTTTTGCTAGCACCCATCCAGAAAGAACTACACAACTTATCATGCTTGCAGGCGTCGGCGTTCCAGAAGCAT
>JAGQJW010000111.1 GCA_020430425.1 Nanobdellota archaeon | reverse complement strand
TGGACACCTAAAGTCACGGCTGTGCGCCTTGGTCTTCCTGATTCGTAAGCTTCCCCGAGAAGCCGGCGTTGATATCGGTGTTCGAGCGACGGCTGATGCCTTGGCCGATCTGTTGGTCAAGGACCTGGCCAAGGATGGCGCTGCGCTACGGGGTCAGCTCCCTAAGTTGCTGGACGAGCTGGTCGCTGCGGGAACGCTGATGAAGCTCGATGAAGAGTACAGCCTGCAGACCCGCGAGAGCAGCGAGTGGGAGGCGGAATTTCGCAACCGGCAGACTAAGCTGTTCAACGATCCTACCCGGATGAGCAGCAAACGCGCCCAGCTGTTGGGAGCGGCGGTTCAGGATGCGATCGGGTCCGTGAAGCTGCTGCATGGCAAGTGCAAGGAGCCCAGAAAACTTGCCCTGCATTTCGGCTCAGGACCACCGCAGAGTACTGCCCATGAGATACCGGTCTGGATCCGCGACGGCTGGGGCGCGGACGAGAAGAGCGTCATTGCCGATGCGCGTGCCGCAGGTTCTGACAGCCACATCATCCACGTGTTTGTCCCGAAATCGCGCGCAGACGCACTAGCCCGGGTCGTCGCTTCGCAGAGCGCCGCAAAGGACACCCTCGAGTATAAAGGCGTGCCCTCTACGCCGGAGGGTATCGAGGCTCGACAGGGAATGGAGACACGTCTGACCGAGGCAAGCAACAGTCTGCGCACCCTGGTTACCGAGGTGGTTGATGGTGCAAAGGTCTATCAGGGAGGCGGCAGCGAGCGACTGGAAGTGTCCCTGCTGGACAAGGTCAGGGAGGCTGCCAACGCCTCACTGGATCGCCTTTTTTATGACTTCAAAGATGCCGATGACCATCGTTGGCCGAAGGTGATCGAACGGGCACGCAAAGGTGCCGAGCATCCCCTGGAAGCGCTGGATTACAGCGGCAAGACCGAAGATCACCCGGTATGTTCCGCCGTGCTGTCTTTCGTGGGCTCCGGTAAAAAGGGTAAAGATGTTCGATCCCACTTTTCTGATCCGCCTTACGGCTGGTCGCGCGACGCCGTTGACGCCGCCCTCATCAGCCTGTTCGGCACCGGGCATTTGCGCGCGACCATCAGCGGTACGCCATTCAAACCGGGTCAGCTCGACCAGGCGAAGGTGTCGAGCACAGACTTTCGGGTCGAAAGCGCCACTATCGATACCCGCCAACGCCTCAAGGTGCGCAAACTGTTTCAGACGGCAGCAGTTGCCTGTAAGCCGAATGAAGAGACTGCAGCGGCTGGAGGGTTTCTGTACAAGCTGAGTGAACTTGCCCGCGGCGCTGGCGGCGAAGCGCCACTACCCGAACGTCCGGACACCAGTCATCTGTTGGATCTTCAGTCGCTCGCTGGCAACGAGCAGTTGGTCGGCATCCTCAATCGTCACGATGAACTCCTGAAGAACATCGAAGATTGGACCAAAGCACGGGATCTGGTCGAAAAGCGCCTGCCAGCCCACAAGCGCCTGCTGTCACTCATGAACCATGCCGAGGGATTGGATGCAGCGAAAGAAGCGCAACCCCAGATTGAAGCCATTTCAGCCAATCGTAGCCTGCTCGATTCGGCGGACCCGGTACCTGACCTGGTTAAAACACTGGCAGATGCCTTGCGTGCTGCACTGGTGGAAGTGGAGAAGCACTACTCGGAGGTTTTCGAAGAAGAATCGGCGCGATTGGAGGCGGCAGAGAGCTGGCAGAAGATTGAGCAGACCGACCGTGACCGGATTCTGAAAAACCTGAATATTGCCAAGGTCTCGAAGGGCGCAACGGGTACCGAGCAGGAAGTACTCGATTCACTGGATCGCATCTCATTGGATGCCTGGAAAACCAAAACGGCTGCGTTGCCGCAACTTTACGCGGATGCACGCATCCAGGCGGACAAGCTGGTGGAGCCCAAAACCCACCACGTCAAGCTGGGCAGCGCCACGCTGAAGACTCCGGAAGAGGTGAAGGCCTGGGTGGAAAAGACCGAGCAGGAGTTGCTTGAGCAACTCAAGCAGGGACCCATCGTGGTGTCGTAGGGGCAGGGATGAAGACGCTTTCTACAGAGTACCGCCGACAACTTGAGCGAACAGTCGTTGAGGCCCGTGACATCGCCGAGGTCGGGGCGAAAGTAGCGCTCGAGGCACTAGCCGTACAGCACCATGAACCCTATGGCCACATGGATGGGCCGCAGCGTACCTTGCGCCGACGGCTCCGCGCCCACGCACGTCAGCTCGGCGACCGGCCGGATGCGCGCTCGGGCGGTCACG
>JAGQJW010000110.1 GCA_020430425.1 Nanobdellota archaeon | reverse complement strand
ATCATAAAGCTTAACCAAGGGACCGTCAAGCTCATCACAGGGAGTGAAGGCTGCTGCCTTTCCGGGTCGTTCTACCTTAAGTTGTGTTCCTGTTGCGATGTAGTCTTTGAGAACACTCATGGTTGCAGGATGGATGCTCTGTCCTGAGTAGCCGCTTGCTCGTCCTCTTCCATATCGAAGACGGAATCCGCCGCTTTTCATAGGGTGACCAAGAATAGGTCGTCCACCAACGATATCTTTTGCAAAGGTCGGGTCGGGTTTGACTTTGACTTGCTGTTCAATGTTTTCTTGTTTACTGTTCTCTGCTGCTGCTTTTGCCTTAAGATCTTTTTGCAGCTTAAGGTGCTTGCCAAGAAAATCCCAGTCCTCCATCCCCATATCATGGCCCCAATCTCCGATTTTCTTCCAGAGCTTTGCTGATTTGAGAGGGATGCAGGATGAATGGATAAGACAATAGCCGCTTCGAAGTAGGTTGGTCTCGATCCGAGGAAGATCCTTGAGACTCGCGTTTGAGAGTTCTCGCCGCTCGCTTGGATCTCCTGCAATCTCGACAGGAATATTCTCCAAGAGAAATTCTGACTCCTCTTTGTAAGGAAAGTACTGCAGGTTAGCAACATACTGGTGGTAGTCCTCTAGTTCCGCATAGCATCTCTTGACTTCTTTTTCATCAGGATCATACTTTGCATAGCCAAGATGTTTTCGTACATAGTCTGCGATAAGAACACTTGTTGCAGCAGCAGTTCCTCCTGCATTTCTGATTGGTCCTGCATAGTTGAGCCGAAAGTATTCGCCCTTCCCATCTCGTCGTTTTTTGATCTCGATTGAGGTGAGTCCCTCAAGTGGTGATGAAACAACACCCACAGTTACATAGGCGAAACCGGTTCGAACACCGACCTCGATAGCTTCGACTTTATCTTTGAAAGAACAGTATTTCTCTTGTGCAATCTCAAGTGCGATGATGAAAGCGACTCTCCAGTCCTGAGAACCGAATTCATTCTCTAGTTCAATGATGCGCTCAACGACTCCGCTATCGACAATCTGTGGTGCAACGACAGAGATGATTCCTACTACTCGCTCTGCCATATTTTTTGCAAGCTTGATTTCGACAGTGGTTGCCGGATCGAATCCTTGAGAACGAGCAGAGGTTGCAACCTGAAATGCCTTCTGGGTTTCCTCATCTAAATAGTCAAAATATTTCTTGACGCGCTCACTACACGCCATGTTTGTCTGTACCATGTTTCATCTACGCAGGAGAGGTGCGTTGCTTGGAAAAAGTGAAGGTGAAGAGATATTTAAGGGTGGTGTTTTATGACAGAAAAGTTTTAAATAAACCAGTTACAGAAAGAGAATGATGGAAGATTTCTCAAAACGGGTCAAGCTCTTGATTCAAGGGGTGATTACACCTCCTCTTGCGGAATTTCTAGGAGTTAGAGAAGAGCGTCTTCTCAATGACAACAGAGAGTATCAAAGACAGATCTTCTCAAAGCTTGATGATCCAAAGGAAATGCATGACCTCATCCACAAGATTATAGATAATATCCATGAGAAGAGATCAGAAGTCATTCGTCAGTTGCAATTCTTTTTTCATTTGTCTGAATCTGATGGTGAGAAGCTTTACAATAGTTTTCTTAAGACTTCTTCAAGGGGTCTTTTCGGTTCACCTAAAGGAGCGGTATTTGAATATGTGGAGCATATGATTCTCACTCACCAAAAGGATCTATTCTATCCTGAGGTACACAAGGACATAGATGATAAGATTGAAGAACTGGTGAAAAGAAGGTTCAGGCGTCTTCTTCGTGCTTCATAGGCTCACTGGTCACTTGTGGCCTATAGCTTTATATACATTTTTTTATTTGTCTCTTTGATGCTTAAGAACTTCTCGCCAAGACCCTATCAATTGACCATTTTTAAGGAGACGTTGCATCATAATACTTTGGTGGTTCTCCCTACTGGTCTTGGAAAGACGGCTATTGCGATGATGGTTGCAGCAAGGCGATTATTGACCTATCCAAAACAGAAGATTTTGTTTCTTGCACCAACTAAGCCGTTGGTAGAACAGCAGCTTAAAGCATTCAAGAAAGATTTTGTCTTGCATGAGACAGATTTTGCTTTGTTTACGGGTTCTGTTGCTCCATCAAAGCGTCAAGAGCTTTGGAATCAGGCTAGAGTGATCTTTTCTACTCCTCAGACAATAGAGAATGATGTGCTCTCCCAGAAGATTTCCCTGAAGGATGTTTCTCTTCTTATCATTGACGAAGCACATCGAGCAACAGGTGATTACGCTTATGTATTCCTGACAAAGAATTA
>JAGQJW010000010.1 GCA_020430425.1 Nanobdellota archaeon | reverse complement strand
ACCACAGTCTTTTAAAGCAAGGAAAGCATCCCTGAGCGTATGAAAATTCTGGCCTTCACTGACAGCCACAGCGATATTGAGTCTCTTAAGATCATTGAAAAGAAATCAGCGGATGCGGATCTGATCATCTGTCTAGGAGATATCAGTTGGTTTGAAGAGGGGATGGAAGAGATGCTCAAGCATATCAACGAGCTGCCAAGACCAGTTCTTCTTCTCCATGGCAATCATGAAAGGCTCAAAGAGCTCAAGAAAGCAGCACAACCTTATAGCAATATCACCGTGAGCCACGAAGAAGTGCAGGCTATCGGAAACTATGATTTTCTCACCTACGGTGGCGATGGGTTCTCACGTATGGATCCAGAATTCGAGAGCATCAAAATGCATTTCAAAAAACAGATGCGAGATCCAAAAAAGACCATCCTTCTTCTCCATGGACCTCCTTACAACACCAATCTTGACGTTCCGTTTCAGGAATACCACAGCGGAAGCCTGAGTTTTCGAGCATTCATTGAAGAAGAGCAACCGGCACTCGTGCTTGCAGGACACATCCACGAGTGTGAAGGACAAGTAGACTCCATCAAGGACTCTGTCCTGATGAATCCTGGAATGTATGGGGAGCTTATCGATTTAGAGAACATCAGCATACTTCTGGAGAGATGATCAGAGTTCTTTAGCAAGAGAATCAGCAATAGCATCTATGAGAGTATGACCAAAAGCCGATGCGGCATGTGGTCCGTTTGCCGTGACAAGCAAGCCATCTACGACAACATCTTCCTTGACATACTCCACCCCTTTCTCTTCAAGTAACGTAAGGGATTCTTGTGTAGGAAATACTGTTGCTTTCTTTCCGGAAATAACATCAAAGCTAGAGACGACCATCGGTCCAAGACAGATTGCTCCTATGACCAGTCCTCGTTCTTTTGCTTGCAAGAGAAGCGTTCCCAATGCTGAAACCTTCATCAGTTCAGGACTTCCAGGACCTCCGATGACGATGAGTGCACAGACTTCTTCATCCAGAACTACTTGGTCAAGTGCAGCGTCACTTTGTACGCTCCCCCCTTTGCTTCCTTGACAGGTTCCTTTAATCTGACTGAGAATCTTTGTCTCATACCCCTCGCTCTTAAGGAGTTCCAAGGGTTCAAAAAGCTCTTCATCGCGGAATCCTTGTGAAGCGATGACAAAAAAGACTGTTTTAGCCATAACCACACTCTAGAAAATTCCATTTATAAATTTTCGGCCCTCATTTATAAGCAGTAAAGAAAAGAAGAGAATCAAGGAATACTTTTTTAAAGGAAGAATAGTCTCTCAAAAGCATGGTTGTTGAACTCAATGAAGCGCTCAAAGAAGTGCTCCAATCAAAGGAGTATGAGTCATTCTCCAAAGAGCATCAAGGATATTATCTCGCTCACGGATTCATCCAGCTAGAAGGTGATTTTTCAGGGAAGAAGAGTTGGCAGATAGGGTTCTACTCTCCAGAAAATGATAATCTTGGTGTCTTTGAGACGCAGCCAGTGAAATTCCAACCTTTGCAGGATGCATTCAAGGATGGGGGGACTATCAGTCAGCTTCAAGATCCAAAGGATTTCATTCCAACAGAAACAGCAATATCAAAAATAAAGAAATTGCTTGAAGAAAAGCACAGCCATGAAGTCCCTCACAGCGGGTTGATCATCGTGCAGGTAATCAATGACATTCCCGTCTACAATATCACCATCATTACTGCAGCATTCTCTATGATCACTACCCATATCAATGCATTGACCGGTGAATTGGTCAAGGAAAACAAGAGTTCTGTTCTTGACCTCAAAAAGAACGAAAAATAGCGAAGAGAGAGGGAAGTTTATAAATAACCCTCAGTTTCTAGGAGTATACCATGACAGACGATAAACTGCAGCGGATTGGAGCAAAAGACAAGCTCCACATCAAAAAATTCCTTAAGGAACTTGAGAACATCAAAGGCCGACATACAGAATTGATTAGTATTTACATCCCTGCAGGCTATGATATCAATCAGAAGATCACTCAGATCCAACAGGAGCAAGGAACGGCTACCAACATCAAGAGCAAGTCAACCAGAGATAGTGTTGTCGCAAGTCTTGAGAAGATGGCACAGCACCTGAAAGGATATAAGCAGACTCCACCAAATGGCTTGGTTGTCTTCTCAGGAAACACTGCTGAGCGTGAAGGTCAGCAAGACTATAGAGTTTGGGGTATTGAACCACCTATTCCTATGCGTCTGAATCTGTATCGTTGTGATAAGGAGTTCGTTCTTGAACCGCTTCGTGAAATGATTGATGATAAGATCATTTTCGGTCTGGTGGCCATGGACAAGCGTGAAGGAAATATCGCTATTCTCAAAGGTAAGACCATCATTCCTCTTAAGGCAATGCAGAGTGCTGTTCCTGGAAAGCACAAGACAGGAGGTCAGTCTGCACAGCGATTTGAGCGGTTGCGTGAAGGTGCTGCTATTGAGTTCTACAAGCGTATCGCCCAGCACATGATCGAAGAGTTCCTAGAGAATCAGACAGCCATCCAAGGCATCATTGTCGGAGGACCTGGACATACCAAATATGATTTTGTTGATGGTGGTTATATTACCGATCAGCTCAAGAGAAAGATCATTGCAATAAAGGATCTCTCCTACACCGGAGAATTCGGTCTGCAGGAGTTGGTCGAAAAATCAGAAGACGTTCTTGCTGAAGAGGAGATCGTTCACGAAAAATTATTGATGCGTCGATTCTTTGAGATGCTTGCAACAGCAAGCGACAAAGTAGGATATGGATATGATGACATTGTCAGGTTCACCGAGATGGGTGCAGTGGACACCATTCTTGTTTCTGAAGTGCTTGAAGATGAGAAGATTGAGAAGCTTGAAGAGCTTGCACAGACTGTAGGTACTGAAGTGGAAGTCATCTCCGTTGATACTCGAGAAGGTGTCCAACTCAAGGACATGGGTAAGGTTGCAGCGATTTTAAGATATCCTGTAGAGCAATAAGATCATTTCTTTGCGTGTTCTTTGAATTCACTCATCACTTCTGTTGGTCCGATAAAATAGATGGCTGAAATAGGAAGCGAGATGACATTCTTGATGTAAGGAGAAAACTCCGAGAGAGCAACCAGCTCTCCAGTCTTTTTCTTGACGAGTACTTCACTCTCATAGACCGTCTTTTTCACAGGAGTCTCATAGAAATAATAATTGACATCAAATGATTTTCCTATAGCTGCAAGCACTTCTTCCTTGGTGATACCATAGACTACAGGATCAAGTGCCTTGAATCCTCCTCGATAGACGAATCGAGTGACCAGATCCTTCAGGATCGGATCCTTTGATTGGGACCATTTGAAGAGATGCCATCGTATGACACTGTCATCTAGATGCACAAAATCCTTGACGGTTCCTTTTCCTTGCATGAAGTTGAGAAGGAGTTCATCGATATAGAGTTCTTTGTCATTCTTTCGAAGATATTGCACTCGCTCAAAAATTTTTTCAAGCAGGGCATCCATTGCACGTACCAAATGATGATAATAGGTTGACTTATAGAGACTGATTCTGCTGGTGATCATGTGTTCAACTGAAGAGACGACTTTAGCATCAATTGCGATCTTTTTATCGATGACGTGCATCGATTCGACAATACGTTCCATGTCCGTATGTCCATAGCCGACACCACAGAAATAGGAGTCTCTTGACATATAATCAAGCTTATCCACATCAATGACTGAAGAGAGGAGCGGATAGAGTGGATGTTTTTTCTCGATGATGTCTGCCACCTGCGGTAGCTTGAACTCTTCTCTGATGATCTGAGAAGACATCTGCTCATGGTCAAAGTTCTCGACAAGCACTTCCCAGAGGTGAGAGTTAGGTCCGTGACCGATATCATGTAAAAGAGCTGCCGCCTTCAAAGCGAATTGGTCCTCCTTCGAGATGCCTGCATTATTTTCATTGTTAAGCACTCGCCGCATAAGATGGTAGACCCCCATGCTATGGGTGAATCGATCATGCTTTGCTGAAGGATAGACGAAATAGAGAAGACTGTTCTGTCTGATATTTCTAAGTCGCTGAAAATAAGGATTGTTGATCAGAGGTAAGAATTCATCTTCAATTTCAATGGTTCGGTAGATGGGATCCCTGATTCGTATCATATGTAGAGAAGAAATGCTAAAACTATAAAAACCTTGGCTTCAACCTTTCCTTTATGAGCGAGCTTGCCCTTAAAGCCTTTCGTGGCCTCTATCCTTCAAGACAGCTTCCTGAGATGGAAGTCGCCTATTCCGGGCGCTTCAAAGAGTATAATGGTAATGTGGAGATGAAGAAGTTTGGCTGGACCATCATCAGGCTCAAGTTCGGTCTTTCAAAGAAGTTTCAGGAGACGCAAGAAGAGATACGGATCGGTATCATCCAGCACTTGCTCAATAGAGTCTACAAGACTAAAGTCAAGACCATTGAACAGGATCTCTATAACAATTTTCTTAAGCACTTGAGCACCTATAGTGAACGAAAAGAGAGCGATCCTGAACTGGTTGAACTGTTTCACGAACTCAATGAAGAATATTTCCATGGCATTCTTGATCAGCCGAATCTTGTCTTTGGTCAACAGAGCTTGACCGTTCTTGGGCACTATAGCTATTCAAGCGACACAGTCACTATGAGTACTGCACTAAGAGAAGACCGGCTCTTGCTGAAGTTTGTTCTTTATCATGAACTGCTCCACAAAAAACATGGTTTCAAGACAAGTGGAACAAAGACGATGTATCATACTAGAGAGTTCAAGGAGGATGAGAGAAAATTTGAGGATCCTGACATCGAGAAGAAGCTGACAAAGTTTGTCAGAAGAAAAAAATTACGATTATGGTAGAAGTGAAGGTGAACGCATGAGAACATGGATTGAGAACAATGAGAATGATCTGCTAGCAAAAGGAACTATTGAGTTTGTCGAAGGAGAAGTAACGGCTGAGAAGAAACCTACCTTCTATGTGTTGGCAACTGATGAGTTCGGAAAAGAGTTTCGCATCTTCTTTGAGTCTGAAACTGTTGAAGAGCATAAACGGTTCATGAAGGAGCTAGAACAGGTACTTCGTCACTGATCTAGGCAATTACTGCACGAAAGATCGGCACGATAAGAAGTGCTAGGATGATCATGAACAGGAGCAGACTGATTCTTCCCCAGATGAGGATTCCTTTTTTCTCCCCATACATTCTTGAAAGGGAGAGTTTTGACATCTGTCCTCCATCAACGGGTCCAAGCGGCAAGAGATTGAATGCTCCCAGTCCGATGCTCAGTAAGAAGATCCAGAATAAGAACAGGCTGAGTCCTTGCACAAATCCATAGAGAACTGCAGGTACTTCTGCTTTCCGTTCAAAAGCGGTCCGTATTCCAGTCACGCCGATATAGGCTTTAGTTGCATCATCAGGGTGTTGTGTAGTAGTTACTGTAACAGAAGAATCATCGTTTGAGAACTCGACCGTATCGCCTGGTTTGAGTGTATCTAAAGAGACAAGAAGATCTTCAACAGTAAGGACTTCCTGTCCATTGACATGATCATAGACTACTTGTGGTTGCACTCCAGCGATCATTGCAGGATATCCTTCCTGAACAGCATCAAAAGTGAATCCTCCAGCTGCAGCCAAGGAATTACCCAAGGGAGTGATAGCAACTGTCATGAGCACAAAGACCACTAATGCAGTGAGTGCATTGAAGAATGGTCCTGCTGAGAAGACAGAAAGTTTGATGACATCGCTTGCCTTCTGGAGCTTCTTCTCGTCAGGTTCAACGAATGCTCCTGCAATCGGACCGAAGAAAACAATGCCTGTGTTGATGATAGGAATCTTGTGTGCCTTTGCGACAAGACCATGTCCTGCCTCATGGATAAGTACGACAAAGAAGAGAGGAATGATGACCCAAAGAGGGATATCCAAGGGGCTTCCAGGAATTTTTACTCCAGGTACTAGCGGTGCAACTGCTGCAGGCGCGCTTGGTGTCAAAAAAAGATTGAGAAAGGCATCTCCTAAAGTGTAGAGCATGAATATCATTCCTGCAAAGCCGATACCGATACCTACATAACCAAGAAGCTTGAAGGTCTCTGCATGCTTATCTGCAAACCGCTGCATGAATTTGATACCAAACTTGAGCCGTCGCAAGGCAATAATCTTTCCTTGGAACTCAAATTTTTTTCGATAGATAATAAGAAGCAAGATAACCACTGCGTAGAATATGATAGTAATGAGGTTCTCGGTGCTTAAAGCCATACCTTTTTGCTGGCAGAGTTCCTTTAAAAGCTTTGTGGGAAAGTGAAGAAAAACAAAGATTTATAGAGAAAACAAGATTTGAGAGTGCAGACATGACGCAAGCTTCTCAGCAGAAACAGACACTGGTTCACATCATTTCTTCATTGATCAGTCAAGGAGCATTTTTCAATCTTGAAGAGTTCTTGAAGACTGATCCTCATGAGCTACAGGAAAGCATAAACAGGCATTATTTACTCTACATCGCACCAGAGTATATCAAAAAAGAGTTCTTTGACATCATGAGAAAAGGAGAAGGAGAGGTCATTGATCTTATCCAGCAATCAAAGAGCTCCTATAAGCTTGAGATGAAGGATATCATCAAGAAATTAGAAGAGGGTGAAAGCCACGAGAATACGCCTCTTCTTGCTTCAAAGGAATTCTTCAAAGATAAAGGGCAAGAGTACACATTCTCTTTTCTTTACAGTCTTGGTTCTGGAACGAAACAGCTATCAAAATTCTACCTCCATCCAGGGGCTATTGCTATCAAGAATGCCAAGAGGGCCTACGAAGAATTTGAAAGTAAACTTTTTATAGAAGAACCTTTAAAATGACCTTATGGAAAAAAAAGAGGTTGTAGTGGGGACTATCCGTATTCGTTCAAAGGATTTCGTTCCCGTAGAGAAGACTGCTCGTTCTTGGAAGAGGTCATCCTTTGATATGTCTTTTGCACTTCCTGTCATCAAGCTCTTTAGAGCTCACGATAATCTTGCAGTATTAGTTGATAAGAAGAATCCTCAATTCCTTAAGGGACAGCTTTCAGCAGATGGCATAGTACAGGGTGCTCGTATTGATATGCTTCCAAACGGAGAGGTTCTAGATAAAGCATTTTCCTTATTCTCCCCTCACCTGACGATCCATGATGAGTCAAGCCATGATCATTGGGATGTCTTGTATCAGAATCCTAATGGGGAGCTTGCTTATGTCTATACGCAAAGGAAACGTGAAGAGAACAAGAAAGCCAAATATAAGAAGGTCGATGAGTTCAAGAAATATTTTCCAAAGCTGACAAAGAATGTCCAAAAAGCATTAGAGGATGATTCTGATCAGTTTGCTCTTCCGATGTTTACCTTGCTCAAGACTTACATGCGTATCGGCAACGAGATCTACTTTCGAGCACATGGCCATAAGGGCCTTTCGACTCTTCAGAAAAAGGATGTCAACATCGATAAGGATTCAGCAACCTTTGAGTTCCTGGCAAAAGATGGTGTACCGATGTCCATCACTGAAACCTTTCCAAGAGAATACATTGAACGGATGAAGATGCTTTTGGGAGAGCTGAAAAGAGATTCATTTCTATTTACCACGCCAAAGACTGGACATACCCTATCTGATGTGCATTTCAAGCATGGTTTCTACAAGTATTGCGGCAAAGAGTTCTATCCACATATCGTCAGGAGTTTTTTCGCAACAGAGAAAGTAAAGAAATTTTTGTCATCAAAGAAGAAACCTACAAAAGAAGAGGCAAGACAGCTCTGCATCGAGATCGCCCATAAGCTAGGACATCGAAAATTCGATAAGAAAAAAGGCGAATGGACGGAGAGCTATGCAGTGACGCTCAACAACTATATCCAACCCGATCTTGCTAAGAAGATGAAAACGTTGATGAAATGATTACTTGTTAATGAGATAATCAAGCACAGCCATTCGAGCGAACAGTCCATTCTTTACCTGACGGAAATAGGCTATTCGAGGGTCTGTTGTTTCAATATCCTTTGGTAGGTTGATCTCTTCGTTGTGCGGTAAAGGGTGAAGTACACGTGTGGATGAAGGAATCCTGTCTAATATGTCTGGCGTAAGGGAAAAATCATATCCAAGAGGCACCCTTGCCCAACCGCTTTCGCTTTCATTGATGAATTGTGCTCGAGTCATATAGATGATATCCGCATCTAGCACCTCTTCAAAGGTTCGAGTCTCAAAAGATACCCCCTTCTTTTCAAAGTAAGAGAGAATATCCTCTTTCATGCTCAGATCTTCAGGTGAGACGAGACTGAAACGATTGTTTGGATATTTTGTCAGAAGATAAGATAATGATCGTACAGTTCTTCCATAATAGAGATCTCCAACAAAGGCGACATGGAGATTATTCAATCTCCCGAACTCCTTTTGGATGGTATAGGCATCAAGGAGTGCTTGAGTTGGATGCTGATCGGCTCCATCTCCTGCATTGATGACAGGAACAGAAACATATCTTGTTGCCTCTTCTAGAACATCTTCTTCATCATGACGTACAACGATAGCGTCAGCGTAGGCGCTGATGACCTGCAACGTGTCTTCTAAGGTTTCCCCTTTGGATACTGATGAGAATTCTCGTGCATTGACCGTGCTGATCACATTTCCTCCCAGACGATGGACTGCTGACTCAAAGCTCAATCGAGTCCTGCTTGAGGGCTGATAGAAAAGAGTCGCAACGACTTTGTCTTGGAGAGCCTTTCGTGGTTGTTCCTGATAGGAATCAGCAAGAGAAAAGAGCTGTTGAAGAATTTCTGGAGTAAATTGTTGTGCCTTGATAAGATGTTTCATCAAAAAATATTCAAGGGAAAAGGAGATATTTAAGTGTTACGTATCAGAATAATCCTGTGCGTACAGCAAAGCGATGCAGAATATATTTCTTATCGATCGGTCCTTTATAGAGCAATTCTCCTGGATAGCAGCAAGAATTCATTATTTCTACCTGCTCATGAGAGACAAATTGAGGATCATCTTTGAGAGAGGAATCTAACGCATAACCTATTGCCATGAAATCAGGATCATTGAATCTTTGGTGTCTTGAGAAGCAGAGCTGTTGCGCAATAAGAGTGAGCAGGTGATGTTCTTGGACTAAAGAGACATATTCTGGAAAGTGTGATGGATCATTTCCAAAAGAGATTCCTAATACCTCTCGAGGCAGTTTCTGTTCTTCAATAAGTCTTCTCACCTGTGCCGGTGGAAGAATTCCTTGTTCCATGATAAGATCAAGAGATGACTTTGGTGCGACATAGAACAGGTCCATCAGTTATAGCCTCTTTCCTACATACGGACCTTGAGTTTCATAACCAGATTTCCTGTAGTATTCTCGAACTCCAACACCACTGATGACCACCATATGATCATAGCCTCGTTCTTTTGCAATCTCTTCTGCCTTAGCAAGAAGTTTCTTTCCATAGCCCTTATGTTGAGAAGAGTCTTGATCATCATGACCTATAGCAACAGCACTTCCGTAGACATGGAGCTCTCTGATGATAGCCGTTGTTGGAGTGATCTCTTCTCGTAACTGTTGGCCTGGAAATCGAAGACGGACAAACCCGTAGAGCACATCATTTGCCGTGTCTTCATAGGAGATGAAGAATTCTGTTCCTTCGCTTGCACCGTATTCTTGAACCAAGAGTTCTACTTTCGGTTCGTTCTTCGCTGTTTTACGGCCACTTTCTCTTGCTCGAATGTCTCTGCTAATAAACCCTTTCTCTTTCATGAGTTCATCAACATACTGGCGAAGGTTAGTCTTATCAACGCCGGCAGTAGTCTGGTACGTTGGAATGTCTCGTTGTACTCGCATGACTCGACAGTAGGGTTCCACATAAGGTAGGACTTCACTGATGATCTCTGCGGCTTCTGAGGTGGTTACAGGAGTGAATCGTCCTGCTTGATAGTCTTCTAGGAGTTCTGTTCCTGGCATAACCATACAAGGATAGATCTTGATCATATCCGGTCGATAGTTATTATCAGAAAACAGCTGTTTCAGGTCAGCGATGTCTTGTTCTACCGTCACTTTCGGTCCAGGAATAAGTTGTCCTTTCTCGTCTCGCTCATGATTTGCCGTTGGCAGACCGATCATCATATGATAATTGAGTTTGAAGCCTAGATCCTTAAGAATCTGAATGCTTTTGATGTTATCAGCTACTGTATGTCCTCGGTGGATTACTTCCAGCTGTTCATCGTGCATTCCTTGTACACCTAGTTCAACTCGAGTGCATCCCTGTTCAAGCATCCGATTACCATGTTCAAGAAAAGCCCAATCAGGTTTGGTCTCGATAGTCATACCGATGCACCGGATGGCTGCCGTCTCGTTTCGTTGCTGTTCTGTTGTAAGATCAGCCTCTCCTTTGAGTTCAAGAAGTTTCTGATGGATATGTTGTGTCCGTTCATCACTGCCGACTTCTCCAGGGAGCTCAAAGAATTCCTTGAAGGTATCAAGATCAAGTTCGCCATCGACAAAGAACATCTCTGAGAAATCATTCATGGCCTTGAAGGCGTAGGCGACAAAGTCTGTCTGATACTTTCTGGGTCGTGCCGTAAACGTTCCTCCCATGATAATGAGGTCTACTTTGTCAGCGACATGTCCAGTAACCAGATATTGTTCGAGTCTGTTGAAGACCATAAGATAAGGATCATAGTTTGCCCGTATGCCTCTCATCGTACTAGGTTCTTTTCCTGTGTAGCTTTGAGGTACATCTCCATATGGACTCTTGATACCACCCGGACACATCGTACATTTCCCGTGTGGACAGTTCCAAGGGCTCGTCATGATGGCTACTGGTGCAACGCCACTGAGGCTTCTATTTGGTTTCGTCTGTAATCGCTTACGGTGTGCGATGACTTCCTGCGTTGTCGAATTAAGAAGTATCTCAATATCAGTAGGAATTTTTTTGACACCATGAGGCTTGCAAAGAGTAATCTTTAGCTTGGCGATCCCTTCCTTGTCAAGACTAGAATCAGCGTCAAGCTGATGGTAGAAATCTTCAATATAATCGCGACTGAGCATGAAGGAAGGAAACTGAAAGTCATTTATAAATGATGGGAATATTTAATAATGTTGCTAGGAAAGGGTCTAGAGAGGATTTACAGGAAGATGACAGGATACTCAGTGAAAAAGATATTCACCAGCTACAATAATTTTGTCTATCTTGTTGAGAAGGAAGGAGTTGAATATATTCTCAAGGAATCTACTAAAGATGCAAATGCTTTGAATGAATGGAAGGAGAAGCTTCCCGTCCCGAAAATCATTGAGAAGACAGACAAGTATCTGGTTCTAGAGAAGCTTTCTGGAGAGACACTGAAGGGTCGGTTGACTGAAAAGACTGCCAGAGAATTCGGGAAATATGTCGGGATGATTCATGCAAAAGAGAAGACAAGAAGAGGAGAATTGCTCTCACATCCCAAACAATTCTGGAAAGAAGAGTTGCATGATCTCATTGGTTATTGCCATGGAGATCTTTCTTTGATGAATTTTCTTGCAGAGAATGAAACCGTTACTGGAATTCTTGATTGGGAGTTTGCAGGGGAAGGTGAAATCATAAAAGATACATTCCACAGTGTCAAAACATTCTTTGAGAAATGGAAATTCAAGGAAGAGATTGCAGAAGAGCACAACAAATATCTCAGATTACCTGACAATTGGAAGAAAGTTGCAATAGTTCAGCAATGGTTATCGATGAAGAAAAATCTTTCTAAGATCGATAGGTTGCAATGGAAAGAGCTTAATGAGGAACAGACGAGAGAAAGAAAAGAGCAGGTAAGAATTGAGTGGACAGAGAATCTTTCGAAGCTTGAAGAGCTATATAAAACAATTTAAAAACTCCTTCTCATTCTTTTCTTCTATGCCTAAAGAGATTATCACTGAAGGAAAGGCCCAGATTGAAGTAGATACTGCTGATATCGTAAGCAAGGATTTGGAAGTCTTCTATAATCCTGACATGGTGCTCAATAGAGATATCAGTATCGCTGTCTTGAGGACTCAGTTCGACAAGCCTATTTGCATCGCTCTCCCTTTAGCTGGCACGGGTGTTCGAGGTGTTCGTATCCTCAAGGAGATTCCTGAACTGGTGAAAAAGATCGAGATGAATGATGCAAGTCCAGAGGCAACGAAACTGATCAAAGAAAATCTGGAAAGAAATGGTCTCGAAGAAAATGAAACTATAAGAATCTCGCAAAAAGATGCCTGTCTTTTTCTAGAGGATTCTGATGGTTTTGATTACATCGATATTGATCCTTTTGGCAGTCCTAATCAATTTCTTGATACTGCTATTCGAAAGCTTTCCCGTAAAGGTATTCTTGCAGTCACCGCAACTGATACGGCTGCACTTGCTGGAACCTACCCGACTACCTGTAAAAGAAAGTATTGGTCAACTAGTGCCATTACTCCTCATAAGCATGAAATGGGTCTTCGCATTCTTGCGCGAAAAGTGATGCTTCTTGGAATCCATCACAACAAGGTGCTTAAACCAGTATTGAGCTATCATTACAAACATTATTACCGCATTATCTTTGAATGCATAAAGAGTAAAGAGCAGGCAGCAAAGCTTCTTGATAGTTTGCAGGCTTTCGTGAACTATGATAAGGTGACGGCAGATATCTCGGTGACAAAAAATCCTGATGAATCAAAAACGTGGTGCGGTCCTTTGTATGAAGGAGAACTGCACGATAAGGAATTCTTAGAGAAACTCCTTACAAACTATAAGCATAAAGTGATTGAAAAAGCTAAAGAAGAACTGAACGTCGTCGGTTCCTATGATACGCATCAGGTTTCGCAGAAGAATGATCTTCGTCTTGTGCCATTAGATGACATCATCAGAAAGCTTCAGGAGAAAAAGTTTGAGGCGAGTCGTTGTGCAACCAATCTTCATGCAGTAAAGACTACTGCTTCATTTCAGAAATTGATTGAAGTGATGAAAGAACTGAATGCTTAGAACGTGACGTAACCATCACCAAGAGTGATCATTCTTGTCCGTGCCAATTCATCAAGAGTGTTGTCAACCTGTGATTCAGTCATACCATGCTGTTGCGCTTCAATGAGAATCGCTTCCGTTGAAATTCTTCCTCGGCTATCGGGGACAAGTGACTGGATGATGCTCATTACATCAATGGTTCGATCCATCTGGCTTTCTCTAGCAAGACGTAAAGCTATGTTTCTTTGGATCTGATCAATGCTAAAATCATCCATTCTTAAATTTTTTAAGCAACAACTGTGTAGTGCGGCTTAAACCCCCATAAAAGACTATATAAAGCAGGCTTTTTATATTTTGCTCTATTTTTTGTAGCAATTTGTATACTACACGGTGTTATAGAGCTGTTCTGTTATTTCAAGCTGGTTTCTTGCAAGTTTCTTTTGAGAAGAAGTAGCTGCATACGAGGAGAATACTTGAGCATAATAGGAAAGAAATTGTTTCACTTCCAAAGGCGAGACATATCCTTGTTCTGTTCTTCTTGCTTGGAGAAAAGAGTTTCGACGAAGTCCTGCAGTCTGGAGATAGAGTTCATCAAGGAAAGGAGTATCTTGATTGATCTCTTCTTGATATTTGTCAAGAAGTTTTTGCTTCATTCGTTGAAGAGAATCATAATTCATTGCGCTGAAACTGAAATCAGTCAAGTTGACAAGGTCAATCATTTTTGGACCTCTCCCTTTGTTCTCGATGTCGATATCAATGAGGTGATCTGCAGAGACAAGGAGATTGTTTGCATGAAAATCTAGAAGAGGTTTGTATTCTCCAAAATCCTCATAGAGGTATTTTGTTTTCTCAAGAGAGTATTCATATTCCTTAGTATTAAGAAGAGGTGTGAAAAGATATTTTTCATCAATGTTCATCCTTTCAAGTGAAGTGAATTTCTCATGTTCAAGTACATCCTGAAACCTTCCTAGCAAGTCATACGCTTCAATAAGAAGTTCTGGTCGTTCAGATAACACCTCTGCTAAGAGAGGATATCTCATCCGTAGTTCTGTGAGGACATGAAGATCACTTCGAAAGGAAAGATCGATGACTCGAGTGACATTATGAGGGAATGATTCTCCAAGATAATTGGTCAAGAGCTTTTTATCACGGAGTCTTTTGAAGTCTGTTGATACCTTCTGTACTAAAGTCATAGCAAGGGGTTCTTCTTTACCACCATATCCAAGAGTGTAGGTATCAGTGAAAGTTCCTTTAGCAAGAATATTCTTATTGATATTCTGGTCCTCAAAAAGAAGATTGACCTGTTGTCTGAGAAGATCAGTTGATCCAGTCTCCTTATAATCATAGAGTGCTAGAAGAGAAAGTGTTGAGATATCTTTGTTCTCTAAAGCGACAGCAACCGCTTTTTTGAAGAATGACTGTTGGTATTGAGGAAGCGAATAGCTAAGAAGAGATGATACGAAAGCTTCAAGAGCATTTTTTCCTTTTGCATGAAGAAGGAAATCCTCAGGTACTTTGTGAGAGAAAGGTTCTGCTTGTTGTTGGTTATCAAAATACATCTCGATGAATTTTGCAAGGCCACGTTCAGGTTGTGTCCTAAGATAATATGAAGAGAGTCTGAACAGGCCTTGGCGAGTTTTTGGTTCTTTTGAGGTGAAATGAAGAAGGAATTCCTCCTTCAAAGAAGATTGGTCCATCACTTTTGAGAGAGGGATTGCACGTCTCATCAATGAATAGACAGAAGTTACCGTTTCATAGAGGGTTCCTGAAAATAAGACCAGTTTACTGTATTCAGAAACGGCATCTCGAATATCGGTTGAGAGGATCTCTTGTACATGATGGATTGTTTCAGGACTTGAAAGACCAAAGGCTGCAGTACAAGCAACGGCGATACCTGCAGCTGTCCAATTGAATTTTTTAGAAGGCTTCGCTGAAGTTTCGTAATAGTTTAGGATATCTTCTAGACGACTCTTTGATGGTTGTTTCTCAAGAGAGCCGATTGCTGCTGCAAGATGAGGAAACAGTGAGAAAAGGGGTGCCCCTGAAAGAATGGAAAAAGGAAGGTAAGCTGCTTGTTTGAGAAAGAAATTTCGTTTATCTTTTTTCGTGTAGAGTCGCATCTGATCAGGAAAAGGTTGGAAAAGAAAGGAAAAAGGGACTTTCATAGAAAGAGCGAAATGAGAAACGATTAATAAGAATTACGGGAGAAAGTTGTCCTAGAACTCTTCAAAACCCTGTTCTGTAGCGACAACCAGCCGGATACCAACCCCTAATTTCAAGAGTGCACTCAAGAGAGCCATATGCTCATTTCCAGCTCCACTCACCATGTTCAACGCAACTTCTGTTCCTTTCACTAGCGGTCGAAGTTCCTTGAGAAAGACATCCTGTAGGACATGGATTGGTGCTTGCAGGTCAGTTATTATCATCTGCGTCGTAGAAGTAGGCGTGTATTTCTCTTTGCCAAAGTCATTGGTGATAAGGATGGTCTCTTCAAAATGAGAGGACAGTTTTGACACGTGGGCCCAACTTCCTTTTCCAGTGCTCAGAAGTGCGATAAGTGTTGTCATTGGTTTCAGAAAAAGGTCTTCTGTTTAAAAAATCTTTGTCAAGAAGTCTAAGGAAAAAGAGGATGTTCAAAGATATCTGGCTTAACTGACGAATAGACCGGTGTCAAGAAGAATTCTGATCGCCCAGGAGGATGCCTGTAAAAGCTTACCGCACCTATCGCTTGGCAGCCCATAAGAGGAAAGGTTCTCTGTAATTCTGCAAGGGTCTCTAGTTTCTCATCACTTCCTTTTTGTGAATCAGAGATTCTTAGAGAGAGTATGCTTTTTAGTTTGAATACGTGAGATGAATCTGTCGCCCATTCGATGAGAGGCTCAAAGACTTGAGCTTGCCTATCAGTCGTATCGAGTACTGGACAGTTCACATAGTTCTTCTTATCTTTGAGGACTTTATAGTGGAAAGGAGTTTTTATCTGCACGCTAGAAAAAGGCGACCTCTCAAAGGAATCAAAAAGAGAAAACAGCTCTTTTGAAGAATAAGGAAAGAGATAGTAGGCATCAACAACAGCATATTTATCTCTGCCTTGAAGGCTCTTCTTCAAGCCAAATTTCTCAATCATATTAGTAAAAAGCGTCCTTGACTCTAGAGTGTCAGTGACTAGTTTTGCATGTGAAAGCTCTTTCATGAGTTAGCCTCAAACATAATAAAAAAAAAAAAATCAAGAAGATCTACTCTTCTTTTTCATGATCATGATCGTGCTTGCATTCACAGCTGCCATCATCACAGCCACAACCATCTTCTGAATCATGATCGCAACCGCAATCTCCGCCACAGCCACAACCCTCATGATCGTGGTGATGAGGTTGGAATTTTTTCATATCCTCTTCTGTCGGTTCTCTTGCTTCTTCCACTTTGATGTCAAAGTGAAGGGTTTTTCCTGCAAGAGGATGGTTTCCGTCGATGACGACATCATCGTCTTTGATCTCGACAACAGTGACAGGGAACACTTGTCCAGTTGGTGCTCGGATGCCGATAGTCATTCCTTCTGTGAGTTCCATATCTCCAAATTCTTTTCGAGGAACTGGTCTTACCATATCTTCACGTCTTGGACCATAGGCTTCTTCTGCATTGATAGTGATCTTTTTTTCCTCACCAGCTTTCATGGTAAGAAGTGCGTCATCGAATCCTTTGATGAGCATACCTTCACCAGCTAGAACTTCTAAAGGGTCTCGTCCTTTTGAGGAATCGAAAGTGCTTCCATCATCAAGGCTTCCCGTGTAATGAACTTTAACGTAATGTCCTTTTTTTACTTCAGTCATAATATCAACTCAAGGTCAAAGATTGAAGGATGTTATATAAACGTTTGTAAAAGAAAGAGAGATTGGGGCTTCTCACCTCAAGAAAGGGCAAAAAGCCGTTTCGGGGGAAAGTTACTCGTCATCTTCTTCTTCGAAAAAAGAAGATAATGATTGAGTTTTTATCTTTGCTTCGTAGCTTATATCAGCCATCACACACACCTACATCGTTTCTTGAAAAAGAGATATATAAACACTATTACTCTTGAACTACATCTTTGAAATAGATAGTCCAAACACTATAGGTTAGGAAAAAAATCTTAATCTTTGTTCGAAATGGTCGTCGTTGCATAGAAGTTTCAAGCAAAAGAATGTTACTGATAGGCACGAAATTTACTGAAAAAAAATCAGTGACAAGAGATGAGAAAAGGAAAGAAATGAGTCAGTTCAGAGAAAGAAGGAGAGAATGAGTTCAACCAAAGAAAAGAAGGTGTCTTGTCGTAGACAAGAGCCTTTCTTTGGAATATCAGAAAAATCTGGGATCTTTCCAATAAAAAAGAAAAAGTTGGCTTAAAGATCCTTAGCCATGACGGTTCGTCGACCGTTAGCTTCAGCTCTTTTTGCTGCGTTCTGGACTAGTGCTCGAACCTGTTTGTCTAGTTCGTCTGCAAAGTCTCCTGCAACATTGTAATCGCCAATAACGTCTTTAATTTTTGCTTTTACTACAAGTAAATCTGCCATTTCTAACACCTCAGGGTTTGACTTTTCACGGCCAACCCTCTAATATGACCTTTACAAGCCGTCTATTTAAAGATTTCGATAGAAGAGTCCATAAAATAAGTATTATTTATAAATGAAAAGAGCATAAATGGGATAAACGATGAAATTAGGCATTCTTCTCAGTGGTGGAAAAGACTCTCTTCTTGCAGCAACCATAGCAAAAAGATATCATGAATTAGCTTGTGCCATCACCGTTCTCTCCCTAAATGATGCTAGCTACATGTTTCATGTCCCTAATGTAGAACTCACTGGTCTGCAGGCTACCGCGATGGGCATACCTCACGTCACCATGGAGACAAAAGGGGAAAAGGAAGATGAGCTCAAGGATCTCAAGAAAGCCATCAAGGAGGCAAAGGAAGAATTCGGTATTGAAGGGATCGTAACGGGTGCAGTCTGTTCTCAGTATCAAGCGACCCGTATCCAGAAGATCTGTAACGAGCTTGATCTTTACGTATTCAACCCTCTATGGCAGATGGATCAGATCGAGCTGCTTGAGACCTTGCTCAAGAATAATTTCAAAGTAGTCATTGCAGGAGTTTTCGCTTATCCATTTGATGATACCTGGTTAGGAAGAGAAATTGATTCCGTTGTTATTCAGGAGCTTGAGAAACTGATGAGAGAATATCGGATCAATCCAAGTGGTGAAGGTGGAGAGATTGAGACATTAGTTCTCGATTGTCCGTTATTTAGAAAACAGATCATCATAGAAGATG
>JAGQJW010000109.1 GCA_020430425.1 Nanobdellota archaeon | reverse complement strand
TGATTGCGTGAGAGAAATACTCTTCTTTCACCAAAAGAGCACCTTTATCAGCAATTGGTGCATCGAAGCGATTGACACCCATGATCTGAACGATAAACCGTTTACTAGCAGAGAGTATCCCTGCGTGCTTATAGCCATTGTTCTGAGCGAAGATAAGAAATTTCTTGGCATCATCAAAGGTTCGAGCACAGACGTGCAGAATCATCCCTTCCAATCGAAACCAGACAGGCTCTTGAGGCAATTCTTTGAGATGAGGTTCAAGCTCTTTTAGAGTGACCTGATCATGGCTGACAAAGAGCCACTTTGCTTGAGATTTATCTTTTGACTTCGTATCGACAATCAGCATGATCCTACCACTGCAGGAACTGGTCGTGTAAAAATCAGAATGATTATTTATTGTATCCAACAGACTACTGATGTGCTCATCCACATTGCCTTTCTTAGAACGGTCAGGCTTGTAGAGAGCATCAAGATACTCTTTTTTCTGTTGGTCAAAGGAATCCATAAGAAAGAAGAAAAGAAAAGTCGTTTATAAGTTAAGTTGTTTTAGATACTCGTCTCTAAGTTTCTTATGATACCCAACCACCAAGTCTTTAGGAAGAGATAACTGCTTATTACCTACAAGCAGTTTAACCTGATACGATTTTGCTTGAACATCCTTTCTTCTGTTCAAATCCATAAACTCCTTCTCTGCCTGATTCATAGCAGACTGATAAGAAGTGTTCTCATAAATTGAATTAAAGGGTTTTTCACCATATTCAGCCCAGTAAGACTCAATACTCACCAAGTAATCTGCATGCTCTAAATCAACACTATTGATAATCTCTAGAGCACTATCAATGTTGTCGATTTTGTCCATTAAAAGAATCTTTTCCTGACTAAGCGTAAGAGCATACTTATCAATAGAATGTTCGTCTTTACTCATGAAAAGAGAGAATCAAACAAGAATATTTAAGCGTTCTTTTTGATTTATAAATTGTTATCCCTAAAGAAATGAGGCCGGTGTCTTGCCTGATGAGCCCGTAACTCATTGATATGATTGAGTCTTGTCAGGATCAAGGAATCCAAATCCTTTGAAATGTCTTCTAGCACCAGACCTGCATGATGTCCTCCAAGCAAGTGAGGAAGAATGACATAGTCCGCTCCAGCATTGTAGAGCTCAAGAGCATCATCGACCATATAGGCAGTCATGATCACTTTTGCATCCTTATTGAGATGACGGACCTTTCGAACCAGCAATAGGTTATCTCGAAGCGTAGGAATAGTTGAGATGATGATGCGGACCTGTTCCAAAAAGAGTTTGTCAAGCACTTCATCATCACCGATGTCTCCATACATACAAGGAATCTTCTCTCTCATCAGATGATCAATAATATCAGGATTAAAATCGACAATAAGCACATCATCTTCAATCTTCTCTAAAGTCTTGCTCACCGAATAGCCGATACGATCAAAACCGACAATGACCACCTTGTGAGGAACATGCACATCATCATGCTCGTAGGCACGTTTCTTATGGGAGAACCTATCAAAGAGTTTCAGGAATGGCTTCATGAAAGAATAGAATGAATCTTCATACTTGACCAGATAGGACGTAATAATAATAGAGGTAAGAGCAGTCATTATAGTCAATGAAAGAAAACCCTGATCGACATGCCCAAGACGCAATCCTTGATCGACTGCAATCAAGGCAAACTCAGAGATCTGACTCAAAGAGAGTGCTGTCAGGAAAGCGACTCGCCTATTGAATCCAAACATCATTGTGGTCAGGAAAGTGATGAAAGGAAGGAAAATGACGGTTGCAAAAAGCATGACCAGAAAAGGAACCGTATATGCCTGTAAGGTGTTAAGAGTAAGCTTTGCACCCATTGAAACGAAAAACAAGGTAGCAAAAAAATCCCTGAGACTCTTGATCTTGCTGATGATGTCCAGATTGTAAGGAAGGTTACCTAGCATCAACCCACCGACAAAGGCACCGATTGCAATGGAGAAACCGACCTTGACAAAAGCCAATGAGAAAAGAAAACAGACAGAGATGCTCAATAGAAAGAACAGTTCCTGCGTCTTTGCAGCAAACTTGAACAACTGAGGAAACAGGAACTTCGAGAAGAGCCAGGCGACAACAAAGACCAGAGCAGCCTTAGCAATAGAGACAATCAATGTCGCTGCGGAGAACTGATCTACATGACTCAATACCGAGAGCAACATGACCGCCACCACGTCTTGCATCAGCAACGTTCCAATGATAATACGACCATGTAAAGTATCCAACTGTTTCTTATCAGAAAGTACTTTGATGACTACCATCGTGGAGGAGAACATAACAACGACTCCCG
>JAGQJW010000108.1 GCA_020430425.1 Nanobdellota archaeon | reverse complement strand
TGATAAGGATATCGAAGAGATCATCTATCTTGGAGATGTACTCATCAATTATGGTGATTTCTTTGATCGGGCACACGTGCTTGTCCCGCCCGGATATTGTGAAGAATACTGGATTCTCCATCTCAAGAAAGCAATGGAAGAGAAAGGACTTACCAAACAGGACCTTGAAGATGAATTCCAGATTCCACAAAAAGCAATCAATCAATTGCTAAAAAAACCAATCATCACGGAGATCTCTTTTGAACTAGCAAAACAGCTCAGTGAAAAATTATCCATCCCTCTCCATCCCCGCTATACCTACTTCTACAAGGAACTCACCAGAGAACAGTTCGAACATCTCATCCAATATCTCCATCATGGAAATTTTCTTCTAGAAGTACCGAAGATAATTCTTCCTCACACTGATGAATTCACTCTTGGAAAACGAGCATTAGAACTTCTTGGCGTACCTCATAAAATCATTGAAGGACAGGTAGTCATCCAAGGAGATGATGCGCTTGCACTCAGCCACACCCTTAATATCAAATCAGCACTAGATGCCAAAGATGCAGGAGAACTTCTTGAAGAATGGGATGGAGAACCACTTGACCTGGTCAACAAACTAGCCGACTTCAAAGTGAAAGACAAATCAGGAATCTTTATCGGATCTCGAATGGGACGACCGGAAAAAGCTAAGATGAGAAAGCTCACCGGTTCTCCACACGGACTCTTTCCTGTCGGAGAAGATGGAGGAAGACTTCGAAGCTTTCAATCAGCACTGGAAGTCGGGAAAGTCACGAGCACCTTTCCTGTTTTTCTCTGTCCAAAATGCAGCAACAAGACACCGTTTAGTGTGTGCGAGATGTGTGATACCAGAACGATCAGGACAAAGATCAATCCGAAAACAAAAGAAGAATTCCTTCCAGACAAAGCACCTCAAGATGTACCACTTCTTGACTATAAGGAATGGAGCGTTCCTATCCGAGCACTCTTTGATTACTGTCTGAAAAGAATGGATACAAAGATCTATCCTGACCTCATCAAAGGTGTTCGAGGAACAGTCGGAAAGGATCACACCCCCGAACATCTTCTCAAAGCGATCCTTCGGGCAAAACATGATGTCGCGGTCAACAAAGACGGAACTATCCGATACGACGCAAGTGAAGTTACTCTTACTCATTTCAAACCAGTAGAGGTCGGAACAAGTGTTGCTAAACTTCGTTCTTTAGGATACACAAAAGACATTGATGACAATGAACTTGAACGGGAGGATCAGGTCCTTGAACTTCTTGCACAGGATGTCGTCTTGCCAGCCTGCGAAGAGTCGCTTGACTCAGGTTCGGACAAGATACTTCTTCAGACCACTCATTTCATTGATGAGCTTCTCGTTCATCTCTATAAGCAAAAGCCCTATTACCATGCAAAAACAAAAGACGATCTTGTGGGTCATCTTATCATCGGACTTGCACCGCATACGTCAGCGGGAACGGTCGGTCGGATTGTCGGGTTCACAAAGACCCAAGGACTTCTCGCACACCCTCTCTACCATGCTGCGATGAGACGAGACTGTGATGGGGATGAGAGTTGCGTCTTTTTGCTCCTTGATGCCTTTCTTAACTTCTCCCAGAAATATCTTGGAACAAGCAGAGGCTCAACCATGGATGCACCGCTGGTACTCACCACTCTTCTCAACCCAGCAGAGGTTGATGATATGGCCTTCAATGTCGATCGGGTAGGAGAATATCCTCTTGAATTCTACGAAGCATGCGAAGCGTACAAGTATCCTTGGGAGATAAAGATTGAGCAGATCAATGATGTGTTGTTCAAACCCGAACAATTTGAAGGAATGCGATACACGCACGACACAACCAACATCAATCAGGGAGTAAGAGTCTCTTCTTATAAGATGCTTCCTAGTATGGGAGAGAAGATTGAAGGACAGATGCTTCTAGGAGAACGTATTCGAGCTGTAGAAGCAAGTGACGTTGCACGACTCGTCATCGAGAAGCATTTCATCAGAGATACTAAAGGTAACCTGAGAAAATTCTCTCTCCAGCAATTTCGATGTGTACATTGTAACGAGAAATACCGGCGACCACCACTTTCAGGAAAATGTACCAACTGCGGTGGAAAGATCATCTTCACCATCTCAGAAGGAAGTATTATGAAATACTTGCAGATGAGCATTGATCTTGCAGAGAAATTCAATGTCTCCAACTATCTTAAAGAGACGCTCTATCTTACCAGGAAAAGAGTCATAGATGTCTTTGGAAAAGAGAAAGAGAAACAGACCGGCCTTGGTGACTTCTAGCTGAGAACTGTGTTTAGGGTACAGGAAAGACAATTCTCCTGTAGAGCAAAGGATTTAAAAAGAAGTTCCCTTTTCGCTTGTTCTATGGATTATGAAGCACTCTTGAAACGAGGACGAGAACAACTCCCTGAAGAGGTCAGTGGAGGAGAGCGATTTAGTATTCCGAAT
>JAGQJW010000107.1 GCA_020430425.1 Nanobdellota archaeon | reverse complement strand
CTGACTGGGCGACTAGGCCATCTGCAATCTCTTTAAGCGGAGGGTGACTGATGATTGCACCTGCCCGTTCCAATTCTCTTAATCCCAATCTAGTCTTTGCAGAACCAAACTCCCGTTCTAGCCAACGCATGGCAAAAGGAAGACCATTATATTTCTGAAGAGAAGAGAGAATAGCTCTTGCATGAGGACTTCTCACTGGACGATTCGCGACGTGAGTAAAAACAGAAGCCATTCCGCTATCAGCAATAGCACCTTTACCAGTGGTTGCAAACGGCTCGATAGCAATAGTCATCTCTTCTTGAAGCTCATCACTTTGCTCCAGACGAATATTTGGCATGGAAGGAGAAGTATGAATCTCAAACTGACCAAGACCGTGACCGGAAAGATTCCTTACAGGAGAGAATCCTGCACCGGTGATCGTATCCTGAATGGCTCCACCGATCTCCCCTACTTTCGTTCCAGGAGTTGCCATCTTCACTGCAGTATTAAGAGCATCTCGACTTGCCTTGATAAGATCATCATGCTCTCCTGAAAGATTGACCGTCAGGGCGTTATCACCAATGAACCCATTGACATGGACACCGAAATCAAGCTTGACTACATCATCAGCCTGAATGGTTGTCTTATCGTCAAGAGTGCTACAGGCGTGCGCAGCAACAGCATTATGAGAAATCTGGGCAGGAAAAGCAATCCCTGCATCTTTTGAAAGGATAAACTCTTCAACCCTATCAAGAATATCAACTACTAAAGCGCCTTCTTTGACCAATGACTTGCCGTGCTGAAGGGCCTGAGAAGCAATAGAACCTGCTTTCTTGAAATCGTCTTGCCACACCATGAACACAACAAACGGCCACCCACTATAAAAACGTAACGATTAAAGAAAACACGCTACCAAATTTCTAAACCTTTATAAATCTCTAAACTAGGAAGAGAAGCAGAAGAGGTGCAATAGATTGTTTTCAGGGTTGAAAGAGCTTTTTGGAAAACCAAAGACAAAACTCTACTATATAGAGATCGATGATGAACAGCTCAATGAAGAGATGACAAAAATCATCGTCCACCTAGAAGAAGAAATCAACCAATTCAGAAAGCAGATCGATGAGACCACCTGGGAAGTCAAGGATGAGGAGCTGATGCAGTTCTATAAGGAGATGACCACCATAAAAGAAGACGTCGCCAAGATCAGAGAGGACATCAACAAGATTGTCGGAATGAAGCTTGAGAATCTCAAATATTTCATCATCAAGGACGATTCCTATCTTTCAGACAAGAAGACCGACCTTGAAGATATGCAAAAATCCATCGACGAGTTTTTGCAGATCATTGAGCAACGACCAAGCCACTCCGCACTCAAGAAGAATCTCCTTGAGGAACTGCTCAAACAGCTTACTATCGTTGAGCAACTGACAAAAAAGATTTTAGCTGATGACATCAATCTTCAGATCATCTACAAGAAAATCTCACAAATATAAAAAAAACAAGAGGTAACCACTATGAAAGATCTATTACGGAAAGGATTTTTGCTTGGAATAGGCATCACAGAACTCACTACCAAGAAAGTGAAGACTGAGATCCACAAGTACATGAAAGAGAACAATATCGACAAGAAGGAAGCAGAACGGTACGCTAAAGAATTCAGCAAAGATATCGAGAAGAACAAGAAACTGTTCATGAGCCATGTTGAGAAAGCAGCAAAACAGTTCGAGAAAGAACTGGAAAAAGGCCTGAAAGAAGTAAAAGAGAAGGCACCAACTGCTGCAAAAAAGGCAAAGAAAGTCGCTAAGAAAGTGAAAAGCGTCGTCAAAAAGAAGGCTCCTGCTGTAAAGAAGAAAGCTAAAAAAGTAATAAGAAAAGTAGCCAAGAAAGTAAAGAAGGCAGTAACAAAGAAAGCAGCTCCAAAAAAAGCCATCAAGAAAGTCACTAAGAAGAAGGCTCCAGCAAAGAAAAAAACAACAGCAAAAAAGAGGCGGTAAGAGATGGCCGTCTTTTCCTTTTTCAAAAAACTTCTCTCAAACACCTTCCTCTCAGGACTGGAACACGCAGTGAAAGATACCATGCATGAAGCAGGAACCAGAGCAGAAGAGATTATCGACCACGCAGAAGAACGGGCAACCCGATTCATGCACAATCTCATCAAAGGAACTATCCTTTTTTTCCTAGGACTGGTCGGCTTCATCTTTGCCATGGTAGGTTTTGGTAGCTATCTCTCACAGACCGTAGACGGACTTGACAAGGGATTAGGATTCATCCTCCTAGGAGCAGTGATGCTGATACTAGCAGGATTCGCTCACTTTATGCAGAAGGAGTAAGCTCCTTCTGAGTATCCCTCTGGGACATGCAAAAAGAATAAGAGTTGAATCTTATCTTTTGAAAATGACCTTAGGGAGAGGCTCGAAAGTGTGTTCCTTGAAGGCAAGCCACGTCTCGTACTGCCTGATTGTGTCTGAAAACAACTGTTTAATCTCCCCCACAATCCTGTGAAAT
>JAGQJW010000106.1 GCA_020430425.1 Nanobdellota archaeon | reverse complement strand
AACCGGTTCGTTTGAGCATGTCGATAGTCTCTGTTGAGAGCATGATGCCATTTGTGTTCATGGAGATGCAATGGCAATTAGGGATGGCTGCTAGTTCAGTGATCAATTCTTCCATGAATGGATAGAGGAGCGGTTCTCCATGAGGGCCGAGATTGAACTCGACTGGGTGTTTCTTTCGTGCTGCAAGGCGTGAGCATTCACTTGCAAGAAAATAAGGATCGATAAGGATGTCTGCTGTCTTGTCATTGACCCCCTCATCCACAGAACAATAGGTGCAGTTGAGATTGCAGCCCGTATGGGTCTTGACTTCAAGAAGGCTCGAGTTTCGGTCTACTACTCCGAATTCTCCTGAACCGACTAGAGGGATGCCGCTTTCCTCGTCAATGTACACCACTTGTTTGCCGTTGATTTTGTGCGTGAGGCTGTGCAATCCCTTGTTGATGATCCGGTTCATCTTATTGTCAGCACTCTTCTCGCTGAGGTTAGGAAAGCTGATGGTCTTGCCATTGACCTGTACTTCACTGTCAAGACTGGTAAGTTCATCCAAAGGGAGACGGAACTCATATCTCTTGGCGAAGGTGCCGATAAGTTCTTCTCCAACAGTTCTGAAGCTGAAGTTTTCAAAATGAAGTTCTGACATGGTGTGAGGAGAACCGAAAGGTCTTTTTAAATGATGTGGCTGTCAAGTAAAGATTTAAATAACTCCTTATTTTCTAGAAATTGGGGTTAGCAGTGGATATTCATATTACCTACGAAACACTTTTTGACTTGCTACGAAAGGAACGTAGCCTTGAGGAGCTTCAAGCCCTTGATATTCGTTTCTGGCAGTATGTGATTGAGTATCTTAAGGATCGTGAGGCCTTCTATGAGAAGACCAGCACTATCGAACAGGAGAAGACCCGTATTCAGCTCAACAATATCAAACGGATCATCAAGGAGATCTATGAGCATCGTGAGCGAAAGATCGTGGGACTTGCCGTAAATGTGGTGCGAAGCGATCATGCGCAGTTCGTCGATACGAAGAACATGCTTGGTGAGGAGAAAGCGCTCTATGATGAGACGATCCAACTCCTGCGCCGCTATAAACGAGAAGTGCTTACTCAGGTCTTCAACAAGACCTTGCCGGTCATTTCTCCCCAATCCTATGTTGTTCAGGAAAAATCAGAAGATTCTGCTGCAGAAGAAGACGATCAGGATTCCTCGCAGGAGGAGGGTTCTGTAGCTGCTGATGAGAAATCAGTCACTTTCATCTCAAATGTCCCTAAGTTTCTGGGGAAACAAGGGGAAGTCTATGGTCCGTTTCAGGAAGGAGAGACAGCAACCTTGCCTTCACTTATCGCTAATATTCTCTTGAGAAAGGGAAAAGTGCAGGAAGCTTAAAGTTTATAAGTTCTAACTGATTTTTCTCCTTTATGGGATCTGATTTTTTCAATGATCTGTTTGACAATTTATCTAAGACGCTTTCAGACTTTGATCTAGCTAAATTTGACTTCACTAGATTCAGTAACTTTTCTGAAGTTCGCTCCAAGCTAGGTTCTAAAGGGGCAGAGAAGTTCAAAAATCAGGTCGAGTCACAAAGAAAAAAATTATTTCATCCTCAAGGGCTCATGATCTGTATTGCTGCAGATGACACGAAGTGGATCTATGAGAAACAGAGTGATATCTTTAATTCTCAAGAGGCAGATCTTAAAGCCGCATTTGGGGTTGTCTGTGCGTATGACAAGAAATTAGATCTTGCTTCTAAAGCATTTGATGCAATCCCGGGTAAGGCTAATCAGATTGTAGAAAGCAGAGGACTCATTGCTTATGAGCGGGACAAGTTTCATCTCGCAGTCGATTATCTCAAGGACAACAAGTCTTCTAAATATGGTGCAATTGCTCATTCTTTGAGTCTCTTAGAGATGGGAGATACTGATCTTACCACTCACATCAGAATCCTCAATCACGTAAAGAGTGATCTCGCTGAAAGGATTGCTGGTATCTTGGCGTTCAATGAAGGTGATTATGATCTTGCTCAGATTCAGTTTGAGATGGCTTGGGAGAAAAATAAGTCTGAGAAGAATCTCTTGAATCTGCTTGCTGCAAAAAGACATCTTGAAGAGAACTATGCTGCTGCTGAGTTTACTCGAGTAGTCTCTTCTTATTTGATACAGTCAGGGTTGACCCCTTCTCAGAACGTGATTGATAACTATATCTTTCAATCAACTATCCCTATTCCTTCGATGAAACTTGGCAATAAGCTCTACAAGGCTCTTAAGATTGTTAATCATCTCTAATTTTTTCAGAATAAATTTTTAGAAGTCAGTCAGCTTCTTCTCAACGATCGTGGTGTTTCCACCAGCTCCGGTCTTCTTGGTGACGTGGATGAATTTTCCTTCATCCAGTTTTGCAATCTTTCGCTGGAAGGTCTTATAGCTTGATTGGCCTCCTTTCTCTTCATACTTCTTGAACAGGTCGCCGATCTTCAATCCGCTGTGTTTCTTGACTACGCCAAGGATGA
>JAGQJW010000105.1 GCA_020430425.1 Nanobdellota archaeon | reverse complement strand
CACCACATCTTTTTTTCCGACCTGAGGAGTGGCTTCTAGAACAAACAATGATTCTCCTTGCTGTTTTTTTGCCTGCAGACCCTTAAGGTCAAAAGAAGGTATGATAAAGAACTCCTTTGAAGGGTTTAGCAGAAATGCATTAGCTTTTGAGATCAGCTTATTGTACTTCTCCTGAGAAAGTGCAGCTGCAGCATTCCTCCCCTTATCGACAGGATCGATAACAATCAGAGGAGAGACCAACTTTGATTGATTCAAAGAAGAGAAGACATCATCATGATCCTTATTAGTATCAATGACTGTTGCCCCACTCCAAGAAGCGACTGCTTTGATCCAATCATTAAAGGAACCATAATGAACCATAAGAATATCCAGAACGTGGCCACTTACGCCATTGATGAAACTTTCAGCACCATAGACCAGAGCAGATTTGCAGAACTGCTTTGCCAAGCGAATATCATCCTTAAGCTGATCCGAGCTATGCTTTTGCATCCAGAACACATGCAAAGGAGACATATCAGTTACGTTCTCCACCTCAGAAACACTTCGAACGAACTTCACAGGAACGATCTCAAAGAACAACCCCTCGTAGGAGAAAGTGAAATAATCACGGCTACCATGAATTCTCTCGATGAGTACATCCTTTTGCGTTGCAAAGTCTGAGAGCAGGAGCTCTAACTGATCAGAGATATTCTTCTCTGCAGTCTTGAATCTAGCAAAGATGTCTATATCAAAGTCACCTTTTAGAAAGGTCCCTTTAGCAGTGGAACCTCCAGCAACCACTTCAAGCTCAATATCATTCGTCTCTGCTGATGATCTGATTGCTGACATCACTTCCTCTTTGATCTGTGAAATCTTCTCCACATCAGCTTGCGAAGGCTTGATAGTCGCTAATATCTCCCCATACTCCATAATCCAAAGGCAAAGGAAACCCTATTTAAATACTCATCGGTCAAAAAGAAACGCATAAAAAGGAGCAGAACATCTCTTCTCATATGATCATCTCAGCAGCATTCACCGCACTTCTCATCATCATTGCAGCATTCATCATAGCTTCTCTTCCTCTTCACATCGCCGTGAAACTCTTAGGAGGAAAGTCAAGCATCATCAAAGCAATCCTTGTCAATGTGATCAGCGGCATCGTTGTCGGTGCCATCTACGCATTTCTCCCTTTTGCAAGCATTATAGCATTCATCGCTCTTATCTGGCTCTACCACGAGATATTTCGTCTTAGATGGTTCAAGGCATTTCTTGCATGGATCATCCAGATTACGCTGAGTTTCCTTCTTATTCTCCTTCTTGGAATCATATTTGGCGCAAGCCTTTTCTTATAGAATGAGATTCACTTCCTGTTTTGAGAAAGAGTGTTCTTGAGGAGTTCATATCTTTTCTGCGTCTGAGGATAAGAGAGAATATATTCTCTTGTCGAGGCGAAGTCCTTTCGTTTAGGAGCAGCCTTTGAATAATCAAGGGTGATTCCCTCATATTGTATTCCTGTCAGATCAACGATCTTTCCATCAACGAGATTCATATAATGGGATTCAGTCTGCCCTCTAAAGTCAACAAGCATATTTAGAATATTCCCCCCGTACATATCCTGAACAATCAATGCAGTAACTGCACACTGTCCTCTTGCAGGATTATCCTCCGTCCAATCGTTTGGATCACTTGAAGTTTCTTTTGACCAAGACTTAGCAATCAGTTCCTCTAACACCAACCAGAACCTCTAGAAGAAGATACTTAAATCTTTCTTTACCCATTCATAAAGGCCACAGAAGATATTTAAAGAGCATCCTCTCTTTCTAGAAGTATGAACCAGAAGTTCTCACAATACATAGGCATCTTTATCAAGATCCTCTTTCTTGCCATCGGTCTTGCAGACTTCTTTGGAGTTCTCCCTCCATCACTTGATATTCTTGATAAACTAATCACCTCTCTTATCCTTGCCTATTTCTGGTACGAACTCAAATTCTCCTCATTCCTTTTCGGAAAACGAAAACAGTGGCTTGACTGGAGCATACTTGCAACCTACTATATCTTGGTTAGCGAAAGCGTCATAGGACTGTTTTTTGATGCAAGCCATATTTCACTCTTAAGCAGCATAACCGTCTCTGTTGGATTCGGTTCTCTCATCCTCATATCTGCATACGTTGCAAACAAGCTTACCTTTTCAAAAAAATCTGTGATGCACTCTTTTGCACGGCTGTTCATACGAAAGGAAGAACAATGGAACAATTTTGCCGATACTCAAGGATCAAGCAAGATCGTCAAGTTCTTCTTGAGCCTCATCGTCCTTTTCGCCATCTTCCAATATTTCTTCTCACTTGTCAATCAATGGTTTGTCATCTCTCTTGATAAGACCCTTCTCGTACTTGCAATCCTCTTTGCGGTCAAAGATATCAAAGGAACAAAAAGTAAAGTACTCAATAAGATCGGAGACTTCGATGACTGGCTTCTCAAGACCATCACTGAACTATTCACTAACCACAAGAAATTCTACTTAGGTTTTAGTGTCCTGTTGATCTTCCATT
>JAGQJW010000104.1 GCA_020430425.1 Nanobdellota archaeon | reverse complement strand
GAAATTCCTTCGAAACTTATTCGTTCTGATGCAGAAGAACCTTATGAACAAATTTATGAAACTTGCGAAGGTCAATATTTTTCTGGCGCTGAGTTGTCTGAAAATATGGAAGCTGAGTTGCCACAACAAAGATCTGACGTTGGTAATAAAGTGAATGTATTTTTCCAATATAACACTGATTATGAATTTAAATCTAAAATTGTTAGAGATGATGCTTTAGAACCTTATAATACGTTTTTCCAATTAAATGATGGTCGTATTGTTAAATCGGTTGAATGTCAATATAGTAATATTTATGATGATGAGCAAGAATCTATTAAACGAGCAAACCCATCCATTGAAATGCTTGAAAAAAAAATTAAAAAACTTAATAAAAATAAACAAGCTAATTATCTTCATGGAATTTACAAACAGTTTGTTTCTGGTAAAAATGGCAGACTCAATAAAGGTGTATATCGGGACAATTTAGAAATCAATCCTGATTCTGCAATAATGGGTACTATTGAAATGATTGGAACTGCAATAATTAAAAAAGTTGAAAGAAGCGAATTCATTAACTATCTTGCAGAAAAACTCTCTGAGCATGATCATCTACAAAACCATGCAACTAAATTAAAAAATTTTGAAAATGGATATAATTCTCGTATTATTTCTGGACATTTCGCTCCTTTGAGTGATTTTAATTGATTTTTCTTGGTAGGGATGTTGCTTTAAAAGCAGCCCTTGGCCAGGGGAGATGTTTTTCGCGGGTTATTCATATATGTCTCGTTTTTTTACCCTTTATAAATAAAATTTGATGTTTGTCTTGATTTTCTAGAAAAGATTTATTTAATTGAGATGATTTTGGAATGTTATGAGTAATAAAACAAACCCCTTTAAGCGTCTTTATCAAGATATACTCAAATATTTAAAAGAAAATTCTTTAGAAACTATTTTTTTCAGTGTATTGTTTATATTACTAGTTTGTCAAAAATATTTTGCAAGCAATGATGTTGTTAATTTAATAATTCTTATATCTTCGACAATTCTATTTACTGTCACTTCAATTTATGTTTTTCATAGACATGTGTATTCTTCATTTAAAGAAAAATATACTCGTGTTGTGACTTTTAGAGATCGAGAATTGAAAAAAGAAGCAAAAAAAGGAAATTTTTCTGATGTTAATGGTGAAGTTTGGAAAAGACAATTATTTATTTTTGTAACAATTGCTTGTGCATATATTGGATTGATTTTGGGGTTAGGTTTATTTCTTGGAGGTTTGACTGTAATTAACAGAGAACTATTTTTCATTCCTTTATTTATATTGAGTTTTATGTGTCTTTATTTAGGAATAGGTGTTTTATTTCTTAATAGATTTATTGTGAATTATTTTCAATTAATACCTTATTATTCTTTAATGATTATAGCTGAGAAAGATGTTAATAGGTTAATTGAATTTAAAGATTTTATTTTTAAGAATTTGATGGCTCAATGTAGAAACAAAGATGCTAAGATGAATATTTCTTTTGGAAGTCAGTTTATTGATATTTTATTATTATTTAAGAAAGACGATATTGAATTTTTCAAAAAATATATGCTTTATTGTTTAAATTGTATTTCTAAAAAAGAATATCATAAAATCATCATAGAAATTAAAAAAGTTGAGAAAAAATTAGAAAAAACATCAAAAGAAGATTATGAGATTGCTAAAAAATTTTGGTGCATAAAATATAAGTTTCAAACTTTTGATATCTTTCAGCATTTACAAAATTCTTATACTGCTAATAAAAGGTTCATTTTCAGACCTTTACTTCTCTTTTTTGATTTTATTCAGAAATATTGGGTTGCGTTAATTTTTATAATGATTATTTTAGTAATATTAGTTATTTCAATATTTCCTCAAACTTTAGAACGCCTAGCGCCTTCAATAGATATTTTGATGAAGTTTTGGAATCATTGAAGTTTTGCTGTCGTGTATGGTCTTCCGTTTGCTTCGTTTTTCTTGTGTTGTGTTAGTTCGATGTGACCCAGATATTCTAGTTCTTCACAGTGTTTCTTTATGGTGAGGTTGTTTGCGTTTATTCTTGTTTCTAGGTCTCTTAGGCTGGTTTCTCCTTCCTTTTCATTGTAAGCACTATCTTCTAGCAAACAGTCCTGATGATCTGCAGGCTCTCTCGAACTCTTTGAGTCTGGTGCAGTACTGCTCTTTTGCTTCTTCTAGAGAATTCTTTTCTGGAAAGCTGTGGTTGATGATGTTCGGTCTTGAGAACCAGCGATCAACACCATCTCCGACGGGTGTCATCTTTTCCATGACCATCCCTTGTTTCTTGACAAACTCGCCTGTTGGAAGTCCTCCTTTTAGGTATTGTCCTCTGTAGATATCTCCAACGATGATGTTCTTTGCTACTGTTCGAGAATAGAATTTCAGTTCGTATGCTGATTCTGAGATGGTCTTCCAATAGAGATTTCCTTTCGGCTTGTCTGGGACGTCTTCTATACTCTGCTTGATATTTTCTAGAAGCTCCTCAACAACCTCTTCTATCTGTGATCTTGCCGTATCGAGATCCGGATAGAGCAAGTTGACCTTATTTCCTAGCAATGAATCGACCTTGAACTCGTCATCTTTTAGATAGATCTTTCCTAATGGTCGGTGGCCTTGCCAAAGGGTGACTCGGTGTGATTCTTTTAGATCATCATTCCATTTAGGTTCGTTCTTCTCAAAAGGG
>JAGQJW010000103.1 GCA_020430425.1 Nanobdellota archaeon | reverse complement strand
AAAAAGGAACCATTCTTCATTTCCTCTAAGCAATTCTTCCAGCAATTCTTCCAAGGAAACAATACCACCCCCCACCAAGCACTCAAAGATATCTCATTCTCACTTTACAAAGGAGAAATCCTTGGGATCATCGGTTCAAATGGTTCTGGAAAGAGTACACTCCTTCGCATCATCGCATCTATCTATTCCTATCAGGAAGGTTCAATCACTTCAAAGGGCAAGATCAGATCCATGATCGGACTTGAGACAGGACTTCGAAGATTGCTTACCGTAAAGAACAATATCTATCTTATCTCATCACTTTTTGGGCTCTCTCTTAAGGAGATCAAACAATCATACCAATCCATCCTTTCATTCTCTGAACTTGAAGAGTATGAGCAGTACCCTTTCTACCAATTATCTGCAGGGATGAAGCAGAAACTCGCGTTCTCCATTGCTGCACACTCCAAGGCAGACATTCTTCTCCTAGATGAAGTGTTCACTTTCGGAGATGAGGCTTTTCGGGAGAAAAGCATCGCAAAACTCAAACAGCTAGTGAAGAAAGGCATGTCCATCATCTTTGTCAGCCACGAACTGGAACTGATCAAAAAGCATGCTGATCGAGTGCTCTGGATCGATAGAGGTCAGCTAGTAAAAGAAGGAACTCCAGAAGAGACGGTCCAAGCCTATCTGAAAAAATAATCACCTGAAAATCATTTCTTTATCTTCTTGATGAAAAGATACATCTTTGGATGTCTCTTCTTGAGCCAAAGACCGACAAGTCCTAACTGCCGATCCACTTCCTTGAAAAAGAACTGAACCCTTCTTTCTAGGATCATCAACTCATAGAATAGTTGGAAGACAAACAAGGAGACAGTCCTCTCTTTTTTTATTGTTGGCTGTTTGGTAAAGTCAATCTTCTCTGATACGTGCTGATAGGTCTTCCACAAAGAATGATAAGGATTTCTTTTCTCCCAAGGCTTTATCTCATAACCAGCAAAATGAAGAATTGCTGCACGTTCAAAAGCGAATCTTGAAGAATCAAACAACCAGAAGAATGCATTGAATCGATGGCTCAAGTAATGGATTTTTCTGTAGAAGAACAGGTTGAGAAGCAACTGATCAGGATATTTTGAGATAGCAAGAAACCGATCCGTCAAAGCAAGAAGCTGATCGAAAGAATCTTTTCTTATCAGTTCTGTTCGAAAGGCAATCACTCCGGAATTGATGGCAGGCGAGTACAACCCATAGGATTTTTTCAGATCAGCAAATTTTCGATCATCGATCTGCATTGGCTTTTTCTTGAGCTGAAACTTGAGTCTATTGAGCATATCATCCTTGACACCTGCAACTAAAGATATCTTCGTGAATGCTTCAAGAGAACCTTTGATGATAATATCTGCATCAAGATAGAGGATCAGATCCCATTTCTTGAACTCCTTGGTAAAAAGATGGAAGCGGTGGATATAGATCGGGCCGTATTCATCAGTAAGATGTTTTTTCACCCACTCTTTTTTTGAATAGATCAACGGCTTAACTGTTACCAGAATTCCTCTTGACTCAAACCATTCTCTTTGGTCAGAAGCGATATAATCAGTAAGCAGCATAAAATCCCCTTGCCAACAGCCTTCTAGATACGCACTTGCAAAAAGGGCTTTCACCTGTTCTAGCGTCTTAGAATCAGCAACAGTCACCAATAGATCCTTAGCCATGTCACTTCAAAGAAACAGCCCCTAATTTATATGGTTTCTGGGGATATCACTCAAGTTCCCGATAGACCTTTTTTGCAAGGGCTGGAGCAGAAAGGGTGGATTGGCAGGTCCAAGAGGAACCGTTCCAGACAATAGTCTCATTATCAAGACAGGCAAGGAATTCTTCGTTCGTATCAGAGGATATCACTTGCGCATCAGTAACGGAACCAGATACATCCTTTGCTTGAAAGAGAAAAAAGGTCAGGCCAAGGAGAAATACGATGGAACAAAATGTTGTAAAGGTGTTTTTTAATTTCATCATATTATTGACATGACTCCCCTTGACCCGAAAGCGTACACAGGGCTTATTTGAGATCGTCTGTACAATTGTCGTGACTCTCATGGAACAGACAACCCGTGCATCGAAGGAAAATCTCATTTTTGACCACTTAAAGATTACTTGAAGGTCTGGATAAAAAAAGAGAAATAGACCTGTTTGACTCTCAAAAAAACAGATAAAAGAAAAAATCAATAAATCATTATGGGATAAAAAATAACAAAATAATGATAAATAATAGTCTTCATTTGGCCTGAAAAGGCTGTTTTCGATAAGTATATATAGGATTCCGTCTTTTTTAGATTTTATCATGGGAACGATACTCAGCTCAAAGTTACGAGAAGATGGAAAAGTGGTCTTGGAAGTTTCCCTTGACCAAGAGGAAGCCTTGCAGCTTCGAGGACACTATGATCTTATCCACGTCTTCACAGAACACGTTGAAGGTGTCGGAGCACAGATTTCTGGACGGGGAAAAAATGAAGCTACAAAATATTTTCTCATACCAAAGAATCTGAGAACAAAATTCAATCTGAAGTCCAACACCCCTGTGCACTGTCAGAAGCTAGAGACTCCGACAAAAATCATCTTCGTCTACACAATCGACAAATTGAGGACGTGAAAACCAAAACACTTAATTTAGGAAAGGTTTTCCCACGAACATGAAAAGACTTACAGGAATCAAAGGATTAGATGCACTTACTCAAGGAGGGTTTCCTGAGCACAAGCTCATTCTTCTCAGTG
>JAGQJW010000102.1 GCA_020430425.1 Nanobdellota archaeon | reverse complement strand
TGACTCTCCTAGCTCCTCTCCAGAACCGGGTGGTATTGAGACAGCAATGGGTGAGAAGAACCTTTCTGAGAGTGATATCTCATTTAAATAACTACTTCAATATCTATTTTTTAATATATATTTTTTTGATGATAAAGCTTTTTATACACTTTGAGAGCTTTTAGGACTTGGGGTTAGAAAACAGTGAAGATTGAAAGCATCGAGAACGGAGTGCGAAGTGGCTTCTCCAAGATCAAGGATGAGCTCAATGAGCACCTTGATGCAATCAATCAGAATACTGCAGAACTGACAACGGCCTATCAATACATCGCTCAGCTGGAATCTCGAATAGAGAAGCTCAATGAGCGTATTGATGAGCTCACTCTAACCGTTCAGGGATCTGTGGCAACACCTTCGTATTCTATTGATCTATCGCTTAGAGAACAAGAGGTGTTTCTCTCGTTGTATATGTCCGCAGAACCTCTTTGTGTTGAGGAGATGGCAAAACAACTGGGTCTGACGTCTGAATTGGTTGGTGTGTCATTGAACAAGCTGGTCTCAAAAGGCGTCCCTCTGATCCGTAAGACGGTAAATGAGTTGACTTTCTTCTCTTTGGAATCAAGCTTCAAATCAATGCAGGCCAGAAAGAATGTGGTGCCTGTGAGTGAATCGGTAGCGGCACAGTTCAATTAAAATGGTCAGTGATCGAATCTATTTTCTTATCATTGCAGCGATGATGTTTGGCGGTTCATCCTCTTTAGCTGGACTCTATCGTCCACTCTCTCGTTACACTTCAAGATACTTGGACTCTCAAGATCCTCGTTTCCTGACACCTTATCGACAAAAGTTCCCTACTTCTTCTCTTCATTCTTCCCATCTAAGCTATAAGATTGCCCTCAATCGGCAAGGACATCACCATTCCACCTCCAATTCCTATCCCTTTCATAGCAGATCGTGGGCTAAGAAAGTCCACCACAGTCCTCAGTACGTACTCCAGAAATGATTAAATAGGACGTGCAATTCATCTTCTTCTATGGATGGACCTTTACCTGGTAGAGATTTCGATCATCATATCCAATCCAGTTTCGATCAGAATCTCTATGCTTTTGCCGGCTATTGCATTCCTGAAGCAAAAGAGCTCCTTGATGCGCCTGGAATCATTCTTCCTGATGAGATCAAGAAGAAGGAATTCGAGTACTTATTGCCTCAACTGTTTGAGATTTCTGAGAATCACTTGAGCAATGCATTACAATTCAGCTATAATTATGGTATTTTGGCAGCTGAAAAAGCCTTAGAATCTTACCCTGAACAACGAGATTCGTCCTTCTATTTTGAGAGTTCATTGTCTTTTCTTGGACAACACAAAGCATCTCTTCTCCTGTCTCATTTAGTCTACTCTCTTCTAGAAAAATATCCTTCTGGTCTGGTTGAGATAGGTGCTGCTTTCAAAAGCTCCTATAATATCTTTGGATATGGTGTCTTTCGGGAACTTAGTGAAAGCCAAAACCCCTTGGGAATGGCCTACCAGTTGAGTAAACAAGCTCTCTTGGATGATGAGGAGTTCCAGTACTATGTTGATTTTTCCCAAGAGGATGTTGTTCCTTTGCGAGATATAGTCAAAAATTATCAATATAAATTTTAGTTTTTGCCTAATTATTTTGATTATTTATTTTCTTAAATTATTTTGTTTTTGCTTATAATTTTTTGTTATTTTATATTCAATAAATTGTATGTACAATATATTTAATAACCAATAAATTGAAGTTTCTCTTCTTCATTTATTTTTATGTTTTGCTTAAATATTTTAGAATTTCATCCTTCAGAACATTTATAAATCTGGGTGTGTGAATTTCACCATCACAACCGAGGTGTATGAACATGTGCAAAAATATGAAATGTGGACCTGTCTTGATCAGTCTGTTTGCATTAGGCTTCCTGCTTAAGGATCTTGGCGTTTGGGCGTTCTGGGGAATCACTCCGTGGACTGCTCTATTTATTGTGGCGTCATCAATGGCTTGCAAACATATGCATAAAGGCGGACATTGTGGTTGCGGTTGCCAGTCTTGTGAGACTGAAGACGCTCCAAAAAGCATGCCTAAGAAAGCAAAGAAGTAATTCTTTGCATTTTTTTATTTTTCAGATTAAATTTTCTAAATATTTTAAGCAAAAATAACATATTCTACATATTGAAAAAAACTAAATGTTTTGAGCAAAAAAGATAGTTTTCATCCCCATTTCCAAATTTTTATAATCTGTCCAATGTTCTTTTCTTCATGAATATTCGAAAAACAATAACTGCTCTTGCTCTTCTCGCAGCGCCTTTTCTTACTAAAGCACAGAATTTTGGAGGTATCTCTTATGATTCCTTCAAACAATCAACATGGCACACCTATCAAATATTTGCTGATGAACCTTCTAAAAAAGATGCACTTGATTCTCTTTTTGCAGATACCTATACCTACACTACGCTTAAAGATATAGGGACAAAAACAGTCAGTCCTGCATATCTTCAAGGAACGTGGTTCTCTCCAGGAAATGACGATGATTCGTTTAGATTTCCTATCTACAGGCAAGTTCTTCACTCACCTGCAGGAAAAACATACTATTCTTTTGTGCTTGACAGAAATGAGTCTAAGAATTTTGATGAAGGTGATCTTCTTTATTTTTTTAGCGAAGATTACAAGAACGTTCCTATTGCAAGCCTTATGAAACAGCTTCCCACAGGAATCTTGTATTATACAGGTCATTCTTTGGATATTTATGTCTCTCCAACAACGAGAGAAACAACTTTGGAGTC
>JAGQJW010000101.1 GCA_020430425.1 Nanobdellota archaeon | reverse complement strand
GAATATAAGGTGGAAAGTAGAGAGCAAGTGGTCAAGCCGTGGTTTGTTTTTCCTGTTGAGCGTTTAGAGCTTTCTGTGCTTGATTCAAGAAAAGGATTTGGCTCATCTCAATTCAACCGATTATTTTCAAAAGAATACTATTGCGATATCTTTGGTGATAAAAACACCCTTTCAATACCTAAAAGAAAGCCGATAGAAGAGAAAGTCTATCGAAGATAGTCTCATTCTTTTGTTTCTTCTTTTGCAACAACCTTATCGATTACATTCAAGATCGCTTCTGCAAAAGCACTTGGTTCTTTTCCGCCTGAGTAAGTAGTGCTGTTGACCTCTTCCACTTCCCCTTGAACTGTGTAGCTGTATTCTTTCTGATCCTCTGCTGGGACATGATCGAAATTCCATTTGACTATAGGATCGATCTCGATGACATCAGGAAGTTCTGAAAAGGTGAGAAGGTTTGCATTCTCTGCAATTTCTTTGGGGATGACTTCAATGATAGAAAGGCGGTTCAGGCTTTTCTTTCCGCTACCGATACCAACAACGATCTTTGAGACGTTATAGGTTCCATTTTTAGTGGTGATTTCAAACACATTCAGGTCTTTGGTGATGGTTGGTGGTGTTCTTCTCTTGATCTTCTTGAGTTCTTTTTGTAGATCGGTATTATCAGTATTTTTTTCTAGTTGTTCAATATCTTCCTTATCTAGTTCTTGGGTGGTATTGGAACTGGCCACTTTTTTTATCTGATAGTCTACATTGATATCTAATCCTTCTTGTCTTGCAAATTGCAAGAGTTCTTCGAGGGTGAGATCTCGTGGTAGGGGTTCTAGGTTTCGTCCAAGAAGCCTGTCGATGAGTTCACTTGCTACATCATCTGGCAGGATACTAAGCAGCCAGTTGAGAAGTTTTTCTCTGGAGCTTCCTTGGGGGATATCAAGAATGATGGTTTGGGAAAGAGTCTTTTCTTGAAACTGTGCATCACTGTATTGGAATGTGAGGGTGATTTCATGAGTTCCTCCTGGCAAGAAAGGAGGTGCTGGTCTCGTCTCTGTAGTGGCGCTTTCTATTAGAGAACGGTCAGTACGTTCGAATTCATCTAGGGTTGTTTCGATCACCTGCCGAAGCAGCTCGTTGTCCGTCTCTACTTGAACATTATAGATGTAAGTGAACGGTGCTTGTATGATCTCAACCGTGACATCTTCTCCAGGATTGATAGGAACTGGTGTCTGGTCACTTATTCCATTGATACTAAAAGAGATGTCTGCTGCGCTGACGGCTCCCATAAGAAGCACTGCTGTAATGATGAAAATGCCCCATTTCATATTCTAACCCCTTATTCTTTTTTTGGAGTTGGTCCTTTATAAAATTTCTCCTTCCCTTCTTAGAAGATGATCAGGACAAAGAAGTTGACCAGAAAATGAAAGAGGATGGTTCTGCTCATTGATGGCTTCTCTGAGGCGTCTACCAGTCGTGCGGCAATGAGTCCAAAAAGATAGAGTCCTACGGCCCATGCGCCTATGTTGAGGGTGACTGAAGAGAAAAGATGGCTTGCTCCTCCTTGATAATAGGTGATGATGCTTGCAATGCCAACGAAGTGGATGAGTGAGAACATGAGTGCTTGAAGATGATTAGATTTCTGTCGAGAGAAATTCTTTGTTGCAAGTCCGAAAAGGAGTCTTCGAAAGAGGAGTTCTTCTCCTGCCGATACGAGAAAAAGATAGATGCCATTGACAAGAAGAGAATTTCCAATAGCTGGTCTTGGTTCTGCGATAAGCCAGAAAAAGAGACTGAAGACAAACGCAATCATTGCAATCTTTATTATCTGCAGTAGAGGTATTTTCTTGAGCGTAAATGAGAGCTTGAAATATTTCAGGAGCGAATAGCCGATCAAGAGCAGGATGAATGGTTCAAGAAAAGTAATGGTTGCAATTGTTAATCTTGTTGTTTCCTCAAGGATGAATTCAAAGATGAGGATGAATTGGTAGCTTGCAATCGTCGCGATGATGCCAAGAAGATAATCATCTCGTAATTCATTTCCGATGAGAAGCTGATGCATGGCATAGCTGAAGATAAGGATGGTGACGATAACGATGGTTGCAAGAGTGAATGCTTTTGCCGTTCCTGCAAAAAGAAGACTGAGTGGCAAGAGAATGAAGATGATGGTCCATACGAATGCGGAAGTGTCAGTCAGCAGTTCTTTGACTACTTCTTTGATGACGATTCGTGATGCATGATAGGTAAGAAGGAAAAATCCTCCTAGATAGAAAAGGGTCTCAAGAAGTAAAGAGAGAGAAAATAGCACTCCGATAAACATGTTCTGTGAAGAGATGACAAGAACGTGATAGTGGACTGAGGAAGAATAGAAATTCCAGATGTATTGTCCTAGATAGCTAAAGCTCATCAAAAAGACTGCAGTGAATGCATATTTTGCAAGTTTTTTCTTATTAAGGAGAAAGAGACTGATAAGAAGGAGGGTGAGTGAAAGCAATCCGATGATTTCAATATTGGCTACTTGTGAGATGTGTTGGGTGAGAAAGTCAACTCCTTGGATGCCGTTTGCAATGATCTTTTGCTGCCTGACCCAAGGGGCAATCTCAAAGATGAATGCGAAAAGAAAAAGAAGATACCAAAGAAGTGATTGTCTTCTCTTCTCAAAAAAAGAGGAGATATCTTTATCATTAAGGATGAAGTAGAGGAAGATGACAGGAAAAAGCAAGAGGACGAGGATGCCAAAGCCACTGAACCAATAGGCAACAGTCCCAAGAAATGCCGAAGCTCCTGAAGATACGGCTTCCTGCGAGAGAAGTGTGCTGATGGCCAGATGCGAAGAGCCTGTAGGATCGCCTAAGAAATTCATGTAGAAAGGGTCGATGGTAATGCTGGGGATGAAATAAGGGATGAAGAATGTTGCAAGATCACTAAGGTAATGGAAGATCAACAGGAC
>JAGQJW010000100.1 GCA_020430425.1 Nanobdellota archaeon | reverse complement strand
AACCGGTTCTCCTTTAGAAGAACCTCTCAACGAAACCTTTTCTGACAATGAAACAAGAGAGCAAGATGAAACGTTAGAGATCAATCAGACCATCGAAGCGAATGAGACAACTGAAGTCAACCAGACTATAGCTCTTAATGAAACTCTTGATTCCAATGAATCGCAGAACCAGACAGCTCCTTTTCAAGTGGGGGTGAATCAGACAAGCAATGAGACTACTCCAAAAAATTCTTCATTGCCTTTGTCTGATTCATCTTCTCTTCCTCTTATCAACGAAACAAATGAAGCGATAGAAATAAACCAAACTTTTGAAGTAACAGAGAATGAATCAGAACAGGGGACTTTGCAAGAGAAGACTCCTATCGTTAAACCTCTTATTCCTGAAAAGCAGAGAACTTTCTCTTTTGAGGAGGCCTGCATCGACACCTGCTTCCTTGATGGTCTAGAGAATGCAAGTCTGGTTGTTGAACTTTCAGGAAACATCTCTTTGACTCTTGATTCTGTTCAGTACCTGCTCCCTTCAATCACTCAGCTCAAGGATATCCCTGACCAGAGAGTTCTTCTAGGAAATGTACTTACCATTGACCTTCGAGATTATTTCACCAGTCCCCAAGAACTCTATTTCGAGACTCCTTTGGTGACGGGAATGAAAGTCTCTATAGAAGATGATTATTACTTGACGATTACTCCTTTTGAAGACGGAAATACCTCTTTTTTCATCTATGTCACAGATGGTGAGAAACTTCTTCGATCAAACGTCTTCGCAGTAACGACTTACGCAACCATCAAAGAGAGCCTCTTCCCTCAGTTCTTCGATCAACATAATTATACCTCTTTAGAACAAAAGAAAGTAGAGCAGCTCTTTGAAGAACTTCCTATACCTGCCCAACAAGAACTTACTTCTGGAAAGACTTCAAGAGTGGTCATCACTCCTTCAAAAGATCTCCCTCTTGTCGCTCTAGAATCACCAGACGGTCAGAAAAAGAGATATCTTGTTGATCTACCGACTTCAGTCCCTATTTTTGTCGACCAGAAAACAGGAAACCTTCTTGCTGTAGAAGCACCTCTTGATGATGTGCTTCTGATCCTTGCTGAGACTGAAGCGACCACACTTGCTGATGATAGAAAGCTAGGGCTATTTGCCGTTGAATCACTTGATATCACTGCAACAGCTCCCGTCCAAGACTCAGGATATACAGGAACAGGATCGAGTATCTGTCTTGTCGATACTGGAGTGAATACTGCAGTACTGAACAATATCGTTGATGGCTACAATTTTGTCGATGATACTGCTGACTACTCCAGCACACTCTCTCACGGAACCTCTGTTGCACACATTATCTCTACCTTCGCACCGGATGCTGGTATCTATGTCGCAAAAGTCATTGATGATACGGGTTATGGATATTCTAGTGATATCATTGCAGGATTGGAATGGTGCGCAAACCAGAATGTTGACATTATCAGTCTTAGCATAGGAGAAGGATTCTATGGGGACTATTGTGATGATCAGCTTGTTGCACAGAAAGTGAATGAGCTTGCCAACACTTCGATCACTGTAGTTGCCGCTTCAGGAAATGGTGGTTTTGAAGGTATCTCTAACCCGGCCTGTGCGAGTGGTGCGCTTCCTGTTGGAGCAAGCACGAAAACTGATGATTTATGGTTCATTTCCAATACGAATGGAAATCTGCTCCTTCTTGCTCCGGGAGAGAATATTAACACTATTGATCATGATGGAAACACTCTTAGCCAATCAGGAACAAGTATGTCTGTGCCGATGGTCACTGGAGCGCTGGCAGATATTTTTGAAAACCGAAGCCTTACTCCCCTAGAAGCAACAGACCTTCTGGTACATACAGGAGATATCATTGAAGCTAATGGAAGAAATTTTTCGCGACTCAACACCTATAATGCACTCATCGGCAATTTCACTAACAATCTAACTGCTGGACAGACAAGCAACCAAAGCACTTCAACAGGGAATTTTACTCCACAAGCATGCACCTCAGGTAACCAATGTGCTTCACCTTCTGAATACTGTATAGGTGGAACTTGTACCACTATGAGTGCTTCAAACGATGGTGTTGGCTGTTCTTCCTATTACAGCAGTACTTCTTGGACATCCTATGGAACGGTTGCAAGCACTGGTGCAAGCTGGTCCTGTGATACTAGTTCTGAAGTGACTGCACCTTATTCGCCTTACTATATGATCGATTGTTCTCTGGCAGATTATACGGGAACAACTGTCACTGCCTGTGATCCTTCTGCAGGAGGAAACTATGCGGTAGGAGGGCTCTGTGCCTATTCGACGGGAACTGTTGGCTCTTCAACAGTAAACTGTGATACTACAGAAGCCGCTTACGGATCAGGTTCCTCCTATCTGAGATCGGATTGCTATTATGCTTATACGGGCGGGTCTTCTATAGTAACTTGTGATAATACTATCACTGGGGGAACGTTTTCAGCAAATGGTCTCTGTGCACTCCACACTCCAACACCAACTGGTGTCACTCATTCAGATTGTGCAACAGGAACGAAATGGTATGATGATGATGGAACCAAGTACTATATCTCAGGATATGCAAATCCAAGCTCTTATGACTATGATACTGATTCGACTGGGGATAGCTGTGATACTACTGCGGGTTCTACATATGGACCTGATGGTATGTGGGTCTCTTCAGGTGGAAGTGCAGAAACCTATTGTGATACTTTTGGAGGGGTGGTGCGAGTCGATGCCAGCAATAATAACTATTATGTAGCGAACTGTGACAACAGCATGGATCTGTGTGATACGGCAACAGCAAGCAGCAATGACCCTTTTGGAGCAAATGGAAGATGTGCAAGTGGTGGCTGTCAGACGACTGGAGCTATTTGTCTAAATGGTGTGAATTATTATTCAAGCATGGCTTCGTGTTCAAATGGAAACGGCTGCGACTCTTCAAGGACGGGAACAGGTGCATA